>CAYWIS010000053.1:0-30305 GCA_964458385.1 uncultured Pirellulaceae bacterium
AATTCGCGAACGTGTTCGCGAGCTGCTGCGTCTGGTGCAGTTGGAAGGGTTTGGCGATCGCATGCCGTCGCAGCTTTCGGGCGGTCAACGTCAGCGGGTGGCTTTAGCGAGGGCGCTGGCGGTGGAGCCCAAGGTGCTGCTCTTGGATGAGCCGTTTGGTGCGTTGGACGCCAAGGTGCGGCAAGACCTGCGAACGTGGCTCCGTCGTTTACACGAGGAAATTCATCTGACCAGCATCCTGGTAACGCATGATCAGGAAGAGGCCTTGGAAGTGGCTGACCGTGTGGTGGTGATGAACCATGCCCGCATTGAGCAGGTCGGAACGCCCGAAGAGGTCTTCCATCGCCCGGCTACGGAATTCGTTATGGAATTCCTTGGACAGGTGAACATCTTCCGCGGCCGTGTCGGAAAAGGTAAAGCTCGACTGGGAGAGCTGGCGCTGGATTATCCCAACTATCCTTACGAGCAAGAACGCGACGCCCGGGTTTATATGCGTCCTTACGAGTTGTACATCAAGCGCTCGCGCAATGGCGCTCCCAGCTTGCAAGCGCGGGTCATGCGCATCAACCCCGCTGGCTCCCTGGCGAAGGTAATATTGCAAACCGATGAGGGCGACGACGTTCAGGTGGATCTCAGCCTTGAACAGTATCGAGAACTGGCTCTAACGCCAGGAGAAACGGTTTACGTGTATCCCAAGAACGCCCACGTGTTCGTGCCCAATTACGTGATCTGAACGGCAGTCGGAAGAGAGATCGGTAGGGACCTAGAAAAGGAATAGTTCGCAATGACCAGAGCGACCACCACGGATAAGAGGCAAGCGCCGCGCGCCGCCGACCTGAGTGATGCCGAGCTTGCCGAAATTCGCAATGCACTGCGGGAGTTGCGATTTGGCTCGGTGCACATCGTCGTGCAGGATGGCGTCATTGTGCAGATCGAGCGAACGGAGAAGCATCGTCTGCGTCGTAGCGATCGCAATTCCTGAATCAAAAATTGGGGCTTGAGCCATGCCGGAGCGTCCGGCGTGGCGAATTCGGATTGACATTCACGGCCTATCTGACGTCCAGACGGCCCTTCTGCTGAACACGATCGCGTCTCGCTGACCGGGACAACCGGAGGCGTGCGGAGTCGCAGAGTGACATCCATGCGCCTAGTCCGGTTTTCTCGCTCTTCCGCGCCTTGTTGGCCGCCGCCCGTACCGTGCAACGGCAGGCGTCGTGCGCGTAAACCCTGGACATGGAGTTCCACGTGAAGCCTTGAGCGAGCGCAAAGATTCGCTTTCCACGGCCGAACGTTGAGAGCCAAGCGGCTTTGAACCTTGTTTGACCATTTGGAGATTGAACCATGAAGTGCGCCTGTTGTCGTTCGCAAGCTCGCCGACGAGTACCAAGCCCGTTTTCGACTTTCAGGAATATTCTTTATGACCGAGTTCCCAACCGCACGAGATGAGACTGCCGAACGTGATCTAAAGCGACGCATTGATTCTTTCCTTGCGATGCGCAGGTTGGCCCCGCTGCATTTCATTTCTGTCGAGGTAACGGGGCAAACCATTCTGCTACAGGGGGTCGTCGACACGTTCTACGCCAGGCAACTGGCGCAAGAGTGCGTGCAGCGCGTTGCAGGTGTGCGGAAGGTGATCAATCAGGTTGTGGTGGCGACCGTGATTGATTCGGAAGGTGAGTGCGACCCAGCCGCCGATATCCTCGTGACTTTGCCTGTTCACCGTGAGGCTGCGTAGGGGTGGTCTGCGCGGCGTGCTACGGTTTGCTCTTACTCCAAGGAGAGTTTTGTATGGTTTCTCGCGCTCATTCTGTTTTGGTACGTCGCGACAAGAGCCAATGGGAGCCCCGTCGCGGCCTTTGCGCTTTGGCGGTTGTGTTGGCGGGCGCCCTGCTCTCGGGATGCAGTAAAGGCGCGTCAGACCGGGTTGCGGTTTATCCCGTTGAGGGAACGGTCACGTTTCAGGGCAAGCCGGTGCCGGGCGCTATGGTTGTGTTACATCCCAAAGATCCGGCTGATCCGCGAGTGATCCCCGCGCGTGGTTACGTGGGGGAGGATGGAAAGTTCATCCTCTCGACCTATGACAATGGCGATGGCGTCGCTCCGGGGGAATACACCGTTACGGTCACGCTCTACCAACCGATTCGTAGCGGCGATGGCGCTGTGCCGGGACCGAACGTGCTGCCACGCAAGTATGAGAGCCCTACAACCACCGATCTTGTGGTTCGCGTGGCCGAAGGCGTTTCCGAACTTCCACCTCTGAACCTGACACGTTAACGCCCTGCATGGGGACGCAGGGGGCACCAACAACCTTGTAGGAGACTTGTAAGATGAAATTATGCTCGGTCGATCGTCGGAAAGGATTCACCCTTGTTGAACTACTGGTCGTGATTGCCATTATCGGCATCCTGGTAGCGTTATTGCTACCGGCGGTGCAGGCGGCTCGCGAATCGGCTCGGCGCATGTCGTGCACCAACAATCTCAAGCAATTGGCGCTGGCGGCGCATAACTTTCACGATACCTATGGCAAGCTTCCGTCGAGCGTTCGGCCGGCGGGGTTGACGCCGTTGCCTCGCATTGCCGGTTTAACATTTCTCTTGCCGTTTATTGAGCAAGGGAATCGGTACAATCAGTATGACCAGACGAAGAACTGGCATGACGTGGTCAATCGCCCTGTTGTATCAACGCCGATCGAGTCGTTTCTTTGCCCTTCGTCGCCGAACCCCAATCGCCTCGATGGGCTTCCTGAAGCGAGCCCTTGGACTGCCGATGTGAACGCCGTAACCGATTACTCGCCCACCATTGGCGTCGATCAACGGCTGCTTACCGCCAGTCTGGTTGATAAGGCGGGCGATGGCATTCTCATCAAGAATGGAGAGCCGCGACTGGCGGACGTGACGGATGGACTTTCGAACACGATTCTCTACGCCGAATCGGCGGGACGCCCGTATCTTTATCGACGTCGTCAACGGGTTGGCGATCTGCCCAATCAGCGCGTGAATGGTGGTGGGTGGGCGCGCCCGGCCAGTGACTTTAGTGTGGATGGCTCCAGTCACGACGGCGCAACGTTCCCCGGCCCGTGCGCCGTGAACTGCACCAATGGCGAAGACTTTGGCAGCACGTCGTTTCCGCATCCATACTATGGTTCGGAAGGAACCGGCGAGACCTACGCTTTCCATCCGGCCGGCGCGAATGTCGCTTTTGGCGATGGTTCAGTGCGACTCATCGCCAGCACGATTGATATTCGCGAGTTCGCTCGCCTTGTGACGCGTTCGGGAGGCGAGGTAACAACTACACCTTAGCCGAATAGCACCTGAGAAAGAGACGCTCCGCCGTCATTGAGGACGGCGGTTTTTGGTTCATGCTGTGGTCAAAACGGGGAAGAACCGAACGGGCTGGGCCGGTAACCGCTGTTTAATGCTTGACCGCGGATTCATGGTCAAGCACCTCTTGTCTGCTCTTCGGCTTACGCCGAGCCGATGGCACGGCGGAGCAAATTGTGCGTAATACGCTGCACACGTTCGTCAGGGCCGTGCGGCCGCGACCAGTGTGACCAGGGCAACATGTGACCGGGCGGACTCGCCAAGTCTTGGCACCAGAAAATGGTGGCGGCATTGAACACAAAGTTGTCTTTGGGGCCCGGATAAATGGTTGCAGTCCAAGGGGAAGGATTCACGCCGCCCTGCAAAGCTGTGCCTGCGGCCACAACTTCCAAACCGGGCAAATCTTCGGGGGGATCGCCATGAAATTCCCAGCCGATCAGGCCGGGGATGCTCTCGCCCTTCTTCATGCCCGTTCCCTCGAAGATCCAATGGTCAGGATTGACGCACGTACAGTCGCCGCCGCCATTGACTGGGCGGAGGTTGCGGGCGCCTATGAGGTAACCTTCATCGGGGCCGCGATGTGGGAACGGTCCGAAGTTCTGCTCACGCTCGACGGCCCACCGGTGATTGGCGCCATACGGGCCGCCGCGGAAAAGAATGCGGTTCGGCCGGCCATCGAAACTCTCGCGGAACGGGCTGACCCAACACACGGCGTTTCCGGAGAAGAACAACAGGTTCACGCCCGAGTCGCGCATCTTGACCACACTTTCATACTGGCGAATGTCCCAGTATTCGTCGTGGCCGACGCTAAGGAACGTTTTGCACTTCAAGCCACGATCGGGCGTAAGCATGTCGCTGTTGGAGCAATAGGTGACGTCGTAACCGTGCTGCTCTAGCCAATAAGCAAACGGGAACTCAAAACACAACCATTCGCCCGAGCCGACCGATTGTGGGTTCTCGTAAATCTGTGCGTATTTGCTGTAGGGGCGGTCGAAACTTACATCGGCCCACGGCCCCTGGACTCCCTTGGGGTGTAAATAGAGTGAGTAGCTATCGGGCCAGCGATTGTACGCCTGCCAGGTATTGTCGGAGCATTGGAAAAGGATGTCAGCCGGCCGGTCATCGCGAACAATGAACACCACATAGCTTTGCCAGTAGCCGTATCCTGTGGCGTCCGACGTGGTGCTGAGGCGGCCCAAATAGACGCCGCTTGGCCAATCATCGGGAATGGTGATTGAGGTGGTGGGCTCCCAACGGCACTCAATCAGGAGTCGCTCGCCTTGAGGCTCTGGAGTTGGTTGCGTCTTGCCCGGAAAGGGGCCTAAGGTCGCCATCAGCCGCGCGCCTCGGCCGCCGTAGTAGCCGGTGCGGAAAATCTCGATGATGAATTCTTGAGCCGGCGCGGTAGATACGAAAATGTCGATCGACTCTCCGGCCGCGACACTTTGCTTGGAACAATAACCTTCGATCACCGGAGAACGAAAACCGCCGGTCTTGTCCAAGCGTACTCGGGTTAACTGCCAGTCCCGCGCGCCCTCTTTGGCGTTTTCCTCCTCGATCAGCGAACTCTTGCGAGTTTCCTTGTCGGGCGTGGCGTCTTCTCGTCCAAACGCCGCCTGCGTCGCCGCCAGCGCCGAGAGCGAAGCCGCCGCGCCTTGTAAGAACTGCCTTCGGTTCGCCTGATCCGAATCCCGATGACTCATACCGGTACTCCCACGAGCCTAAGTTCGAGTTCTATCGTCTGCAATTACGGGCGCTGACTTGCCGCATCCGTAGGTGACGAATCGGCGGCCTGCCCGGCGGAGGTGCGTTGCCACCAGATATCGATCAGGGCGGCAGTCGTGCTGACGATCACTGGTCCCAGCACAATGCCTGACGCGCCGAAGGCGGTCAAGCCCCCGAGAATTGCGAAGAACGCCACAAGCGTGTGTTGTCGCAGCCGCTTACCGACCAAAATGGGATAAAGCAGGTTGTCGATTAGCCCTACGATGATCAAACCCCAGGCCGTAAGCAATAGCGCCTTTCCCCAACTGCCTTGCGCCGCTAAGTAAATTGCCGCGGGCGCCCAGATCACGAATGCGCCCAAGTACGGGATGATCGCCAGGACCGCCATGATAAATCCCCAGAATAAAGGCGCCGGCAATCCTAACCACCAGAACATTAGGCCACCCAAGGCTCCTTGGACCGCGGCCACGACGACGGTGCCATAGATGGTGGCGTGAATTGTATCGTTGACGCGCGTCAGCAGGTGGTCTGTCTCTTTCGGTGAGAGCGGCAAATAGTAGCGGAGCGCTTGAATGGCCTTGGGTTCGTCACGGAACAGGAAAAACAGCACCAAGAGAGCAATCAGCAGTTGTGTGGCGCCCCAAAGGGATCCGCTGAGTGTCAACGAGACGCCACGGCCAACACTAGAGAACACATTGCTTAGGCTGTGCTGAACTTGGACCTGCTCCTTGAGCCAGTTCCAGCCTTCGGCTAGCCAAGGGATGCGTTGAATTCGTCTTGCCCAGTTTCCCGAAGACGCTTCCTCCTCGAAGGATTCCAGGCTCTGGATGTAAGTGGACGCCTGGCTGACCAACTGAATTGTGAGAAGAATCACCGGCGTTAGGAGCACAAGCGTAACCAGAATAACCGAGATGCCAGCCGCGATCCCGTTACGCCGAACGCGACGTGCAATCCACCGATGAATCGGCCGTGCAATCACCGCTAACGCCAGCGCCCAAGTCAGGGCTGGCAGAAAAGGATACGTGATCCGATAGCATAAATAGACGGCAAAGGCCGTAATGGCCAACAGCGCGATGGTCGTGACCCGCTCACGTGTGAGCACGCCCGTGTGTGCGACCGGCTCGGGAGGGAGCGACGAATCGTAAGAATCCATAACCATCAACGGCCCCGGCTCAAAGGAGATACGTCGGCGCGAACCGCAAGATCGGCGTTAGGAGGGAGTCGTCATTCGGTACGGCTTCCCTTGGCGGTACCAATCCAACTTCTTTTGGAGGCCCTCGTTGTCTTGCCCAGCTTCCATGGCCTTAGTGATCCAGTGGATTGCTTGTTCGAAATCGCCGTATTCGGCATATGCGGCGGCAAGCGTGTCGAGATCGCCGGCGTCTTCCCAGTTGTTCAGTTCACAGGACGTGAGCGCATCTTTGACCGCGGCTGCCCCATTACGGAGAGAATCATCAGGACATGTCGCAAGCACCCAAGCTCGGTTGTTGTACGCTAGGGCATTCTCTGGATCGACCTCAATCGCTCGGTTATAGTCCTCCAAGGCTTTCTGATACTCACCTAACTGCTCATAACACCAACCTCGCGAGGCAAGGTAGGGAGAGATATCTTCGCCCAGTTGAATGGCTTGGTCGTAATCGGCAATTGCCTTGCGAAGTTCATTGAGCTCTGTCCAGGCGAATGCGCGGTTGCTATATGCTGCATCGTCGGGCTCCAATTCGAGCGACGCCGTGAATAAGGCGATGGCTTCTTCGAAGTGTCCATGGTCCATCGCTTCGCAACCTTCCTGATAAAGGTTGCGGGCTTCGGTAGAAGAGTCGCTATCGTGGAGAATGTCGGCTAACGAGTCCAACATTGCTTGGTCCACCGGCTCGAAGGATAGCGGCTCTTCGCTCATGGTGAGTTGGTCGTGTGTCACTCCCATAAGGCCCACCACTTGTCCGCCGTCGCTGATCTTTACCGCCCATTGATTGTGGCCGCCAAGCAGGGCGAACTCCTCGTCGGGCCAGGCCGCCGCGACCAACATCAGACGTTGTACGGCCTCGCAGGCATCGGCCCGATTGCGGCTCCGCTGCGCCAGGAGTTCGGCCAACGGTTGCTGCGAACCGAAGTGTCCGTTCTCCGCTGCCCGGCGGTACCACTCGATTGCCTGATCAATGTCAACCTCCACTCCGTCGCCGGCCGCATAAGAGGCCGCTAAATTATGCTGTGCCAACGCATCGCCTCCTTCTGCGCCGATTCGGTACAGCGCTACCGCATGCTCCACGTCTTGGGGCGCGCCTTCGCCATGCTCAACCATATAGCCCAGAAGTCGGGCCGCAGCCGGATGTTTCGCTTCCGCCGCCTGAGTTAGCCAATAGGCGGCTTCCTCGTCGTCATGAAAGCCTGCGTACTGGACATACCCATACCAGTACTGCGCGTCGGTCGATCCGGCTTCCGCCTCTTCTTTCACGTGAGGCAAGAGTTCGAGTAACCGTTCCTCCGCCTCGTCGTGATCCGCTTCCCAAGCTCGCGTGTACCAACTCACCGCTTGCGTCGGCGACGGTTCAACGCCATCGCCGTTTGCGTACAAATGCCCCAGAAAGAGCATGGCCGCGCTGTGCCCCTGTTCGGCGGCTTTAAGCCACCACGCGCGCGCCGCTCCATAGTCCTTTTCAATACCTTCACTGCGGGCGTACATGCAGCCGATCTTGAATTGAGCGTCGACGTTGCCCGCTTCCGCGGCTCGGCGATACCACTGCATTGCTTGGCCGTAATCGAGAGGCGTTCCGCGCCCTTGCGCAAACATAGCGGCCAGACAATATGCCGCCACGGCGTGCCCCGTCTCGGCGGCTTGATGATAATAGGCTATGGCTCGCGACAGATCCTGCTTGACCCCTTCCGCATGCGAGTACATATAACCCAAGCGATACAGCGCTTGCGGTTCGCCCGCTTTAGCCAACTGTTCATAGAGCGGTAGCGCCGTCGCGAAGTCGTCTGCGCCGTACGCGAGTTCAGCTTGCTCTAAAGTCATGGCGTTCTCCTGCATTCGGGGAGGGCGGACGATAACTTCATCCTACCCGCCCGTTCAACGAGTTAGCAGAGGGAGTTCCTACGCAAGAGACAAGCCATTACCACTCTCTATCGCTTGGGGGAAAGTGCTGCTAGCGTACGTTAGCGGCGGAGGACGGAGGTACTTAGCCAGCACAAGGAAAAATCGGAAATGCATATCATTCGTTTACATGGTCCTTGGGAATATCAACCGTTCGTACGGTTCGTCATGCGCGCCGGGAGCGTCGAAGAATCCGACGATCTACCGCCGTCGGGACGCGTCGAAATTCCAGGCGACTGGAGAGAGACGTTGGGCGACGATTTCTACGGGCGCGTACGCTTTATGCGGCATTTTCACCGTCCTACAGGGCTTGAGACGGGACAACGCGTTTTTCTTGCCGTAGAGCGAGTCTGCCTGCACGGACGTGTGTGGCTGAATGAACAACTTCTTGGGAACGTGGCGTATACGGGGGGGCCTTTTCGATTTGAGGTTAGTAAGAACCTGGACGTGCGCAACCTGTTAGCTATTGAGGTGGAATTGCCGCCTCCCGAGAATCCCGGTTCTGCACGCCCAGATTGTGAGTTGCAGCCCGGAGGACTGGTCGGCTGGGTGCGGCTGGAGATTGAGGAGCCAGATTAATCCAGTCCATACCGCCTACGGCAAATCCGGAAGTGTTGGAGGCGTGACGGTTACCTTGTGGAGATTCGCCGTCGGTGTAGGGCGCCAAGCAACGACACCCTGCCTGCTTACGAGGCCCGCGACAAACGCCCCCTTGCGCGATGGGAGAAGCAAAGTCGGACGCCACCGCGGTTAAAGTCTGCCGGAGGTTGGTCGACGGATCGATTATTCAGTCGTGGGGAAATGGATGCATTCGGCCGTATTGCGTGATATTATCATCTCGCAATGTGTAAGTTCCTCCTGGTTTCTTTTTGATTTCCCGCCAAAAGGAAATTGCTATGAAGCGTTCTGAAACTTCCCGCCGCGACTTTCTCAAAAAATCAGCGACGGTAGCGGCTGCCGGCGCGATGGTTCCTTATCTGAGTTGGAGCCAAAAGGCATTTGCGAACCAAGAGAAGAATGACCGGCCGATCATCGGTTGCATTGGCATGGGGAGTATGGGAACCGGCGACGCGCATGCCCACGCACGTTTTGGCGATATTGTGGCGGTGTGCGACGTCGACTCATCGCGCGCCGAGAAAGCGAAGCACGACGGCAACATTGGCAAGGGCAAGGCCGACGCTTATACCGACTATCGCAAGGTGTTGGACCGCAACGATATCGATGTGGTGAGCATCGTCACCCCCGATCACTGGCATGTGAAGATCGCCATCGAGGCGCTCGAGGCGGGTAAGCACGTCTTCTGCCAAAAACCCCTCACGCTGACTTTGGAGGAAAACCAACTGATTCGGCGCGCTTGCCAAAAGCATCCAGATAAGGTCTTCTTTATTGGCACCCAGCAGCGCAGCGATCGTGATCGCTTCCTCCGCGCGGTGAACATGGTGCAAAAAGGATTGCTAGGCGAGATCCAAAAGATCACGGTCAGCATTGGCGGCGGCGATGTGGGCGGACCGTTCGCCAAGACCAACCCGCCTTCCGAACTGAATTGGGATTTTTGGCTTGGGCAGGCGCCGAAAGTTGACTACATCAAAGAACGTTGCCACTACCAGTTCCGCTGGTGGTATGAGTACTCGGGAGGCAAGTTCACAGATTGGGGCGCCCACCATGTGGATATTGCCCAATGGGCCATCAATGAAGATCAACAAGGGTCTGGCCCCATCGAGTTCGACGGAACCGACGCCAAGCATCCTGTTCCGTTCGAAGATGGCTACCCCACGGTGGATGACCGGTACAACACTTCGCACGATTTTGCTGTTAAGTGCAAGTTCGCCAACGGCATTGAAATGATTGTCACCAGCCGAGGCGATAACGGCGTGTTGTTCGAAGGCACGAAGGGCCGCATCTTTGTGAATCGTGGCAAGATCACGGGGCAGCCCATTGAGCAGAATTGGGACGAAGGGCAGTTCACCCAAGAAGACCTAGAGCGGCTCTACAAGGGTAAGCCGTTTGAAGGTCACAAGGAGAACTTCTACCGCTGCATTCGAGAGGGCGGTCTGCCGGTTTCTGACGTGTATAGTCATGTTCAGACGATGAACACCTGCCATCTGGCCGCCATTGCCGCTCGCCTTGGTCGGGTCATTAAGTGGGACCCCAAGAGCGAAAAGATCCTCGGCGATGAACAGGCAGCTTCGTTTTTCGCCCGCAAGCAGCGCGAAGGTTACGAGATTCCTCGCGTGTAACGATCTTGTATGCTCCGTCGATAGGTGACACCCACGTAAGAGCTGGCGCCAAACGGCGCGTGTTGATGATTGCAGCCTGGGCGAGGTCTCCTCGCCCTCGATTTCACGGGTTTTACCCTGCTTTTGCGGCGAATCGAAGCGATTTCGCCGCAGGATTCAAACCTCTTCCTCCGATGAGCCGATTTGTTTACAACGCCACCGCTTGTACGCGCCTTAGTTGAAAAAATGCGGAAGGTGCGGAAATTTGTGGGCGTGCGGGGTAAGGGGCGGAAGAGGAGGATAGGTAATGTCGGCAATCAGCCGTCTAAGCGCAGGACTGATCTTGGCGTGGCTTTCCTGCGGGTTGACCGGATGCGCCGCAACCATGGCGGCGCGGCAACCCGGTGTGAAGGATCTGACGGTCTTGCAAACCGGAACCCCGCGAGGACGCGTTATTGCCGAGTTAGGCGAACCGCTCGCGGCTTATCCGTCCGATCAGGGCGGCATCGACGTTTTTGCGTTCAAGCAAGGCTATACGCGCGTCAATCGCGCTGCTCGTGCGCTTGGCCACGCGACAGGTACAATTGTCACTGGGGGGCTTTGGGAAATTGCGGGGATCCCCATTGAGGCCTGGTTCGATGGGACTGACGTGAAGTTGGAAGTGCATTATGGGCCCGACGGCCGAGTGGCGCATGTGACCGTCTTCGAAGGTGTCGAAGCTCTGCGCGGTTCGTATGTTGGCCCACACGTGCAGCTTGCGTCCACAGGGACGCTGCGCGCGCATCCACCGCACGCGTCACCACCGCCACATATCGTCAACGAGGCGCCGCCCGTGGGGCCGCATTTGGTTGGATTGCCTGATCCTCCCTTGGAGCCGCAGGGATCTGGCCCCTAGCAAGGTTAGGCGTTCTGGGCGGCGGCAATTTCCGTTGCAAGGTACGTAAGAATGTCGCGCGCCGAAATCAGGCTCGTTGCGCGGCCTTCCTGGTCAACGATGGGCAAATGACGATAACCGCCGAGCACCATACTGTGCACGGCGAACGCGATTTTGGCGTTGGGCTCTAAGGATTCTGGAGTGGGAGTCATAAACTCCGAGACGGGCCGACCCGCCAATTGCGGAGCGTCGGCATTGAGTTTCAGCAATGCGTCGCGTTCGCTAAAGATGCCTGTGAGCTTCCCTTCTTCAACAATCAGAACGCAGCCAATCTCTTTCGCCACCATCAATTCCAACACCTCACCCACGGGGCGATCTGGCGGCACGGAAATTGGCAACGTCTTATTTCTCAGCAGCGTTTGAATGCGGTCCCGCAGCAAGCTTCGCTCCACCGGTGTGGCCGGAGTGGGAAGATGTAAATCGGCCAGCGGTTGGCGACAGGCCTCGCACAGGTCAGCGCCCTCGATATTCTCGGCGCTGCAATAGGGGCAGATAATCATGGCGTTTTGGGGGAGCAACGGACGTGAAACAGCTCCACGAAGGGGAAATCCGCCTCCTCGCATGGTAACAGACTGGCGTCGCCGTTCAAGTTAAGCGCTGTAAGATGCGGGGCCGGACCGAGCACGCGGCGCATAGAAATCAGCAACCGTTCAACGTGCTCCGGTTTCCAGCGGTAGACCCAAAAAAGATCAAGAAGGCTCAGCCGCACAACCCACCGCCGGGTAATCGTTGACGAGGTTTACGGCGTTGAGGTTTCGCTGCGACGTCCGCCGCTCATCCGCCCGGCGACCACGAATAACCGATGGTTCAAGATGTTATCATCGCCATCGTTCAGGTGGGAAAAGGCCGTTGGCCGTCGACGGCGCATCGGCCGCCACGGTCGCTGTACCAGAGAGTTGCATTCTCCCCCTTTTGAAATAAGAGCGAAGCACGAGAAACCGCCCCGCCGATCTCAAACGCAGATGGCCTCGGTTTTGCGCTGATGCGCTTTTTCGCTTACTCATTACGGCTTCAGCACGACTTTGATACAGCCGTTGTGCTTGTTGCGAAACTCCTTGTACGCTTCGGGGGCCTCCTCCAGGGGCGCTCGGTTCGTAATGACAAACGAGGGATCGATCTCGCCCGCTTCGATCTTCTGTAACAACGGCCGCGCGTAGCGTTGCACGTGTGTTTGGCCCGTTTTCACGGTGATCGCCTTATTCATTAAGGCGCCGAAGGGAAGCTTATCGGGAAAACCGAGGTACACTCCCGGAATCGAAAGCGTGCCTCCTTTGCGGCAACAGATAATCGCCTGACGTAGCACGTAAACGCGGTCTGTGGTGAGATACATCGAGGACTTGATCTTGTCATACACCGCATCGACGCCGCCAGTAGCGTGCGCCTCGGCGCCTACTGCGTCGATACAACGGTCTGGCCCTCGGCCATGCGTCATTTCCATAAGCCGTGTGTACACGTCTTCTTGATCGAAGTTCACGGTTTCCGCTGGGCCATGTTGCTCAGCCATAGCGAGGCGCTCTGGCACGCGGTCAATGGCGATGACTCGGCCGGCGCCGAACATCCAGGCGCTTTTGATTGCGAACTGCCCTACGGGGCCGCATCCCCATACGGCTACGGTATCGCCCGGCTCGATGTCTGCGTTTTCAGCAGCCATGTAGCCGGTGGGGAAGATATCGGACAGGAAAAGTACTTTCTCGTCTTCGATGCCCGATTCGATCTTAATCGGCCCTACATCGGCAAAGGGAACTCGCAGGTATTGGGCCTGGCCGCCAGCGTACCCGCCAAGCATATGGGAGTACCCGAAAAGACCCGCTGGCGACTGCCCCATGACACTCCGGGCCAATTCGGAGTTGGGATTCGAGTTGTCGCACAGCGAGAACAGACTCTTCTGGCAGAAGAAACACGAGCCGCAAGAGATGCAGAACGGCACCACCACGCGATCGCCCACTTTCAGGTTGGTAACGGCGGCGCCGAAGTCCACCACTTCTCCCATCGGTTCATGACCGATGACATCTCCTTTTTTCATGGTCGGCATGAAGCCGTCATAAAGATGCAGATCCGAGCCACAAATGGCCGTAGAGGTAACTCGAATAATCGCGTCCCGCGGGTTCTGAATCTTGGGATCAGGGACGTCTTCTACGCGTACATCGCCAACGCCGTACCAACAGAGGGCTTTCACAATAGGCTCCTTTACTACTCAAAAAGAACGATGGCGAAGCATTTAGCACCGTCACGCCCGCGCTTGCCGCTGTTGCCGCCGATCGTCATTGACCACGCAGTCACTGCGCGGGCGGCAGAGGCTTTATTACGACCCACCGGCCGCATTTCGCCAACGCGTATTCTGAACGACGTTTCAAAACGCTCCTCGGACTCGATAACGGAAGAGAGAGGCTGAGAAGAAATAGGTAATAGCAATTACCGGGCCCAAACCGGGCTGACGTGGATCGTTTCTGGCAACTTAGAAACTCGACAGATTGCTGCAGCGCGCAGGAGGACGCTAATGACCGCTTGGTTAGTCCCAAGCGGACCGGTGCAAATGGAATCACCTAAGATGGCGATAAGTGCAATGACCGCGTGGGTTGAAGCGTCGGCTACTTTTTGGAAAGGACATGGTGCGCCGCGTTCCTTGCGAAAAGAGCTTCGGCCGGAACATGCGCTAGTAGCACGTTGGCTTGAAGCGGGTTGACCGTCGATCATGGCGACACGAGCGGTCAGCGCTATCACCGAGAGAAGTGCTACGTCGGTCCCGAAAGAAGCAAACGCCCACGGACGATGATTCTCGCAGGAAGTTCCTTGCGGTGTGACGTTCCAGTGACGCTGGTCCGCTGTCTACGGCCGGAGCAGTTCAAGAAACTCCTGCTTCAAAGGGGAGTCGTCCAGGCCAGGGGGCACCGTTTGCAGGTAACGGATCAACTGGGCGGCTTGTTCTTTCTCGCCGCTTTGATTGAGGAGCTTGGCGACGTAGTACTTGGCTCGCCACCAACGCTCGCTGCGCGGCGGACTCTTTTGCCCAATCAATCGCCATTGCCGCAGGGCGGTTTGCCTGTTGGCGGGGTCGTCGAACTCAAGCAGCAGTCGCCCATATCCTTCTTGAATCGCTGCATTATGGGGATGTTGTTTGGCGAGTTGCTCGTAGAGGGCCTTCGCATCGTGAAGACGCCCTGCGATGGCGAGTGCTTCAGCGCGGAGATGCTCCACAGCAATGCGGTCGGGCGCCGGCAAGTCCTTTACATGCGGAGCAAGACGGTCAAGCGCTGTAAGCGTCAATTCCGCTAGTTGGGAACGGTTTGCCGCCGGAGCCGACTCGGTCATCGACGCCAGGCTCCGAACGACCTCCACAAGCAACGGTGGCGAAGCATCGCCCAGGTCGTCGAGCAAGGCCGTCGCTTCGGAAAGCCGCTCGGGTTGACCTGCCACCGCCGCAATCAAAAGCGCCGTTGCTTCGCTTCGCCACGGGGCGGGAGGATCGGCAAATTGCAGAGCCGTTTGCAGCACACGCTCTGCGTCTCGATGGCGAGCCGACTGATGATGGATGCGGATTCTTGCCGCAGCCAGAGCGGCTGTTCTCGCTGCGTTCAAACGCGCAGGCGGCATGTCCGGCCGTGTTGTAACCACCACGCGCTCAAAGTAGGTGGCCAGATTTTCCGCCTGCAGTGCGTGTTCTTCTTTCGCCGACGCTTCTTGGTCAAGCCAGCGCAGGGCATTGCGCGCGGCGCTCGCCATAGCCTCGGCGTACTCGGAGTGGGCGGGCGCTACGTTGCGAAACGCTTTTGTCGCGTCGGCCCAACGTTGTTGCGACTCGCGAAGTTTTCCAAGCCACATCCGAGCCGTGTTGGCTTCGTTTGGCCAAAGCCGAATGTTCTCTTCCAGGGCCGCAGCATAGGCTCCTAATTGGGTAGGCTCCTCGCGAGCCGTCTGAGCCAAATTGAAACACGCCATCAGATGGGCTTGTGCTGCAAGCGGCTGCTCGGCATACGCGACTGCGAGTTCACGAAAGCGGCGCGCCGCCTCCGACCGATTCTTGCGTTCGTGCTCAATGGCCGCCGCCTTGTAGAACAAGTCAAACGCCTGCTCTTTGTCGCCGTTTGCCTGAGCTTGCCGGGCTGCCGCATCATAGCTCTGCACCGCTTCGTCGAACCGTTTGCGTAGGTAATGGTCGCGGGCAGTGCGAACCAGAATTTCTACGCCCGCCTCGTCGGCGCTCGCCGCAGCGAAGCCGGTCAAGAGCGAGTCCGCGCGACGACGCCAGTAAGGGCCGTGTGTTTCTTCGATCACGCGGGTCATGGCCACCGCTTTCGTGCGCCACGCGGCGGCGTCGTTCTGTTGGTTCTTCGATTCGGCCGCCTTCCAAGAGGCAATGTAGACTTCCAGGTGAGCCAAATCTAACTCCGGCGACGTAACGCCGCCGAGGGTACGGCCTGCTGATAATGCCGAAAGCGCGCGCTCAAGATTTCCTACCGCTAACGCCTGACGAGCCTGTTCGGCGCGCGCTTCCAGTACGATATTGGGCGGCGCGTGTTTTCGCTCGAATTCGGTTAACTGGCTCGCGGCCTCTGCATGTTTCTCAAGTAGTCGATAGCAGCCTGCGAGCTCTAACCGACATGACCAGGACAAGGGACCATCTTCGCCGACGCTTTGCCGTACTTGATTCAGAAAGTTGATTGCCTGGGTCAGCGCACTCACGCGGTCGGAACTTGCCGGCGGGTAGCAGAGCGCTTGATTCCGATAGGTTCGGGCGAGCTGATAACGCACGTTGTCCACCAACGAGGAAAGTTCATCGGCAGAAAGCTCGCCGGCGTTTGGCCGTGTGTTTAGCCGCCGGGGAATCTCTCGCTGCAAGTCCTTCTCCAACTCTTCGAGGCGTCGCGCCGCTTCGCGGAGCTGGGTGCGGGCGTTGTTCAAGGCCGTTGCAACGTCGGCTCCCACCTCCGCTTCTTGACGCGCAAGCTCGCCCCGCGCCAGGGCGAGCAAGGCTTCCTGCATTTGAATGAGGAACCGGCGTGGATGGGCAGGATAACGGCGCGTAAAGTCACTCAAAACCGTTGCCGCGGCGTCCCAGTACGCATCGCGCTCGCGCGGACTGGCATTGATCGCCTGGCCCGCGCGGCAGCGGGCCAACTCAATGACAAAGGTGGCGCGATCGGCCTCTGGCAACTCCTGATCGTCCAGTCGCTCCTGACAAAAATCGGCCGCAAGTTGGAATAACCTCCGTTGGCGAAGTTGTTCAAGGAACTTCAGGTCGTGCGTCTCGGCGGGATGCGCTTCGGGCGCACACCACAACCACGTCAGCAGCGCAAACGCCACGAGACGCGCCGGGAGAGGTAGCAAGCGACGGAGGTCGTAAACGCAGAGCATTACAACATTGTTGACAGTGGACTTGGACGAACAGTTGATCGGCTTTTGAATGGTCGAGGCGTCATGGTCAGCGCGATGGCATGTGCAAATTGTTTACATTCTTGGTGGTTGGGGATACGCATCGACTTGAAGTCACAAAAATCAACCACCTCCACATTAAATCTATGCGGCTTTGCCTGCTGGCTAGAGTCGAGCGGCTACCCTCGCGATCCCCTTCGGAAAATCAAAGCTCTTCGGAGGCCGCGAACTGTACTTTTTCAAAGTTCTCCAGGCGAGCCGCGTCGTACACGTCAATTACATGACCCAAGGGAACTTGCCGATCGGGATCGAGAATTACCGGAGCGTCTTGCTTAACCTGGGCTAGCCGAGCCAAGAAAGCACGGACTTCGGCCAGGCTAGCAAGCGGCGCATCGTTTACGGTCCAGGCAGGCGCATCGCCTGCCCAGAGAATGCGGATCACAATTTCATCGAAATCTACGTCGGGCGGCGGCTCGTCCACCTGCGATTGGTCGCTCGTTCCCGCTGCGGCGGTCACTTGGCTCGGCAGTACATACTCAACAATCTGAAAGCTGGCCGTCCAGAGAAAGAACACTAAGAGCAGGAAGACCACGTCAATCATCGGCGTCATGGCGATGCTGACTTCGCCTCGGCGGCGGTCGTAGGTCGAAGGCGTACGCATCAGCGAAGGTCCTCCTCGCGATAGACGGAGAAGGTGACATTCCAGACGCCAGCTCGGGCGGCGGCTAACAGGATCGGTTCGACGAGGTGGTATGGCGCGGCGCGGTCGCTGCGGATTCGCACTTCCAAAGCATCACCCGAAGCGATTCGCTGCTCCCTTAGGCGATGCTGCACGTCCCTGATCGCAACCGGTTTGCCGGCCATAAGCAATCGGCCGTCGGCAAGCACGTTAATGGTCACTCGGGGGGCGGTATCCTCGGCGGGCGCCTTGCCGCTTTCCGCGGTGGGGAGCGGCAACTCCAAGTGGACTTCCTGCTTCGCCAGGTGGCTGGAGACCAGGAAGAAGATGATCAGTTGAAATACGACGTCGATCATGGGCGTCATGTTGAACCCGACCTCGCCGGAGCGCACGTAGCTTGGAACGCGCATTAGCGACTCCTTTCGTTCCCAAGATGCCGCGAGCGCGTAACACACCTATGTTGCTGATGCAGCCGTCGGCGGTCGCCGTGGAAAGTTGGGCCGATCATGGCGCTCCTTTCAAGGGCGGTGGGGGCGGAGCAGCAACGGCCGGATCACGCCATTTGGTGCGACGACGCTTGATGGGGGCGAACACATGCTGGGCCAGGTAGGCAGCTTCGGCCACGAGTTGGTCGACGCGATTACGGAAGATCGCAAAGGCGCCAAGTGCAGGAATCGCGATTACCAACCCGCCAACCGTTGTGACGAGCGCTTCGTAGATGCCGCGCGCCAATTCGCCGGCGCCGGCGGCGCCCCCGGTGCTGGCGACCGTTTGAAACGCCGCGATCATGCCCGTGACCGTACCCAACAGGCCGACCATCGGGGCGATGTTGCCGATGACCGACAAATATTCGATTTTGCGAAATAACCGGGCCGATTGTTCGGCGGTAGAATCCTCCAACGCCTTTTCGACCGCCGGCCAGCCTCCGTCCAACTCGGCCAGACCGTGCAGCAGGACGAACGAAAGAAAGCTGGGGGTGTTACGGCACAATTGCTCGGCCTCGGCGATCCGCCCTTCCGTCAATAAATGGCGGACGTTGTCGGCCAAATTAGGCGGCATGAGTTCTTTATGACGTAGCGTCATCAGGTGTTCAAACACCAGATACGCGGCCGTCAACGAAAGGCCGAACAACACCCAGATCAAGGTGTCGCCTATCAGGCCGCCCGCGAAAATGATCTCGAACACCCCGCGCGGAGCTTCTGGACCTGCGCTCTCGGAAGTCTGGGCGCAAGCCGTGGTGGCTACGCCTGCGGCCAGGAGCATTGCAGCGGCTGCAATTCGATTCTTTGCGTAACGTGACTTGTGATTCAAAGCTGGCTCCGTCATCACGGATTGAGCCGATCCAGGCGTTGTTTTGCCAGGTCGGCCAGTTGGTTGTCTGGGTAATTCGTAAGCAATTCGCGATAAACGTGCGCGGCCTCGTCGGCTCGACTCAATTGCTCCAACTCGCGGCCGGCCGCTAATAGCGATTCGGCCGCCAGTTTGCGCTGCTGGGGATAGAGGAGAGGCGTTCGGAGAAAGGCAAGCGCTGCCTGTTGGCTTTCACCCACGCGAGCCAGCGCCTGGCCCAGCACAAAGTAGGGGCCGGCCCGCAAAGGCTCGGGAATCCGGGTGATTATGCGTCGCCAGCGAGCGACTTCGGCCGCGTCGGCGCTTGGCTGCGTGCGCCATAACTGCGCTTCCGCTAAGAGGGCTATGCGAGGATCGGTATGGCTCGTTAATTCACGAAGCGTTTGCACTGCTGAAGTACGCTCTCGCGTTGAGAGCAGCCAACTAGCGGCGATCAACGAGGCGATCGAGTTCTCTCCGCCCAGCCATGTACGCAATCGGTTCTCAAAAGCGGCGTTGGGATGCTCCGCCGTCCAGGCCAGAGGGATGGCGTCGAAATATAAGAGCGTTGGGTCTTCCGACGCTAAGGTCAGAAAGGCGTTTGCGGACTGTTCTGGCTGGTCGAGATTGCGAAAACACCATACCGCTTGCATAAGCAGGCGTCGGCGGACCCACGCCCGCTGCTCTTGGCGAACCGCAATGCGGTATTGCTCTAAAGCGCCAGCGAAATCACCGGCGGCGAATAATTCGTCGCCGCGACGGTGAGCCTCGTTCCATTCGGCATTAACTTCGATGACTCGCTGCGCGGGAATGGTGGCTGTTGCGCCATTCGACGTGCGGAGGGTCAAGGTCTGGCCGTTGTAGTCGAGAACTTCGCCCACGCGCCGCACGGGGGCGCCTCCCTCTTGGCCACTGGAGATCAGCACAATGTCTTCCGCCTTTGCGATGCCTCCAACCAAGATTAGCCATACGGGAAGGCGCGCAAGAATGCACCTGGTCGCTCGCAAGAGCTGTCTTTTGAATCGGTCATGCGACAAACGCGGCAGTTGCACGGCGGTAAGTTGTCCTTGGTTCAAATCTTCCGATCGGCGCCGGCTTGCTGGGCCTAAGGAAAACTAAACCGGAAATTTCAAAGGATCGAAGGGAACGGTTAACGCGTAGACCCCAGTCGTGAAACGTCAACATAGGCATGGCTGCCGCCATTCTGCCGGGCAAGTTGAACGAGGAAATTATCCTCGCCCGTCGAGGGACCAACGCCGAACTCGACGGTATGAATGCATGCGCCATAGCGGCGGTTGGCGACACGTATCTTCTCTAGCTCTTCCTTGGAAAGCGCCGGTTCGTCGGCGTCGGTAAGGAAGAAGATGACATCGGGGGCCATTCGCAGGGCCATCATGAGCGGCTCAAAGTGCCGCGTGCCGCCCGCGCCTTGAATGCCTCGGATGAACGCAACCGCGGCGGAGCGATCTCGTTCATTGCCGTAGAGGAAACGGGGTGTTTTTCCCGGCGTTGTATTACAAATAGTTGGCCGGTCGTTGTAGAAGATAATTTGAAATTGATGGACGTCGCCTAAATCGTGCAGGCTGGTGATCAACTCGTGCTTAGCGGCGGCCAGGGGACGCCCCTCAAACCCTTCCATGCTGCTGGATCGGTCAAAGACGTACACGAATTTCGTGCCTTGCCCCTGTACGCCAAATATTTGGGTTTGTGCGCCGCCTCCGAAGTCACGCGTGCGTACAGCGCCCGTGGTGAGGCCATCAGCGCCTGGCAACGCCTCGCTTAAGTTTGTGCCGGCGGTTGTTAACGCCTCATCGCCTGCCGCGAATAACCCCGAGACGTCGACGGGAGGACGTTCAGCTACAGGGAGCGCATCGGTCGCATTCTGCGGCGCGGCGTCGGGAGTGGGCGAAACCACATCGACAGCGGAGTCCCCCGGTTCGTGAAAGTACTCACGCTGCCCTAAATGGTGCTGGACGAGAACAATTCCCGCAGTCCGGTCGGGTTCAACGGGAATTCCGCGCGGAGCAATACGTACAACGAACGCGAGGATCAGCGCCACCGTCAAATGGGTGGCTGCCGAGAGTAACCAAGCGGGAACGGTGCGGCGGTTTGGCATCCGCGAGCCGAGCACGCTGGGAGGAGCTTCGTCCGATAGCGGGCGCGCGGCGGAAAACGGCATGGAAGGCAAGATACGCACCGAGAACTAACAATCCCTGCTTGGATTGTAGGACGCTCAAAAATGAGCGTCAACGAATTCCGTTCGCTCGGTGGACTTGCGATGATTCCGACGTGATCGGTTATGCAGCTTGTAATTGCCAAACGGCCGATACTAACGATTCCCGACCGCCAAGCGTTAAGATGACGCTTCAGGAGCGCTAGGCTCTGCTTCTTCTTCCGCTGCCGAGGATTCTGCCGCCTCTTCGTCATCTCCTGGCGCTTGCGGCGGCGAGGGGATTGGCTCGTCTGCCGGGGGCGCTTTATCTATGGGCTCCGATGCGGGCATCTCTTCCGACGGAGTTGACGCAGGTGCAGGAGAAGACGCTGCGTCGTCGGGTTGTGACGATTCTTTGTCGGGCGTTTCCTTTTTACGCGGAGCGGCGCGCGCCGCTTGACGCATGGCGTTGTAAACCTCGTCGTGCTTGGCCAGGATTTCACCCAGCACAAAGTCTTCCGGCAACCGCTCGTCGAGTTGGTTCAATACATCTTCGTAGCGCCGGATGGGTTCGACCAGTTCTTCGGCAATCAAATCGTCCTTCAAGTCCGGATACTTGTCGAATAGCTCGGCCCAGGCCTTCCAAGCCGCTTCGTATTTCTCTTTGGCGCCGGGCGTCCCATCGGACGTGGCTACCAATTGCGCCGCCTCGCGGAGACGGTCTGCGTCGTGCACTAACTGCCGCGCCTGGTCGGCCAATTCCGTCATTTCGACTTCGCAGCGAGTTTTCCAATAGTCGTAGTTCACAATGCTGCGATACCGATCAATGCGCTCGGCCAGTAGCTGCAAGTCGGAAATCACGGTGGCCAGGCGGTTTGCTTCTCGCTGTTTGTCGCTGGGAGCACGCTCGGCAACCTCTTCGGGCGTGACGCGGATCTTTTGCTTCGCCTCATACGCCAACGTATGTTGCTGCGAGGTACGCTCCTCTTCAGGAGTGTCTAGCGCCTCGCGCGCTTCGGGTTTGAGATCGGCTCGCTTTTCTTGCTCAATTTGGTCAAACGTTACGCCCGCGAGGGACTCCAACTCCTTTTTAAGGCGGTCCACATCCGCCAGGACGTTCTCGCGCTCGTTCAGCCGGAGCGTATGGCCGAACGATGTGGGAATTTGCCGCGAGCCATACTCCTCTGCCCATTCACGCAAGGCGCGTTCCCAATCGCGCCGAGCACGCTCGCCATGGTAGCCGTCTTTCTCGTTAAAGATTGCGTAGTTGATGCGCGACTTGGGTGGATGCGAATGGAACAAAAGCGGGCTTTCGCCACGTAGCGGCCGATCTGGATTGGTGTCGACGACGTTCTGCGCCCGCAAATACCACAATCGAGAAACGAGCCAGTTGTCGGGAAAACCTGACTGGCCGATGGCGTCATCGATATTGACTAAGTGCGCGAACTCGGCGTGGAAATCACGATCCTTGGCGAAAATACGACGGAACTGCTTCGCTTCGTCGGCGCGGCCGATCTTTTGCCCGAAGAAGTGCCCGGTGTTCGACAAGAGCCGGGGCTCGTCGCGATTGTAGCGAGTCCCCTCGATGAGGAACTGGATCCCGCGTTTCACCCAGGCGTAGCGATACTTGTAGTCGTCGAACTCGACCGAGGTGTTGTAGGAAACGTTGTGAGCTTGGAACTCCCAAACTTTGATAAAGTTGGGCTGAAGCTTAATGATCTGACTGACCGAAGCCATGAAGTTCGACCAGTCTTTCTTTTTGTGGTAAGTGATCGCCTTGTGCCAGAGAATGTTTGCGGCCACACCATTCATGCCCAAGGTGGCCAGCCGCATTGTTTCGCTGGCAGGGTCAATATCGCCAAGTTGGGCTTGCGAAAGGTCATACTCCTGACGTAACTCGGCCAACTTACCGCCTTTGCCCTCGACGCCCGCGGGTGGCTGGCCAAGCCAAGACAGCGGCAGTAGCAAAACGGCGATCGTCGCGTAGTACGCCACCTTACGATAGAACTGTTTTCGGTTCATGCCGCAATTTCCCGCGACTTCAAAAAGAAATAGCCTGCGATCGAAACCGTGACCACGTACGCAAGGCACGTGACCGCGTGTTGTCCGAGCAGGTTGGGATCGATGTTAAATCCATAAGCGACGTATCGGGCCGTGCCGAACTTGCTGTAATCTGGCACGACCTCGATGAGCAGCCGCATTGCGATCATCAAGACGTCATCGATTCGTTGGATCAGCGCCGAGCCGAGCCCTGGATCGAGTTCGACCGATACGTTCTTTTGCGTAACGAGCCGGTAGAACGATTCAAGCGGGCCGCCCCCCATCACCTGTTGATCAAAGGGAGCGTCCGGGTTCATTGTGCCGACATAGACGCCAATGATGAACTGCGTAAAGAAGCCCATGATAATGGTCGCAAGCGTCGCCAGCATGGCCACCGCGCCGGTGAGGAACGCGCTAAACGCCACGCCAAAGCACACCACCACCAGCATTTGCAGCCAAATGCTGACGTACCCTTTGACGAAATTCATGAAGAACGAGCGTTCCGCGGCCAGCAGATACACGTCGGGCCGCGACATACCGTAGTACTGGCCAGGTTCGGCGCAGCGAATCCAGATTTCCACTTGCCCGTCTTCTGTGACCAGGTCTTCAAACAAGTCGCCATCGCGGGCTAATTGCGTTGCTGGATCCACCACGCGCAACTCGCGCGGCACGTCGAGATGGTAGATTTCAAACTCCGTAGGACGGAAGGAGATTGGTTCACTACGGAAGCCGGTTTCGGGATTCACAATTTCGAGTTCGCCGCGCACAACTTGCTCAATGTCGCCTTTGTGCGTGCGGAACACGCCAAGCGTCATCTCGATGGGAAGGCCATCGGGAAACAGGTCGGCCGTCACATTCTGGAACGTCCAGATAGCCCGCGCGCCGGTGGCGCCTTCAATGTAATCGCGATAGGCCCATTCATCGCCGACGCTAATGCCTTCCCCTGGATTTCCGTTTCGATCCAAGAAGCGGAGCGGCTCGCGCCCTCGAGAATAGATGGGCACGCGGGCGAGAAGTTGCCCCTGCGGCGGGCCGACTTCATACCGGGTGTTGCCCGCGTCGTCGGTTACGGCTGTCACTTCGTGCCAGTGGTCCATTTGGACGTCGGTTTGACCGTATCCGTCGGGCCCAAACTGGATCTGATGACGATGGTGGGCGTTGAGAGTGGTTTCGGCCGTGTAGCCGTCGAGCTCGCCTTGCCGGTTACGGGTTTCTTCGATGCTCTCGACGATTACCGCATGCTCATGATCCAGGCCGCGAATCACGAAAAGGTAGCTGACCAGGCACATCATGGCCAAAAGCGCCGTGCCAACCGTGGCAAAGCCTACAACGCGCCCAAAAATGATTTCGGTGGCTCGTACCGGTTTGGTCACCACCGTGTAGATGGTGCGGTTCTTAATGTCGTTGGGCAAACTGAACGCGGCCAGGAATAACGCCAGCAGCAAGACGAGGTAATTGGTCGCCGTCAGCACAAAGCTGATGTACAGGCGAGCCGGGTGATCGCTTTTCACATCGAGGAACCACCCCGCAAAGAGCAGAATGGCCAGGAACACGACAAAGGCGATCAAAACCTTGCGGCGCACGGCCTCCATGATCGCCAAACGGGCCATGGCAAGCGTGCGTCGGGGAGACGTGTGCAGCAAGTCGTCGATGCCCGTCGCAATCGACTTGGCCACGATGTAAAACGCTTCAAATGGCCCATGCCGCACCGACGTAAAGATATACGCCAGCAACGTGAACAGGACCGAAAGGATCGCCACAATCAAGAAGAACGCAACCAGAGCGCCCATGCCATGAATGCCTGGCAGGAGCCACTCAAGGAACGTTAGCAGTTCGTGTTCAATGACCATAGGTGATGAGTCAAGTGGTCAGCCCCGCCGCCGGGCGAACGAGCGCTCGTTTGTCCGGCAAGTTGGCGTCTACAGCGGGCAGGTTTCTCGTTGGCCGCGACCAGAGAGTTGCTATCCGCACGTGCTGTGCGATGGTCGCCTGCCGCACGGGGAAACAGGGGATGGTCGAATACTCAAAGTCAGTTGGTTTGCCCCTCGGCCGCGCCGGCGGCGCGGCGGCCAGGACGGGCTTCGCTGTCCTGCACGATTTCGAGGAACAATTGCTCCAAGGTTGTGGTGGGGTTTTCAATGCCTTCCAGTACGCCCCCATGCCGGGCAATGACCGCGCGGATCTCTTCTTTCGCTTCATCGCTCAAGCCGCGCGCGCGAATTTGCGTGACATCCTCCACTCGCAACAGGTCGCTAACTCGCCCCAATTCCTTTAGTTCGCCTTGATGCAAAATCGCGATGCGATCGCACACATCCTGAATGTCGGGCAGCAAGTGGCTGCAAACGAGAATGGTTTTGCCTTGGTCCCGCAGGCGGAGGATCAAATCCTTCATGTCGCGCGTGCCGATAGGGTCAAGGCCCGAAGTCGGCTCATCCAAAAGCAACAAGTCAGGATCATTAATCAAGGCTTGCGCTAAACCGATGCGGCGCGTCATCCCCTTGGAGTATTCCCGTAGCTGCCGCCGGCGGGCTCGTTGCAAGCCGACTAATTCAATCAGCTCGTTAATCCGCTCCTTGCGGACTTTGGCGGGCATGTCGAATAGCCGGCCGTAGAAATCGAGCGTTTCATCGGCGTTAAGGAACTTGTACAGATACGATTCTTCAGGAAGGTATCCGATCCGCTCGTTCTTCTTGACGCTTGTGGCTTCTTCGCCAAAAACGTAGGCTTGCCCACTGGTGGGAAAAAGCAGGCCAAGCAGCAGCTTAATTGTGGTGGTTTTTCCCGAACCGTTGGGACCTAAGAGCCCGAAAATCTCGCCACGCCGCACTTCAAGATCCAGCGCCTTCAACGCACGCACTTTTTGGCGGCCCCAGAAGTCACGGTAGGTTTTGCTGAGATTTCTCGTCTCGATAACAACGTTGGACGCCTCGGCCGCAGGCTTCGAGGCCGGCGCAGTGGACTTCTCAACAGCAGGGGCTTCCATCGACATGCTCCGGATAAATTGCAGGCGCCAAGATGCGTTCCTTCCCCCGCCCGAAGGGAATGCAACACATGCTCGAACAGATTAAAAAGAGAACCCCGACAGGCGAGATGGGAAGGGAAAATATCTCGGCGGTTACGGTAATTGCATTACGAGGCCAGGAACCAGGCAGTTCAGAGAAAGTAGGAACGTCCGCCGGCGTATCTCCCCTGGAGAAGGTCAACCGAGGATTCTGCCAAGCAAAACTTACTATAAATAAGGTGTCAGAAACACGCAAGGAATCGGCGCACGGCGCCAGTTGGGGTAGGTGATTTCTTGGCGCACGCCCAACGCCTTTTTCCGGATCGCGGAAAAGAAATGCGCAACGTTTGTCTTGCAAACGCGGCAGGGAGCGTCATAATAAAATCCGATGAAACGGATCTTCACCACCTTCGTTGGTTTTTCCTTTTTTTACCCCTGGTTTCCAGGGGCCGAAGGTGGTGCGCGTTCTGCTTGATTAAGCACTGAGATCTCTGAGATTCGCAAACCCCGCGGCCCTTTTCGGTCGCGGGGTTTTTTTGTTGGTCACTGACCGTGACATCCTTTCCTACTCGCCAGGATTGTTCCAAGGAGTTGTTTTCGATGATTGTCGTGATGGAAAAAGACGCTACGCCCGACCAAGTGGCTCACATGGTCGAACGGGTCGCCAGTTTAGGCCTCAAGCCGCACGTGATCCAAGGCACAGAACGCACAGTCATTGCGGTCGTCGGCGAAAAACGCCAACACGCCAAAGAATCGCTGGAAAGCGGGCCAGGTGTGGCCGAAGTGGTGCCCATCCTCGCTCCGTACAAGATCGCTAGCCGTGAAGTCAAACCCGAGCCGTCGATGATTGTGGCCCGTGATCTCAAGATCGGAGCCGGTCAACTAGGCATTATCGCGGGACCGTGTAGCGTTGAGAACGAAGAGCAACTCATGCAAATTGCGCGGGCGGTCAAAGCGGCGGGCGCCACCGGCTTACGCGGTGGTGCGTTCAAACCCCGAACAAGCCCGTATAGCTTCCAGGGACTTAAGGAAACCGGCCTAAAATTCTTGGCCGCAGCGCGGGAGGAAACAGGTCTGGCGGTTGTGACCGAGGTCATGGCCTCCGAAGATGTAGACTTGGTGGCTGAGTACGCCGACGTGTTGCAAGTCGGCGCTCGCAATATGCAGAACTATCGTCTGCTTGAGGCGGTTGGAAAAACGACGCGGCCAGTGTTGCTCAAACGTGGTCCCAGCGCCACGATGGATGAACTTCTGTTGGCGGCGGAGTACATTCTCAACGAAGGCAATCCTAACGTCATCCTTTGTGAGCGGGGGATTCGCACTTTCGAATCCCATACACGGTTCACACTGCCGCTGGCTACCATTGCGTACTTACATCGCAAAACGCACTTGCCGGTGATGGTTGACCCCAGCCACGGTACAGGGCACGCGTACATGGTGCCCGACATGTGCGCTGCGGCTGTGGCGGCTAAAGCCGATGGGCTCATTATCGAAGTACACCCCGACCCCGAGAGCGCGCTAAGCGACGGTTACCAATCACTCACGCTTGCGCAGTTTGAAGAGACGATGGCGGTATGCCGTCGCGTTGCGGAAGCGGTCGGCTTGTTGATGTAGCGCTGCGCTCATCCTTTCACCGCGAGTCGATCGGGTATATTTCGCCACTTCCGTGTGTGATAATGCATGGCGGTTGGTGAAATCGCTTGTTCGGACGCTTCGGGCCGAAGTCGGTTGCGCTGCAACTCCAACGTGCAATGATGCGCCCTGCGACGCGCTTGGCGCCTGGCAAACGGGAAAGGCTCGTAGACGCGGCATGCGTCGCCAAAGATTGGGGGAGTCTACTTGTGATTTCCGACAGACGCGCCACTCAAGAGCACGGCTCCTCTGCGCGATGTCACGACGGTCGGGCGGCGAGAGCGAAAGTTGGCGTGACAAACTTGGGGGGCATCCGGCGCGGTTGACGGCGCTGCGCCGTTGCTGGCAGAAGCCAGGAGAAACCGAAGGTTCCTTATGACCAATCTCTCCGACGGTCCTTTGGCTGAGCATGACGCCGATCGGTCGGCAACAACCACTGCGCCCTTCGGGCAACTACCTGCTTCCTTCGGACGTTATCAGATTCGCCGACAATTGGGAAAAGGGGGCATGGGCGCCGTCTTTCTGGCTTGGGATCGCCAAAGGGAGCACGAGGTTGCGTTAAAGGTTCCCACGGTGGGTGGCGGCGCTGAACGCTTCCTGCGTGAAGCACGGGCTGCGGCGGTGCTCGCCCATCCTGGTATTTGTCCGGTCTACGACCACGGAGAAATTGAGGGAACTCAGTATTTGGCGCTCAAGTACATCGAGGGGCCGACGCTGGCCAAGCTACTTGAGCGAGGGCCCTTGCCTGTGCGCGACGCAGTCGAAATCTGTCGTCGCGTGGCCGAAGCGTTGGACGCGGCGCATCGGGCTGGCGTTACGCACCGGGACCTTAAGCCTGGCAATATCATGTTGGATGCAGCGGGAACGCCTTATGTTATGGACTTCGGGCTGGCGCTTCGCGAGGCGGGCGATTCCGGTCACCTTCAGGAAGCGGTGATCTCTGGCACGCCGGCGTATATGTCGCCTGAGCAGGCATCGGGGCAAGGCGACCGGATAGGCCCCGCTTCCGACATCTTCAGCTTGGGCGTGGTCTTGTACGAAATGCTTACAGGTCGCACGCCCTTCGCTGGCGATATGGTTTCGGTGCTGAGAAAGATCCGCCGCGAGGCTCCGCCGCCTCCGTCGCAGTATCGCCCCGAGATCGACGCCCAGCTAGACACAATCTGTCTCAAAGCCATGTCCAAGGCCATGGCGGATCGCTACGCAACCGCTGGCGAGTTCGCTTGGGTCTTGGAGCGATATCTGCAAACACTTGCAACGCCGTCGCCTCTGCCAGAAAACGCCGACCCAATCCAAGAAGACGCACAGCACAGACCGAAAGATTGATGCAGAGCGGTCTGGGCTAAGGGATTAGCCTAGAGGCAGGCGAACGCTCTGGAGAATCAAATGAGAACCTTACTTGCTTGAATGCTCTTGGCGGCTACTGACCGCCGTTTCATCAGCGAAAGGTTTTTCGTTCTCCCGCGAAACGCGCCAACTTGTCGCGATCGATCTCGACTCCCAGGCCAGGAGACAGGGGAATGGGCAGGCAGCCGTCGCCGTCGAGAACAAAAGGAGTCGTCGTTAAGTGCTCGACATAAGCGCACGGTGTCAGGAACTCGACGTACCGCGCCACGGGAATGGCGGCAACAAACTGCAAATCGGCCGCCAAACCTAAAGCCGTGTTCCAACCATGCGGCACAATTTGAATGTTATGATCGAAAGCCGACCAGGCGATACGGCGAGATTCGGACAAACCGCCATTCTTAGTGCAGTCGGGTTGGAGAATGTCGACCGCGCGACGTTCAATCCAGGGTTGGAAGGACTGTCGCCGAGTCAGCACTTCGCCCCCGGCAATGGGAACGGGCGAGGTTCGCGCTAGTTCAACGTAACCCTCCAAGTCGTCGGGAGGCAGCGGCTCTTCGAACCAGACGACATTGTAGTTGGCCAGCATTTGAGCCGTGTTGCGGGCCCAATTGACGCCATGCGGCCAGAACTGTTCACTGCCGCCCGCGTCGACCATCAACTGAATGGAGTCCCCTACGGTCTTTCTCGCGGTACGAATAAGGAGTTCGTCGAATTGGCGGTCGCGCCGTCCAAAAGGCCGCCAACCCATCTTGATTGCGCGAAATCCCCGCTCGACGACACTTTCTAGCATGCGCGCCAGCGGCTCCGGCTCGTCAAACAAGATGGAGCCGTAAGGTTGAATGCGATCACGATATACGCCGCCCAGGAGGCGCGCCACGGGTTGACCACAGGCTTTGCCCATTAAGTCCCACAAAGCCAGGTCAAGGCCACTGATTGCGTGCTCCACGGCGCCGCCGCGTCCCTGCCAGAAGGTGCTTTGACGAAGCTTCTCCGACACACGTTCCGGCTCAACGCCCGACTCGCCGCGCAAGAGCGGCCATAAAAGCTCCAAGGCGCCCGACACCAGCGCACCCGACGTAAAGCAGCTTCCCCAGCCCGAGAGTCCTTCGTCGGTGCGAACTTCGACGAGCGTGTGAAGGTTTTCCTGGGGCTCATGCCCCTGGGGCCAACCTCCGTCCACCGTGCCGCCTACCAAGGGAACGACTTCGACTTCGACGATCTTCACAGCCAATCTCCCGCGGCGTTGTTTTTCGATCCCGGGCGCCGCCACGGCGGGGCGTTGTGCAGACGGGGCGAAACGGGATGCCGGCAAGTTATGAGATCCTTAGCACGGGTCAAACGCCGCCTTAGTTTAGCGAAATTGGCTTGAGATAGAACCACTGTTGCTCGCGGCCGCGCAGGTGGTCTTCGTTGACGGCCCACAAGGCGTCTTCTTCCGGCATGTCTAGGCCCGCGGGCAATTCGGCGAA
>CAYWIS010000054.1:0-20775 GCA_964458385.1 uncultured Pirellulaceae bacterium
TTCTTTGGGGACTGGTTGGGTATTCGCTTTCCTTCGGCGGCGATGGTCCGTGGATTGGAAACGGCGAGTATCTGTTCATGAACAATGTCGCCCGGACATGGGTCGACGGCGAACCGTTCCAGGACTCCAACGGCAATGGCGTTTACGACGAAGGCGAAGAATTCACCGACGTCAACGAAAACGGGCAACGCGATGCGGGCCAGCCGCATACTCCCATGGAAGGCGACATTCCGCGTCTGACCCATATGCTGTTTCAGGGCATGTTCTTTATCATCACGCCCGCGTTGATCTGCGGCGCCTTTGCCGAACGGATGCGGTTCAGCTCGATGGTCCTATTCCTCTTGTTATGGGGCATCCTCATTTATTGCCCCCTTTGCCACTGGGTATGGGACGGCGGCATCTTAGGATTCGTCCCCACCGGCGAAGAGGGCTATGGCGTCATGGGAGGAGCGTTGGATTTCGCCGGCGGTACGGTGGTGCATATTAGCTCGGGGGTATCGGCCTTAGTTTGCGCGCTGGTGATCGGCAAGCGGCTTGGTTACGGAAGCGAGCCCATGCCGCCGCACAACCTCACGTATACCGCGCTGGGCGCCGCGATGCTGTGGATCGGTTGGTTTGGTTTCAACGCCGGAAGCGAGTTGTTGTCCGACACACTGACCTCCAGCGCCTTTGCCGTAACGCACTTTGCAGCCGCGGCCGGCGCGCTGGCGTGGCCGTTAACCGAATGGGTGCTGCGTGGAAAACCGACGCTGCTTGGCGCGTGCTCGGGCGCTGTTGCCGGCCTGGTTTGCATTACGCCGGCGGCTGGGTTTGTGAACCCAATGCCAGCCCTGATTATGGGCGCTGCGGCGGGAGTAGTATGTTACTTCGCGTGCACCTGGCTCAAAAACACGCTCAAATATGACGACTCGCTGGACGCGTTCGGAGTGCACGGGGTCGGCGGCACGCTGGGCGCCGTTCTCACGGGCGTGTTCGCCACCCGCGCCGCCTGGAACATCGACGGCGAAAATCCGCTCGGCCTGATGGAAGGCGAAACGCGCATCCTCATCGGACAAGTGGTGGCGGTCGCCATTACCTGGGTCTTCGCCGCGGTGGGAACCTTTATCCTGCTTAAGATCATCGATCTGGCGCTGGGTCTCCGCGTCAGCCAAGAGGCGGAAATCCAAGGCCTCGACCTTAGCCAGCACGGAGAAGAGGGATACATCTCGCTTTAGCTGTTGGCGGCGTCACGACCGCGCTGTTGGAGGATGACGCCGCGAAATCCAATCGCCGCCCTCCGCCGTAGGTGCGGGAGAATTGTTCGCTTGGTGGCCGCTCCCCCTTAGGCGGCCACGGCGCCCATCCTGCTGCGCCACGCCCTGACTTATCGTTTGTTTTCGTACTGGAGCATTACCATGAAGAAAATCGAAGCCATCGTTCGTGTTTACAAACTGGAGGAGGTCAAGAACGCTCTGGCGGACAAGGGCATTCACGGAATGACCATCACCGAAGTGCACGGTTTCGGTCGTCAAAAGGGCCATACCGAAATGTACCGCGGCGCCGAATACGCCGTTGATTTCGTACCCAAACGCAAGATCGAAGTGGTGGTGGCGGATAGCCAGGTCCGGACGGTCATCGACACCATCATGTCGGTCGCCCAGACTGGCCAAATCGGCGATGGAAAGATTTTCGTCTCGACGTTGGACGAAGCGATCCGTATCCGCACCGGTGAAACCGGTGAAGACGCACTCTAAGCCAACGCCGTCGGCGCCCGTTGCCGGACCACTCCGGCAGCGGCGCCACAGTCGTTGTAGAAAACGGCGTAGGCGCCGCTCTTTACGCTGCGCGGGGGAAGAACTGTTCAACCACAGCGTAAAACTCGGCGCGTGTCGCAGCGGACGTTACATGCGTGCGAAATAGACGTGCGCCGGGCCGGCCTTGGGCGTAGCAGGCGGCGTACTTGCGCATCAACACGGTCCCCTTCTGTTCGCCGAAGCGCTGCACCACAAGGTCGTAATGCCGCAGCATGATTTGCCGCTGCTCGTCGAGCGACGGCTCTGGGGGAATCGGTTCGCCTCGCAAGGCCGCGGCGCATTGAGCGAATAACCACGGTCGCCCCAGCGATGCCCGGGCGATCATTACGCCATCGACGTCGTATCGGCGAAACGCCTCGACCACTTTCTCGGCGGAATCCAAGTCGCCATTGCCGATCAGTGGAATCCGTTTCAGATGGGGTTTGATGGCGCTGATGCGTTCCCAGTCCGCAGACCCGCGGAAAAAATCGGCCGCAGTGCGTCCGTGGACCGTCAACGCCGCCGCACCGGCGCCTTCCACGACTTGCGCCACATCGATCGCATTGATCGTGTCGCGAGTACAGCCCAAGCGGATCTTCGCCGTCACGGGCGTTGGCGCGCAGGCTTGCACGACGCGCTCAATGATACGTCCCATACGGTCCGGGTCGCGCAATAAGTAGGATCCGCTGTGAGCCTTCTCGGTCACGTCGCGGACAGGGCAGCCGAAATTGATATCCACCACCGTCACGCCCAACTCACGCGCCAATCGTTGGCCAACGCGCGCCAAAGTGTCCGGGTCGTTATCCCACATCTGCACGGCTAGTGGGCGTGGTTCATCTCTAACGCCCCACAACCGGTCCGGATGCTCGGCTTCGTGCTCGTTCAGCCACGCGAAACTTCGGGCGCTGACCATCTCGGTCGCTTGTAACCCCACACCGCCGAACTCTCGGACCACCTGCCGAAAGGCGTAGTTGGTGAATCCCGCCATCGGCGCCTGGAGGATCGGCGGATCGACGCATACAGAACCAATATAGAGGGGCGCAACCTGCGGCGGCGCCATCGTCTTACTTGGGCGTTGATCGGGCCGATTCGCCACGGTCGTCACGCGTCTTCCTTTCGAAATGGGTTCGCGGAATCTTAGGATTCGTGTAGCGTATTCTACCGCAGCCGTCCGCGAAGTGTCGATGACGCAAGGCGCAGGACAACCGTTCTCCAAATGTTAGCGTTAGGGGAATCGGGTATAATGCGTCCGACGGGGGCACACGGGGCGAACGCCAATTTGGGAGACAAGGGCCTATGTCGCTGCCGGCCTCCTTTCTGGCGCCTGCTGAGAACCACGGGTGCTTTTCTGGGTGTTTCGGGCATGATGCTCGCTTTGAAGTCTGCCTGAACGCTCACCGCCCAGCCTCCGAAGTGTTCTCGGTCTACTGTAAAGACTGCACAAGATTTCGGATCGGCATTTTGCATTCGCTCCTACCCCCTGGGGCCTCGGCGCCGTGGTTGGCCGACACGGTGACCGCGCACCTTCGCCGCCGCCGTGGCTTTGCTTGGTCGATCAGTGGATACCACGCGGTAGGCCCCGGCTTTTGGCTGAGCGCTGCCTATTACTCGCAGTGCGGATTGTTCTTGCTCAATGGCGCTCGGTCGCGCTCCGTGGGAAGAGATTTGGACCTGCTCCTACTCGCATTCCAGTATGGCGTTGCGACGGCCACGCATGCCCGCATGACCGACGCTACCGCGTACATTGTTCAAGACTGCTATGTGGACTTCTCTACCGCGCCCGGCATTCTGCGCTCGCCGCAAGACTTTTACGCCTCACCCCAGTGCTCCTTCCGACCGCGGCGTGGATCCCAACGAATTACCGTCGCCGAATTTCAGCCGGTCGCGTTACAAGCCGCCTCAGGCTCGGGCGCCGTGAACTCACCGCCGTTCGTGTCGCCCGCGACGGCGGGGCCAACGCCGCAATCGTCCCTTCCGAGCGTTTGCCCTGTTTGTCAGGCCGAAATTTGTGAGCGTCCCCTATTTACTGGCAGCTACTTCGGCTGCTTGTGCAATCCATGACCTTCCCACTGTACGGTAACTTGTTTTCTAACCTTCCCGACGCCGCCGAGAACGAAGTCTTCGAAGACTTGCTGACGCACAAGCATTTTCGTATCGAGCGGATTATTTCGACGGGGCAGGCAACGCCGCCTGGCCAATGGTTCGATCAGGACGACGATGAGTGGGTGGCTCTCTTACGCGGCGCCGCCGATATCATCTTTGAGGGCGACGCACAGCCTCAACATCTTGAGCCGGGCGATTTTCTCTACATACCGGCGCGTCGCCGGCATCGCGTGGAATGGACCGATCCGCTACAACCGACAATTTGGCTGGCCATCCGTTTTCGGCCGTTGTCGCCTAGTTCCGCCCAAGAGGCCTCATGAAGTACGAAGTCGAGCAAAAATTCCCTGTGCCCGGTTTTGGCGACATCGAGCCGCGAGTTCGAGCGCTTGGAGGTGAGTTTTCGTCGCCCGTTGAGCAGGTAGATCGATACTTTGCCCACCCCGCGCGCGACTTCGCCCAAACCGACGAAGCCTTGCGGATACGGCGCATGGGCGACGAGAACCGAATTACCTATAAAGGCCCCAAGCTCGACGCCGCCACGAAAACTCGCCGCGAGATCGAACTGCCGCTTACGCCCGGCGCCGCGGCGGCCGAGGATTTTTCGTTACTGCTGAACGCCCTTGGGTTTCGGCGCGTCGCCGAAGTACGCAAGCGGCGGCGCGTCGCACATTTTCCTTGGCGCGGTTTTGAGGTGGAGGCGGCGCTGGATGATGTCGACCGGCTGGGCCAATTTGTCGAACTTGAACTGTCGGCGGATGATCACGATCTCAACACAGCGCGGGAGAGTCTGACCTTGCTCGCCCAGGAATTGGGGCTAGAGAAGGCCGAGCGGAGAAGTTATCTGGAATTGTTGCTGGAGCAAGTTGTGTAACGGCCGTGCTTGAACGGCGTAGGCAAGCCCCCTTGAATGAGCGATTCCCCGATGCGCATTGGCCTGATTGCTCTGCTGCACGAGTCGAATACCTTCATTCGTCAGCCAACGACGCTCCGGCATTTTGAAGAACAACTGCTCGTCACAGGCGAAGCGATGCGCGCGGCCCTTGCCGGGTCGCATCATGAAGTTGGCGGCTTCTTCAAGGGACTCGAGGAAGCAAACGTCGAAGCCGTGCCGATCTTTGCCGCGAGGGCGACCCCCTACGGAACCATTGAGGCCTCGGCATTTGCAACGCTGGTTGACCGATTGCTAACCGAATTAGATCGAGCAGGCGAAGTGGACGGCCTGCTTGTGGCGCCCCACGGCGCTACGGTCAGCGAAACGTATCCCGATGCTGACGGGCATTGGTTAACGTTGGTGCGTCAGCGTTTGGGGGACGAGAAACCCATGATTGGTACGCTCGACCCTCACGCGAACCTTTCGTCAGAAATGGTGGCCGCCACCGATGCCTTGATCGCTTATCGCACCAATCCGCATCTGGATCAGCGCGAACGTGGCCGCGAGGCGGCGCGGCTAATCGTTCGCACGCTGCGGGGCGAGGTTCGTCCAACGCAAGCGGCGGCCATGCCGCCGATTGCGATCGATATTGAACGGCAAGCAACCGATGAGCCGCCATGCCGTGCGTGGTACGAGTTAGCCGATCAGATGCGCCGTCTTCCTGGCGTACTTTCCAACAGCATCTTGCTCGGTTTTCCTTATGCGGATGTTCCCGAAATGGGGTCGGCGGTGCTGGTCGTCACCGATAACGACCGCCAGCAGGCGCAGGCGTTGGCGCAAGAACTGGGGCGTTATCTTTGGGAGCATCGCCGCGAATTTGTGGGAGCGCACCTAAGCGTTGATGCCGCGCTGGACCAGGCATTGCAGCTTTCTGGCCGAGTCTGCTTGCTCGACATGGGCGATAATGTTGGCGGCGGCGCGCCGGGCGATGGTACGACTTTGGCTCACGCGCTGCACCAGCGTCGTCTCCGCGACTCGTTCATCTGTTTGTACGATCCACAAGCAGTTAGCCAAGCAGCACAAGCCGGCGTGGGCGCCTCGGTGACGCTGCGCGTAGGGGGCAAGAGCGATGACCTGCATGGTGAGCCCTGGGAAGCAACGTTTACCGTTGTCGGCCTCTATGAGGGACGCTTCCGCGAAACGCAGGCGCGGCACGGTGGGTGGACCGAGTTTGATATGGGCGCAACAGCCGTCGTGCGCACCGAGCAGGGCCAGACGGTGATGCTCACCTCGCAGCGTGTCGCCCCGTTTAGCCTGGAGCAATTGCGAAGCTGTGGTCTCGATCCTGGGGCGTTTCGCGTCCTGGTCGCCAAAGGCGTAAACGCTCCGATTGCTGCGTATCGCGAAGTGTGCGACCACTTTCTGCGCGTGAATACACCCGGTGTTACAACGGCCGATATGACGCAACTTCCGTTTCGGCATCGCCGCCGGCCGATGTTCCCCTTTGAAGATATTTGAGAGTGATTGCGGAAACGCTCTCGTTCGAAATACCGAAGTCCCTACGTTTGACGGAACCGCAGAAAGGACGTTAGCGGAATTCGCGCGGGCGGATGTTGAGTTCACGCATCTTGGCGCCAAGATCCTCCACGCGACTGACAATCACATGAATAACGCGACCCTCACGCTCCAAGCGGCCGTGAACAATCCAGGCCGGCGCCGTACGGACGATGCGGTAGTATTGCTTCCAGATCTGGTAATAGAGCACGAGATTCGCTGCTCCGGTTTCGTCTTCCAAGGTAACAAAGGTAATCCCCTTGGCCGTACTTGGCCGCTGACGCAAGAGAACTAAGCCCGCTATCCGCACAAGACGATTGTGACGGAGCCTCTCAAGGTGCTTAATGGACGCCACGCCTAGCGGCTTTAAACTCTGGCGGTAAAACTCCAACGGGTGTCCGCGTAAGGAAAGCCCCGCCGTGCGATAGTCGGCGAATACCTGCTCCTCGGGCGACAAGGGTGGCAGCGACGGCGTTTCCTCAACATCCTCCACGGCATCGAATAACGTCCGTTCTCGCGGTGTTTTCTCTTGCGCTAGGGCGTCCCAGAACGCTAAACGGCGGTCGGCGCCGCAGGAAGCGAAGGCATCGGCTTCCGCTAATTTCGCCACAACCGCTCGGCTAAGTCGCGTGCGTCGGGTAAAGTCCTCGACCGAGCGAAACGGCCCGGCAACGCGGGCTTGTTCAATGGCTAATGCATGCGTCTGCGAAATTCCGGTCAGCAAGCGAAAGCCCAAGCGAATCGCAAATTGTGGCTTATGGCTGGCAGGTTGAGAAACGCAATCAACAGCACGCGCCATGTCTGCGGCCAGCAGCGAGGTCCATTTCTGCTGTGTTCCGCCTTCTGTATTCGGCATTTCCAACCGGCTGTCCCACCCGCTAAAGTTCACGTCTACAGGGAGCACGGTCACGCCATGATTCCTTGCGTCCTGCACCAACTGCGCCGGCGCATAGAACCCCATCGGTTGGCTATTGAGAATCGACGTGGCGAATGCCGCCGGGTAGTAATACTTAAGCCATGCCGAAACATACACCAGCAATGCGAAACTAGCGGCGTGCGACTCGGGAAAGCCGTACTCGCCAAAACCGCGAATCTGGTTGAACACCTGCTCGGCAAAGCGGGGCGAAAGGCCCCGGGCGACCATTCCCTCTAGGAGCTTCTTGCGGAAGCGGTCGATCACGCCCGGCCTTCGCCAGGCCCCCATCGCTCGGCGAAGCTGGTCGGCTTCTCCCGGGGTGAAGCCCGCAGCCACCACCGCCAAGCGCATCGCCTGTTCTTGAAAGATCGGCACGCCCAACGTGCGGCACAGCACTTCGCGAATTGCCTGGTTGGGATACGTTACTTCTTCCAATCCCGCCCGGCGACGAAGGTAAGGATGCACCATCTCGCCCTGAATAGGACCAGGGCGGACAATGGCTACTTCAATCACCAGATCGTACCAGCAGCGCGGTTTAAGACGCGGCAGCATTGCCATTTGAGCCCGACTTTCGATCTGGAATACCCCCATGGTGTCGGCCTGTTGGATCATCCGATAGACAGCTGGATCATCGGCCGGAATGGAGGCCAGGGTCAATTCACGGCCCTCGGTCTCGCGGATCATGGTCAGGCATTTGCGAATGGCCGTGAGCATCCCCAGCGACAGGCAGTCCACCTTGAGAATGCCTAGCTCGTCCAAATCATCCTTGTCCCATTCGATTACGGTGCGGCCTTCCATCGCCGCATTTTCAATCGGCGCCAGCTCGCACAACGGTCCCTGGGTAATGACCATCCCGCCCACATGCTGCGAAAGATGCCGCGGAAAACCGATCAACTCGTTCACCAGGTAGATCAACCGCCGCCCGACCTCCGATTCCGGATCAATACCTGCCTGTCGGCAACGCTCGGGCAGATCGGGCTCGTGATGGTAGTCTTCCACAAGTTTGGCCAGCCGATCTACCCGGTCCAGCGACAACCCCAGCGCCTTGCCCACATCGCGCACCGCAGAACGGGTGCGATAGGCAATTACCGTGGCCGTCATCCCGGCCCGCTCGCGGCCGTACTTGTTGTAGAGATATTGCAGCACCTCCTCGCGGCGTTCATGCTCGAAGTCCACATCAATATCGGGCGCTTCGTTCCGCTCGCGGCTGACAAACCGCTCGAAGAGGACATCGATTCGCTCAGGATCGACCGAGGTGATGCCCAGGCAATAACAAACCACCGAGTTGGCGGCCGAGCCGCGTCCCTGACATAAAATTCCGCGTTGCCGGGCGAATCGCACCAGGTCAAACACCGTGAGAAAGTACGCTTCGTACCGCAACTCTTCGATTAGCTGCAACTCGTGCGCAAGCAGCTCGCGCACCTTGGGCGGTACGCCTTGAGGATAGCGCCGGTGAAGGCCTTTCCACGCTAGATGCTTTAGATAAGCCAGAGGAGTCATCCCTGGCGGCGCCAACTCCTCGGGATACTCGTATTTCAACTCCGCCAGCGAGAAGCAACAGCGGTCAGCAATCTCCACGGTGCGGTGGATGGCGTCTGGCGCCCGTGCAAACAAGGCGGCGATCTCCTCAAGAGGCCGGAGATGCCGCTGGGCATTGGAGAAAAGCCGGTTTCCTGCTTCGGCCACCGTCACACCGTGCCGAATGGCGGTGAGCGTATGCTGGAGCACCATTCGCCCGGGAACGTGGTAATGCACATCGCCCGCCGCCGCCAGCGGGATGCGGGTCTGCTTGGCCAACTGGATATATCGTTCAAGCCGCTTTTCATCATCCGGGCCGCGGTGCAACTCCGCCAGCAAGTAACAGCGGTCGCCAAATATGTCGCGGTACGACAGTAGAGCGCTCACACCTTTTTCTGGCGAATCCGGCGGCGGGAACAACGTGGGGCTGTCCGAAGGCTTCTGGTTTTGTGGCGGAGGCGTCGTTAAGGGAGTCGCCGCGTTAGAAGCGCAGGAGGCGCCGCCCGCCGATTCTCGAGACAATACAACTCCGGCAAGCAGGCCTTCGGCGTGTTCGGCTACGTCTTGCAACGTAAGATCACATTCGCCTTTGGGGGCGCGCCGCCGCCCGACGGTAATCAACCGCGAGAGCCGTCCATAGGCTTTGCGGTTGGGCGCCCAAAGCACGATCGGCGGCGCATCGCGCGGCGTGATCTCGGCCCCGATGAGGAGCTTCAGCCCTGTCTCCTTCGCCGCCAGGTGCGCCCGCACCACGCCGGCCAGTGAATTCCGATCGGTCACTGCCAGCGCCGTATATCCCAGCGCCGCCGCCTGCTCCACCAACTCTTCGGCGTGCGAAGCGCCTTCAAGAAACGAGAAGTTCGTTTTGCAATGAAGCTCAGAGTAGCGCACGCGATTCAGTCACTTAAAGTTGCTGGGGATGATTCCTTCTTCCCGGCTGGCGCCATTAAGCCAACATCTCTTGACGCTCCCACTCAGTAACCGCTGCGGGAACAGCCTGGCGAGCCTGTTCTTGCCGACGCCGCTCGCTTTGGGCTGTCTCCCGAATAACCAGAAAGAACAAAGGCAAAGCCCCAAGAAGCATCAGCGTGATTCCGGCCGCAGGATGCCACGTCTCCAGCAGCCGGGCGAGAAGTATAAGGGGAAACAAAAGGATCAACCCGAGAAGTAGCGCCGCGACGATGCGGCGATCTTCGGAGTGAGCCAGCCGTTTTGCAATCACTCCTTGCCGTGGCGTCATTACGCGTATGGCCCACCAGAGCGCTGCAACGCCCATGGGAGCCGCCAGCAACCGCGAGAGCCCAAGCGTCCACCAGAAGAAGACGCTCATGGCGGCCGCAACGATAACGGTCGGCAGAAAATACCTGTTCCAGTGGCGGCGGGTGATTCGCGTCTCGTCGTCGCGTGGCTCACGCTCGAAGGGAGCCTCGCGAAGCGGCAGCGCAATCTTATAACAAAAGAGCGGCCAATCCTGCTGAATGGCAAGTGGCAATTTGTTTCGCAAAAAGCGAATTAGAGCCAGGCGTTGGGCTTGCTCAAAACCATCGAGCCGAAGCCGCACTTGGCGGTTTGCGGTCTTTAGTACAATCCGGCCTCCCTGGGGAGTCACACGCCACTGGAGTTCCACGACCTCGCTGAAGGGAATTTCTCGACTCGAGAAAACTCCTTTTTCAACAAGGTGATGATCGCGAATCGTCAAGGCATATCGCTTGTAAGCGAGCAATGTCCACACAGAAAGCCCCACCATGACGAGCCAGAAGGCGGGGAGAAAAAGAAGAGTGTAGACTCGGCTTTCGGCAGGGACAGCCCAAAGCGCCTCCAGAACCGAAAAAACCACCATGCCGGTATAGAACACGAGGCAGGCCAGACCAACGTTGCGATAATGGCTGCGAAGGCCCCAGGTCTCATTCATCGGGCCATGTCTCCTCGTTGGCACGGTCTCTCTTTCTTACCCTCATTGGTGTTCACCGTGCAAAAACCATCTTCGGTTACGCAACTGGCGGAAAATCCAGTAGCGGGAGCCCGTGGTTGTTTCAACATGGTAGTAATCGCGGCGAATGGACCGGCCACGCCACCAGCCGGTTTCAATTCGCTCTGGCCCCCACCAACGATGCACACGAAAGCGCCGCCGCCCCACGCGAAAGCTAGCCGGCGGGCCGTCGGCTACCGCCACAACCTCAATGGCGATCGGCGATTTCCAAAGCCGCAAAGGCCGTTCAAAAGCAATCGGCGAATCGTGGGTAGTGTGGGCCCAAGCTTCGCCTTGAGCTTTGCTTCCCCCTTTCCGCCTTCCGTTTTTCTTTGCCGGATCTCTATTCTCCACTTTCCGTATGGCTCCGACGAGCGACTCTTCACAAAAGGCTCGTTCCGGCTGAGCGTCTGGAAGAAGCCGAGGGCGAAGAACACGGCCAGAGCCTAAACGACTGCTCAAGCGGTCGAGAAGTAAAGCCAACTCGCGCGGCCGGTTACGGCTCTCTTCGAGGAACAACGTTTGTTGCCGTACGCTCAGCGGGGCGACGATCGGCGCTTCCACGCCAATACGGCCCACCGCGCCGGGAAGACGCATACGATCGAGTTGGAGAGTCGTCAACTCCAGGAGTCGCTCAGCGGCGGCTGTCGGCTGAAAGAGCCCGAGATCCAGCTTGCGCACTTCGCCTCTTTCGCAATCGAATCGGCAAGCCACGCGCACCGCGCCCTGGTCGCGAGCCGCAAGCTCACGGCATATCTGCTGGAACAATTCAGCCAACACCCAACGCACCTCGGTCAGGCGCTGGAGCGGATACTCCAAGCAGCGTTCAGCGCAGAACTCTGGCGGCGGGCGGTGCGGCGTAATCAGTTCTTCACGCACGCCCCATGCCTGGTCCAATCGCTCCAGCAGCACGCATTGCCCTTGCTCCTGGAAGCGAGCCGCCAGGCTAGCGCGGGGCAAGCTCGCCACTTGGCCAATCTGAAACAAGCCCAATTGGTGAAGGGCCATTCGCGTTGCCGGCGGCAGGCGCAAAGCTTCAATCGCCAAGGGGGCGAGAGCCGCCACATGCTCTTCTGGCGGCACAATCCGCGGCGCCGAAACCCGTACGTTGCCCCTCATGGGATAAGCAGAGGGAGAGCCACTACGCGGATCGCCGCCAAAGCGGCTGAAAGCCCAAGCCGCGCCGATGGTATCGGCGACAGCCACGCGGACCGAGTAGCCGCGGCGGGCAAAGGCCTCAATCACTCGCCAAGCGAGTGCTGCTTCGCCGCCAAAGAGCGGCCCCAAACCCGTCACATCCATCAAGAGCGACTGTGGCTCGGGATGTGTTTCTAACCCCACGTGCGGACTAAACTGTTCGCACCACGCCGCTAGTTGCAAAAGGGCCTGACGATCCAAGTCGGGCTCATGCGGTTCACAAATTGCCGGTTGCGGATTACCCGTTGCAGCGGGAAGGGCAAGCCCCTTTGGCCCTTCGCATGTTTCTTTCTTTCCTACTGCGGCGTTCTTGATTCTCTGCCCTCTCCTTTGCTCATTCCGCAAGCCGCTATTCGCCATTCCCCATTCCAAGAGTGAAATCGCCTCGGCCAGCGGCATTCCTACACGAACGCCGCGCCGCAAGGCGGCAGTCGAGCAAGCGGCGACACATTCACCATGACGAGGATCATGGGTGTGGAGCACAACCGGCCGACCGCTAAGCTGTGGTTGGGCGGCGATGCGCCGCTGAATCGGCCAGCGAGGCAGCCACAGGCAGAGGATGCGTTTCTTCATGGGGAGTCGCTCCACGCAAAGCGCCGGTTACTTCGTCGAACTCAACCTCGGTGGCGGCGCCGCTAGGATAGTTACGACAACGGGCTACCTCGACGCGCAGCCGCCGCGCTCCATTCGAGGGACGCGGCTCAACCCAAAACTGCACATCAGCCCAGCTTGGCCATCCTCGCTTCGTTGCAGGACGCACCAAGAAACCGAGCGTTCCGCCTGACTCGCACGCTAATTGCAAGCGGCGAAAAGCTCGATCGTCCACCTCCGCCAATGGCGCCCACACCGCCGCCACGCCGCCACACCGCAGGACCTGCTCCAGCGCCCAAAGTTCTTCTTGAACTGTCGGCGGGCGCACCACCACTGTGGTTTCCAAATCGACGCCTATCGCCGCAGCCGCGGGAGGATAGAACTCTTGTCGGCGATCCATAATCACCAAGGCGCCGCCATCCAGGCACGCCTCACGGGCGGCAATCAACGCCAACATGCCGGCCCCGCCCCCTTCGACGCCTAACCACTCCGTCAACCAGCCGCGCCGCAGGCCTCCATCGGGCAGCAACTGGTCAATGGCGACACATCCTGCACTCACAGAAGCCTGGTCGTGCATCGCCGGCCGGATGCCTTCCAGATGGCGAATTTTCTCTTGCAGCGCCGCCACTATTTGTTGTGGCGAACCGTGAAGCAAGGACAGCTTCGGTGAAGATTTTGACGTGCGCGGCATCCTGTCATCGCTTAAGAAAAAGGCGATTGCCCCCCAAATAAGGCGTAAGTGCTAGCACCTATCGCCCTCCGCTCATACTGTACATCAGTATCGTATCTTGTCAAGCAAGATGTGCGCCGGGAATGGCGTCTCTCTTCCGAAGTTTGCCGATGGTCCGCTTCCTGGCGGTTCGTTACTTGCCCTTCCGCCTCTTGATGCTTGTTTGCGTGTTTAAAAGAAAGAAAAACGCTCCCCCGCTGCAATAAAATCTCTCGGTCAACGTTTCTCTTAGTAGATATGACCGCTGCGCCGTCCCAGTCCGATGCAGAGGCTTGGCTCACCCGCTGGGTGCAAGACCATGGCCAGGCCGTGCGCGGTTACCTCCTGGGAATGGTGCGTCGCCCAGATCTGGCCGACGACTTGACGCAGGAAGTGTTCCGCCGAGCCTGGGAGGCGCGACATCGCTATCAGGAAACCGGCAAGTCCCGCGCGTACCTGTTGTGTATTGCAGACCGCCTGGTATGCGATCGGGCGCGAAAGTCCCAACGCGAGCAGACCCTTGACGACACCGACTGGCGGCGCCTAGAGCCCCACGACGAAACCTTGTCACCGCCGCAATCGTTAGCACAGGCCGAAACGTTCCGCCAACTAACTGCCGCCTTGGAAACGCTTTCGCCCGATCAGCGGCGAGTGCTCCTGCTGCGTTACTACAGCGATATGTCGTTCCAAGAAATCGCAACTACCTTGGAAACTCCTTTGAATACCGTCCTTAGTCATTGCCGTCGCGGCTTGTTAGCGCTGCGGAAACTGCTGGTGGAGGATGCGTTATGAGTTCCCCAGTCGACAACCACCTGCTGCGGGAGCTTGAGCAGGCCACTGCCGACAAGGATCCGTCCCCAACCACATCCGAACCGTTCGACGGCGAAACCTCCACCCTACGCGAGAGCTGGAAAAGTCTGGCAAAGCTACTGAAAGCGGCCGACGCCGACTTCAATGAAGAGGCGTTACTGGAGAAGCTGCGTCCCGCGATCCTCTCTTCTCCTGCTCCTCACCGCCGGCGTTACTTGACCAACTGGCGGCTGGGAATTGCGGCTGTAACGGCCGCTTCGTTGCTCCTGGCATTCGCGATGGGCAATTTATGGCTCCGCAATAAAGAACAATTGGCCCATACGTCTCGCCAAACACATGCCCCTCACAGCCGGGAAAGTTCCGCGTCCCCTGTCACGCTTGATACCCCCGCGGTTTACGCGTGGGATGACCCGCTTGATGAACGCCTGAACCAGTTCAGCGAGCAACTGATTTACACCGCCCGCGAATGGCGCGGTTACGACCCCGCTTACTCCGCTCTCGATCAGCATTTGCATGAAATGCACAACGCCTTAGCCGACGAGCCGTTGTAACACGTAAGCCAATCTCATCCTTCAGGATAGTTCATGAGAATATCACCTTACTTTTTGTGTTTCGCCGTGCTGTGGATATCGGCCCCGCTCGCCTGGGGGCAGAAATCTTCGGCCCCGCATAAGTCAGCCCGCGAGTCGCATGAGCGTCCTTCGCAACCCGTAATGCCCTCGTTTGACGATGCCAACGACCGACCGCACCGCGCGCCTCCCACCTTTCTTCCGGGGTGGAAACCTGACGAGGGCGTGCGAGTTCCCTCGCCTCCCGGCGAGCCTAAGCGTCCCAAGTTGGCTCCTGGGCCTATGCCTCTTCATGGAGCGTCCCCTCAACAGGTTGGCCCACTTCCGCCTCTTCCCTTTCTGGCCCCTGCAGAAACGCTCGAAAAGTATGACCCGGAACTCTACCAACTACTCAAGGATGACCAGGAATTCGAGCGCAAAACGGCCGACTTGGCGATGCGTTGGCGGCGAGCGCCGAAGAACGAGCGCGAGGCGCTTCAGCAAGAGTTAACCGATGCTGTATCCCAACATTTCGAATTACGCCAACGCCGGCGCCGCCTGCAGCTAGAACGCCTGGAACAAGAGTTGCAATCTCTACGCAAGGCGATTGAAAAGCGAGAACAGGCAAGAGAAGCGGTCATCCATCGCCGCGTGGCCGAACTGCTTGGAATCGAAGAAGAACTGGGATTCTAGACCGCGGCAAGCGAACGTCGTAACAACTCGCCTTATTCTCTGGTGTTGGCTTCGCGGTTTTTGGGCAGCGTTGTTTTCGCGTTATGGCGCGACGCCCGAGACCTATTGGTCAACGGACGAAAGTGGCATCCATCACCACACTTTCCACCTTTTATCTCAAGGAGCTTTAGAAGATGGCACGAAGAAATTGGCGGCTACTGGCAATCCGCAGCGCCGCAAGCATGATGCTTGCCACGGTGTTCGCTGTTTGCCCCGCATTCGCTCAAGAGGAAAAGTCTGATCCCGCAAAGGATCAGGCCAAACAGGGTGGTTCATCCCCTGAGGCGGCGAAACCCATCGATCGCCTGGAACGCAAACTAGACCGTGTCATTAAGGAATTAGAAACGTTGCGGGAAGACCTACGGCGCGACGGCCCGCAACAACGGCCGCGTGGGCCTCATGGCCATGCTGGCCCGCAATTCCCCCACCGACCCGGATTTGCGCCTCCAGGCCATCACCCCGGACCTCACCATGCAGGCCCCGGCGGCTGGCACGGCTGGTATCACGGACATGGCCCCCATTTCGGATGGGGCGGCGGCTGGTACGGTCCTCCGCGAACGTTGCGGCACGATTTCCGTCGATTTGACGGGCCGCCTCCTGGGGAGCGACGTGAAAAAGCTCGCCCGCCCCGCGACGACGAAGGCAAGCCCCGCCCTCCGAAGTCGCCTAGCGACCGCCCTAAAGATAAGAAAGAGAAAAAAGACGACGCCCAACCCCAACCGCCAGCGCCTGCCGAAGAACAGGACGAGGGCGCCAGCATATGACCTGCCGTTGAAGAAGTCGCGTCGGCCCCGTATACTCAACTTTCCACCTGTCGAAAAACCCGAAAGCATGGTTTCCGGAGCGCGACGATGACCATTGACAAAACACTCAAAGTACGGGCGGGCACGATTTCGAACCGCAACGTGCTCACCCGTGCCGAACGCTTGGCCAAACTCAAAGAACAGGAACGCTGGACCGAAGGCGATCCCGTGCTGGGGCTGCCGAAGGTTCGCGTCGAAAAGATTTCGCTGAAGAAGAAAAAGAAGACCAAGAAAGCCGACGACGAGGCCGGCGGCAGCGGCAAGGGCAAGAAGTAATCGCCGACCTCGCAGGTCTACTTTTGAATTCCGTCTCCTCGCCGGTTTCCTTCCGGCGAGGATTTTTTGTGCGCGTTACTCGTTCGCTTGCTCACTTTCCCCCAGTGCAGGGGCATATCTTCCGCGATCCTTCACCGACCGATCCAGCAAGCGACACCCGCATAACAGCGAACGGCTGACTACGGCTCCAAGCGGCGGTTCGGCCAATATCGACCGCCCCGGTCCAAAGCCTCTCCACGATCGCTAAGGAGCTTGCCCGCTTCTCCCATCACGGCCGCGGCGGACGAGGGGAGATGTCCGCCGCCGGCTTGCCGTTTCGCTACGTCAAACAAGCTTCTCTGGTTTAAACACAACCGCCGCCAGAGGTGGAAGCGTCACGTTCAGTGCGTAGGGCCGTAGATGCGCGCCTGGCTCCGAAGCTTCCAAGAGCGACTGGTTGCCGACGTTACTTCCGCCGTAATATTGCGAGTCGCTGTTGAAGATCTCGCGGTATCGTCCGCCACGCGGGACACCCACGCGGAAATTGTGGCGCACCACGGGCGTGAAGTTACAACAGACCAATACGAAGTCGTCGGGATTCTTCCCCTTGCGGATGTAGGCCAAGAGGCTTTCATCGCGATTATGGCAATCCACCCATTCGAACCCGCTTCCGTCAAAGTCCACTTCGTGTAAAGCCGGCTCCCTGCGAAGCATCTTATTCAAGTCCGCCACCAGGCGCTGCACTCCCCGGTGCGAATCCCACTGCAGCAGATCCCATTGCAGGCTATGATCGTGGTTCCATTCGCTCCACTGCCCGAAGTCGCTTCCCATGTAGAGAAGCTTTTTGCCGGGATGCGTCCACATATAGCTGTACAACAGCCGCAAGTTCGCAAACTTCTGCCACAGGTCGCCCGGCATCTGATCCAACAGCGAGCCTTTGCCGTGCACCACCTCGTCGTGCGATAGCGGCAAGCAGAAGTTCTCGTGAAAAGCGTAAATCAGGCTGAAGGTCAGCTCATCGTGGTGATACTTGCGGTGAATGGGCTCATGCCGGAAATAGCGGAGCGTATCGTTCATCCACCCCATATTCCACTTCAAGCTGAAGCCCAATCCGCCCAGATACGTGGGGCGAGAAACGCCAGCCCACGAGGTGGATTCCTCGGCAATTGTCAGGATTCCTGGGTACTGCCCGTGCGTCTGGACATTGAACTCTTTGAGGAAGCTGATCGCTTCCAGGTTTTCACGTCCGCCGTAGATGTTGGGTATCCATTCGCCCTCTTTACGGCTGTAGTCGAGGTACAACATCGACGCGACCGCATCTACCCGCAATCCGTCGATGTGATACTTGTCGAGCCAGAACAGGGCGTTGGCAAGCAAGAAGTTTCGCACTTCGCACCGGCCATAATTGAAGACCAGGGTTCCCCAATCGGGATGCTCGCCCTGCCGGGGATCTTCGTGCTCGTAAAGGGCCGTGCCGTCAAAGCGACGCAGACCGTGACCGTCACGCGGGAAGTGCGCCGGCACCCAGTCCAGAATCACTCCCACGTCGTTCCGGTGGCAGTAGTCGATGAAGTACATGAAGTCGTGCGGCGTCCCGTATCGGCTGGTCGCGGCGTAGTAGCCGACCGTCTGGTAGCCCCAACTTCCCGAATAAGGATGCTCGCTAATCGGCAACAGCTCGACGTGCGTGTAGCCCATCTTATGGCAGTACTCGACCAACTCATGGGCTAGCTCGCGATAGTTCTTCCAGCCGTGGGGTTTGCTTTCGTCGCGCTTCCAACTTCCCAGATGCACTTCATAGATCGAAATCGGCTTGTCTAGGTGGTTGGGGTGCTCGCGCCGTCGCTGCATCCACTCGTCGTCGTTCCATTCGAACGCATTCAGGTCGGCCGTAATTGAAGCCGTGCGGGGAGGCACCTCGGCGGCGAATCCATAGGGATCGCACTTATCGACGACTTCGCCCCATTGAGTCCGAATACGGTATTTGTACTTCTCCCCCGGCCCTAAATCGGGAACGAACAACTCCCAGACGCCGCTGGGTTCGTGCTTCTTCATGGGATGCCGACGGCCATCCCAGTTGTTGAAGTCGCCAACGACGCTGACCGCCTGCGCATTGGGCGCCCAGACAGCAAAGTTCACTCCGTGAACGCCATCGACCGTGCGCAGTTGAGCGCCAAACTTCTCGTAAGCTTTCCAATGAGTCCCTTCGCCATGAAGAAAGAGGTCGTAATCGGTTAGCAGCGGCGCAAAAGAATAAGGATCGTGGATTGTCTTCATAACTCCATCTTGGCTAGCCAATCGAATCTGATACCGCCGGTCCTGCTCCGAAGCCAGAGGGCAAATCGCCTCGTAGACCCCTGCCGGATGAATTTTACGCATCGGCTGCGGCGCGGTGTGTGAGGGGTGGATCACCCAAGCCTGTTGCGACTCTGGCAGGAAGGCTCGTACGGCGAGCGCCCGGCGTCCACCGTGAACGACCTCATGAGGCCCCAGCACTTCGCCGGGGTTGGGATGGCTGCCTGCCAAAAGCGCGCCGATCGTGGATAGTTTAACGTGGGTACGCACTTTCGCCACCTCCCTGGGGAAACGTCAATCGTTGACTGCAAACTCTTAGCGAAGGCTTCCGCCGATTAAGAGGGGAGCGACAGCCGTTGGGGACCGGGCTCCAGAAAGCGCCGAGTCCGATCGAGAAGCCCCTCCAGCCACTCGATCGCGACCGTCAATCCGCGTAACAGCGCCGCCACGGGACCGGCCGCAGGTTGAGCCACGACGTCGGCAGCCGGCGCCGGGCGCGACGCTTCGACAGGAGCAGGGGCTTGGAAACGCCAGGTTCGGCACTCAACCTGATGGAAGCGAAGCGCCTGGTCAACGCGCCGCCAGAGATCGTCATCTTTGACGGGCGTCATCTTTCCGAATCGCTCCCATGTCCAATTGTTTTCCCGCCACTCGGCTAAGCCAAATCGAATGCCGCGGCTCACATAACTGCTGCTTGTGACCAACGTGACGCGCGACGGCTGATCCAAGGCTTCCAGTCCGCGCACCACGGCCAGAAGCTCCAATCGCTGCGCCGTGGCGCCGGTTTCCTCGTCGCTGGCTTCAAACCGCTCGGCGCCGTCCAACGACTCCAACACGAACCGCCACCGACCGCGCTGGCCTTCACCGGGTTGATTCGTCCCGCAGGATTCAGAAAACAGCAAATAATGAGGGGTTACCGCGTTCACGGACCAGGACCCTTCGAGAATACTCGCTACTCGCTCGTCGAAGTCCGTTCCTTACATCTCAGGCGACTGTCCCTCCGCACACTTTGCCCTATCGGCAGCCTTTCACCGGATTCTTCAGAACGCACCGCGGCGCGCCCCATGAAAACGCAGCTCGTCGGGCGAAGACGCAGGCTAGGGGCTGTTACAGGCTTTTTACCAAGAGCGAGGTTCGCACCGCCTACAATGATTCGTTGTGTTATGCGGGCGGTTCCTTTTCTTTGAGGAGGCATCTCATGTTGGTCCATTTCCGTTCCTGTTTGTGTGTGCGTATGGCGGTGGGTTGTCTTCTTTGGGCCGCGCTGGGCGGCGCCGCCGCCAATAAGGCTCCCGCCGACGACAGCACGGCTCCCGGCCGCTTGTCACTTTCGACGCGACGCATCATTGCGTTCAAAGACGGTTATTGTCTGATCGTGAAAGACGCAGAGGGATCCACCGATGAGCGCGGCGAGGTGTATACCACCGAGGTTCCGGACGCGGCGGTGTTAGGTTCGTTCTGGGCCACTTCGGCGGAAGGACGATTGACCGCCATGGTCGCGGGATGGGAGACGCGCACCCGCGAGGAATCGCGTCAAGACACGTGCACCCAGGTCATTGAAATCTTGTTGGCCAATCAGGGCGCCGAAGCGACGATCGAAATGCACGACAAAACGCGATATTCGGGCCACATCGTGAGCGTACTCGCGCAACCGACAAGCACCCCCTTATCTCCTCCCTTGGCCGAAGCGTGGCGTCTTGCGAGTTGGCTGTCGGCGTCGGCAACCGCTTCGGCAGCGTCCCACCGACAAGTTGCCAAGGAACCCAGCGTATCGGGCGCATCGGGTGAGTTTTTCGTGCTACGCAACGAAACGGGCGATATGTTGCTTCCGGTTGGGCAGGTACGTTCGGTAACGATTCCCAGCATGAAAACGACTCTCACACGCACCATCACACTCCAGGAGCGGACCAAGCAGTTGACGTTTCGGTTTGCCGACCCGGCGCAGCGTCGAAAACTGTCATTGATGTATTTCCGTCCTGGCGTGCGATGGATTCCAACCTACCGGATCGATCTTGCCCAAGGCAACGCGAAGAAGACCGCCACAATTACTCTCCAGGCCGAAGTCTTGAACGAAGCCGAGGATTTTGGCGATGCAGCGCTCGACATTATTGTGGGCGTGCCGAATTTTCGAT
>CAYWIS010000054.1:20785-26684 GCA_964458385.1 uncultured Pirellulaceae bacterium
TTGCCTAGCCCGTTGGCGCTTGAACAAACCTTGCGCAACACGCTGGCGCAGGCCGAACCGGTGCTCATGGGTCAGATGCGGACCGACTTCTCCAACGCCTTGTTTGTGCAGCGCAGGGGTGAAATGCACCTGGCGACTGCCCACGGGGGCGCCGAAGTTGCGGAGGTCCCTGTGCAATTGCCCCAGGAGCTTGTCGCCCAAGGCACGCAAGACATGTTTGTCTACCACCTTCCGCCATTGCATCTAAAACGAGGCGAACGGGCAACCGCGCCGATCTTTACAGCCGAAGTTCCCTATCGCGATATCTATACCTGGGACTTACGGCTCCAAAGGCAAGTGAACGACCAAGCGCCCAGCGGGGCGGGCGTCAACTCGCCTCTTGCGCTTGCGAAAAACGAAGTCTGGCATCAGGTGGTGCTCACGAACAAAACCGACCAACCATGGACCACGGGTGCGGCAATGCTTCTGGAAGACGGCGTCCCGCTTGGCCAGGAATTGCTCACGTATACGTCGCGTGGAGCCGAAACACGCGTGCCCATCACCGTAGCGGTCGACGTGCGAGGGAATTACTCCGAGGAAGAAACCGGACGAGAACAAGACGCCCTTACCTGGGGCCGTAACCGTTATACGCGGGTTACCAAACAGGCAACCCTCGAACTCCACAATCACAAAACGACGGCGATCGAGGCGGAAATCACCTTTCGGTTCGGTGGGAAGACTGTCGAAGCCTCCGAGAAAGGGACGATTACTCTTGACTCGTTCAACGCCAGCGATTGGACCGATCATCATGGCGATCAGTCGGTCAACAATAGTTCAACGGTCCGGTGGACCGTCAAGCTCGAACCTCGCCGCACGTTTCGTCCTTCGGTAACCTACCACTATTACGTCCGCCAGTATTAGGGCTGGCGTCTATCAAGCGTCCAATGAAAAAGGGTCGAGCCGCCACAACGGCTCGACCCTGGTTAGAGTTCGTTCAAACTGGATTAATTTCGACCAACTTTGTCGATCACGCAATCATCGTCGCAATACGCCAAACCGGCCGATCGGTAGTCGGTTTAGTAGCAACCGCCGTAGCCGCAGCCACCCGAGTAGCAGCCGCCACTGCTGTAACCGCAGCCACTATGGCAACCGGAGCCATGGCCACAGCCATACGAAACCGGTGAGCACACCTTCACTTGCACGGTCTTAGGAACGTACCGGCACACGCGCACCGGCACCGTCTTACGAACGTGCACCGGAACGACAACGGGCTGCTGAATGACCCGCTGGGTGGTGCGGCAAACTTGCACGGGAACGGTGCGAACCTCTTGGGTAGGAACCGCAACGGTGTAACGCACGGTGCGCTGTTCGGGAACGACGCGCATGACCGTTACGTTATAGGTGTGCTCGCGAACTTCAGGCCGGCAACGAGTGACCGTGTAGCTGTAGGGGACCTCTTCATAGGTGGGGCGCAGCACGGTAACGGTACGATTTTCCTGCACGAGGTTGGGAACCCAGCGTTGGCAGTAGCGCTCAACATAGGTCGTGGCGTAACCGCAACCGCCATAGGCGTAACCGCCACACCCGCCGGCGCTGCAACCGCCGTAACCGCACCCGCTGGAGCCACATCCGCCATACCCGCAACCGGTCGAGACATAACCGCAACCGCCGCAGCCGCTCGCGCTGCAACCATAGCCGCAGCCGCCACTACCGCAGCTTTGGACCGGCACGCGCACCGGAACCTTCTGGACATAGGTTTGGAAGCTGCCGCGGTCAACCGTCACCGTGTAGTTCTGCTCGGTGGGCACAAGCCGGCAAACGCGGCGCACCGCCTCGACCTGCTCCTGATACGGCACCATCACGACATGCTGATGGGTCCGCTGTTGAACCTCGGGCACACAGCGATGAACCGTGATGACCTTTTCCCGAACTTCGGGACGAAGAACCGTAACCGTAACCTGACGCTCCTCGGTCACGTATTCCGGAACTTGAATGGTCCGCTCAACAACCTGACGTTGGTACTCACAAACGGTGACCTCACGTTCTTCCACAACGACCTGCGGCACGTAGACCGTTTTGGTGACGTAGGAGCACGCATACTGCGGCTGGCAGTAGGCTGGCTGATGATAAGGGGCGCTGTAACAGTAGGAGCCGCCACAGGCGCCGCCGGCCTGGGCCTGGCTGCTGGCGACGAGCACCACCAACCCTGGGAGCAGTAATGAAAGCGGGCGCAACATCGTCAAATCCCTCCTTACGTCCTTGGAACTGTGAAGATGAAGAAACTGGGAAGCATATCGCAGATCAACAGTCTGGAACAATCAGGATGACGAGGACATGCCCGTAATGTATGGGGGCTTCAAGCCACTGTCAATGAGCAGCGTGAAAAAGCCTTCCATCTTGTCGTTTGCCGGATCATCGCTGGGGCGAGCTCGTCGTGGCTGATTGTGTCGTCCTTGTACGGAATATGGGGCCCTATGCATTCGCAGCGCCCTACCCGAAAAAAATTCCCAACGTCCAAGCGGCTCGGACGGCATGCGTCAATTGGCGGTCATCTTGGCGCGTCTGAATGGTGATCCAAAGCCGCGCCAAGCGTTCACGCGATGACGCCCTGAAAAAGCAAATCTCACGCCAGAAGCTCCAACCTTCCTGCCTTAACCAAGCTGGCTGGGCAATCAGGGCCAAGCGGCGTCATCGGCCCGCGCTGTTGGGCGACCAACGTGGCAAGTTGTTGGTCAGCTTCCAGGCGTTGTTCAGGAACAGTCGGTGTGGGATGGGACTGCGCTGGCAGCTGCCGCAGTTGTCAACGCGCGTGTGGGCCTCCCCCATTTCGCCACGTTCGGTCGGCGCGCCTTTGGGGTGTGCATTGAGCACGGGCGGTACGGCGAACCCATTGTCTACGGTTCTTTCCCCTTGGAGTAAGTTTGAAGCCGAAGGATCATTGCGTTCGAGCAAGATCGCAAAACGCCCTCGGCTTGTCGGTCCGTCCGCTAAGCTTCTCTGCCCTTCCGTCAAACAAGGTCGCTCGGCTGCAACTTTACCATTGGGCCAGTCCCGCCAAGGGCGCTGCCGTTATGAGCCGTGACCGCGGCGCCATAGCCCATCGCTTTAGCCATGCCGCCTGGCGAAAATTAGGAGCACGTAGCGTAGGCCAGGGGCGACAAGCAATGGCAGAGAAACCAAGCCGCGCGGGAGACGAAAGCTAACGTCCTTGCCAAGAGAAGACCACGCGCAGCCGCAACCGAGGCGCCCGCCAGCGCAACGTTGTTCGCGTTACGCGATTGTTTAGAGAGAACGCTGGACCACGAATTCGGTCAACCGCGCCAGAGTCTCGCGGGCCGGCCCGGCCGCCAGCACGTCGAGCTGCTGTAACGCTGTCTCGGCGAATTTTTGAGCTTGAGCGCGCGTGTAGTTCAAAGCGTCAAACCGTTCAAACCAAGGTTCTAGCTGAGCGCGCTTCTCTGGCGAATCGCTCTCAAGAATTTCTAGCACTTGCCGCCGTTCCTGCTCGTTGGCAAGTTGCAGCACGCGAATCACCGGCAGCGTGGGCTTCTGTTTTTCCAAGTCAGTGCCCAGCGACTTGCCTACGGTCGCCTCGCTGCCGATCACATCGAGCAAATCATCGGCAATCTGAAAAGCGATCCCTAGATTGCGGCCATAGAGCGTCAGCGCTTCCACTGTCGCCTCGTCGCCATCGGCGTAATGAGCGCCCAAACGGCAGGCACAAGCGCACAATTCCGCCGTCTTGGCATCGATAATTTCCAGGTACTCTTCCTCGGAAAGCGAGAAGTCGCCTCGATTCCCTTTTTGGCGAAGCTCTCCCTCACACACGATGTTCGTCGACCGGCCAATAGTCCGGCAGGCAAACGGGGTGTCTAAAGTGCTCGCCAGATAGAACGCGTGCGTAAACAGGAAGTCCCCCAACAGCACACTTGCCTCGTTGTCCCAGCGGCTGTTGACGGTTGCAAGCCGGCGGCGGGTTACAGCCTCGTCCAGCACGTCGTCGTGGACCAGTGTTGCGGTGTGGATCATTTCCACCACCGCCGAAAGCACGTGATGATTATGGTTGACGGTCCCTACCGCTTGGGCGGAAAGGAGCAAGAGCGCGGGACGCAGGCGTTTGCCCCCTAACATCGCTCCGTACCGCACCAGCTCGTTAACATACGGATAGTCGCTGCGCATCTCTTCGCGAAGAATCCGCTCCACCTGGAGCAGATCCTTCACGATCGGAGCATACAGCGACTGCAGCGCGGCAGGATATACGCTATGTGAATCAAGAGCGTCGGTCGTCACGGAGTTGGCTTTCGAGAAACGGGCGACTCCTGGAGATCGGCGGCGCGTCGGTAGTGGCCGCTTCGCCCTCCCGACTTCTCCAGCAATCGAACGGTTGCAATGGTCATGTCGCGGTCGATCGCCTTGCACATGTCGTAAACGGTCAGGGCCGCGACCGCCGCCGCGGTAAGGGCCTCCATCTCCACGCCCGTCTTGGCCGTCACCTGAGTCTCCGCTTCGATCTGCAAGGTGGTTTCGTCCAAGAACGCAAAGTGGATCGTGACCGCGTCCAACGGCAAGGGATGGCACAGGGGAATCAGGTCGGACGTACGCTTGGCGGCCATAATTCCCGCCAGGCGCGCAACTTCCAGCACATCGCCTTTTTCCGTCGTTCGATCCTGAATGCGTTGGAGCGTGGCGGCGGCCATGTGGACGCGGGCTTCGGCGCGGGCGCGGCGCGCGGTGACGGGCTTTCCCCCCACGTCCACCATGCGGCTTGCCCCATGTTCGTCGAAGTGCGTCAACTCACTCATGGTTGGTGTGCCTGGCTGCGCCCCCCTGGAAATTCGCGTCATTTTAGGACGCGCCCGGCGCTTCGTCGAGGCCGCACCAAGAACCGCAGCCCCTCGGCATGAATTAACTGGTCCAAGTCGCCAGTTTATCCCAGGAGCAACAAAAAACGCCCGACGGGAAATCGGGCGTCCTTCGTCGCAAGCCAACAAACTTGCGACAAGACTCGTGGCGGCTACTGCTGCTGGACCTTGAGCCGCTTGTTGATGTCGGTTTCCAGCACGCCGAACACCGCTTCGTGGCGTTGAACAGACATCGACAGGGCGTGGAGCAACCGCTTGGCCGTGTAGTAGTTCAGGATGATCCGCTGCTTAATCGCAATCGGCTCACGGGGCACGCCAATGGGCTGCGGATTCAAGCCGAAGTCGATAATCAGTTCCTCAGGAGAGCCAGTCACCCGGCAGAAATTCGCATAAAGGGCAATGGCGTCCGCATCGTTGACCTGAATTTGAGGCGGCTGAGCCTGCGGCTGCGCGGGCGCCGCTTGAGGGGCTGCGGGCTGTTCTTTGGCTTGAGCTTCGGTTGATTCGGACATGACTGCCTCCCATGAAACAAATTGCAAAGGAATCACGAACGCTTGCGAGGACTTCGCAAGTCGCAGGTGTAATCTACCACGTAAGCGGGAATCTCAAACGCCAGAGTTACAAAAGCCGCACGGAAAATCGCAATTGATAAATTACACAAACGGAAAAGTCGACCAACTTCATGCGGCCCAATCACCTTGCGCATCCTGCACAAGCTTCCAAGAGCGACCTACGAGAGCCCCAATTCATCAAGCAGCAATATCAATGTGACGATAGGGGGCGCGCTGGCGTTTGCGGGTGAACCATCCCTCGCCCAAAACGCTCACGGCAATGCGATCTTCCAAGTTCGGCCGAACGACGGTCAGCAACACAAGTGGCAAATACCATGCCATGTACAGGCCGCCTCCGTGCCCGTGCCAGAACTGTACGCCCACCATAAGCGCAGCCGAACAACTAAGGAGCGTACCCAAGTTTTTCTGTGCAGGCCACAACGCTAATCCACACGCCAGCGCCACAAAAGCGGCAATCACAGTGATCCGATACCAGGGATCCCAGCC
>CAYWIS010000054.1:26694-29967 GCA_964458385.1 uncultured Pirellulaceae bacterium
ACGCCTTGCAGGTTCTCCATTTGCGGCGCCCATAGGCCAAACATGTAGCGCAGTTCGCGCATAAAGGACGCCGCATCTGCGGAGACAAAAATCAACGAGAAGGCGACTAAAGCCAACGTCAGGCTAACGCCGGTAATAAACCGCATGGCGCCCCGTCGCCAATAGAAGCCGCACCAAAGCGGCAACAAGAACAACGGATAGTAGATCACCCCAATGGCCAAGCCAATAAACGCCCCTGCCCAGATCGGGCGACGATAACAAACAATCGCCCACACCAGCAGGGCCGCAGGAAGCACATGGGGAACACGGCCCGTCATCTGCGCGGTATAGGGGAGCATCAAATACAGCACCGCCGCGCCGATTCCCATCTTCAAGTTATTGAAGTGCCAGTGCCCTACCAGCACGATTCCTAATACGATCGCCAAATGCGATAAAATCGCGACCGCCTTCGCAGCAATCGCATAACCGCTAATCCGTTGTTCGGGAGCGGCGCCAGGCAGTCCCCCTTCCCGCAACGTCATGGTCGACACGTTGGGCAAGAGGTACATGAGCGACAGCCCAGGTCCGTACTGGGGGCGCGTCTCAGGATCCATCGCGACGCGGCGGTGAATCAAACGGTCCGCTGCACGTGGCCCCTGCAGGTCTTCTTCCGTCGTGCGGCTGGTAATCACATTGGCCATCAAGAACACAAACAGCGAACAGCCAATGAAGGTGAGACCGCCCACCGTCAAATTCGGCTCCAATAGCGGACGGCGAACCATCGTCGGGTCAAGCAGCAGCCGCACAAGCCACAGGCCCCCGGCCCCAAACAGCCACAAAAATCCCAACCGTTCAATGGTCCGGGCGCGTTGAAGTTCCGCCTGAGCCTCATCATAGGCCTGGGCCGAATTGATGCCTTCAACAGCATCTACACCGGCTTGATCCGCGTCCGCTCTTGGGACATCCGCCGCGAGTAAAGCAACTTCGTGGGGGTCTGTCTGATCGGTCGGAGGCGGTTCCGATGAAGGCGACACGGCCGCGTTGCGGTCTTCCGCTGCTAATTGAGCCGCAACTGCCTTCTCTCGCCCCGATTCAACCAGAAGCAGCCCCGGCGCCAGAAGAATGAGAAGGATCAGGTCCAAGTTCCGCACACTCCAGAACCGGCCGAACTTGAAGAACAGGCCGATCATGAGCAGCGACGACAGGTAGACCCACGTAGTGGGGTACACCCTGACATATTGAAAAAGGATTTCGCTCATGGATGACGGATTGTCTGGCCCGAACCGTTCTCAGCACTGCGCTGGGTCGCTAGGAAAGCGCAAACAGACTGCGAGCGCCGGACAAGCAACCAACATATTAAAATAGAAATTGTGTCAGGAATTGCAACCACCCGGCGGCAGGCAACAAGGCGCCTTCGTTCCGGTAAGTTGTTGTTTCGAAAAGACTTGTGTAAGCCCAGGGGCCACCCCTCCAATTTACCTCCGGCAATCCTCCAGCGGTACAACCACTACTTCCCGAATTGTTTGTGGGACACGTCGTCAACACGACACACGCCGAGGGTGAAGCGCCGGGTTTTCAGCCGTCACGGGCGGAGTCGCCCGCCCATTCGTTGTACCCGAAACTTTCCCGATAAGAAACAACAGAGCGGCTTTCCACGCTCCGAAGCGCGCAGACGGTAAGACCGTCTTAGCGACGAAGCGCTTTGGCTAAACACGCACCTCGACTACTACGCCGCTCCGGTTAAAGAGTTCGATCAACAAAAGGCCAATACACGGGGGCCGCAAGTTACCTTCGCCATTTTTCAAGGCGTGGCGGTTCCGTTCGGCGCCATGCAGCAACCGCACTCAATCGTCCTACAAGCATGGGCGACGCTGCCGCACCAGCATACACTTATGTCACCAGCACGATCGTGCTTACGCCACCGAGGGGCTGGCAAACAAAATGCTGCCGGCTTGTTCGCGTCCTGGTTGCAGCAGGAATCTCTCGGGAATTGAGCCCATACTCTTCCATCGTCACCGCTATTCGCGATAACTAAGAGAGGTTTCTGGCCGTATCGCACCCCCAACGACTCCCCCATATGCTTTCTCCGCTTCGGTTGGACCAACTTACGATCGATTTCCCCATTGTTCAGGCGGCCCTTTCGGGTTATAGCGACTGGGCGATGCGTGTTATCGCACGCCGCCAAGGGGCGGAGTACGCACTTTGCGAAGTTATGTTGGACCAGTTTCTCGTGGCGGTGCGGCAACGAAAGAAAACTCGACATTTTCTTTACATCAACGACGAAGACCGCCCGGTGGGAGGTCAATTGATGGGCGCCGAGCCCGAACAGTTTGTGGCGGGAGCGCTGCGGCTGGTCGACGCCGGCTTTGACGTCATCGACATCAACTTCGGTTGCCCCGTAAAGAAGGTGCTGGGGCGGTGTCGCGGCGGTTATCACCTGAGCCAACCCGAGGTTGCACTGGAGATTATCCGACGCACGCGCGACGCCACTCCCCCGCATTTACCGGTAACCGTCAAGATGCGTCGCGGCATTGATGATACTCCCGAGAGCCGCGAAAAGTTCTTTACCATTCTGGATGGCGCCTTTGCCGCCGGCGTGGCGGCGGTAACCGTCCATGGCCGAACCGTTGAGCAGCGCTATCGCGGTCCCAGCCGTTGGGATTTTCTGCGGGAAGTCAAGGCGCACGTGGGAAACCGCGTCATCCTCGGAAGCGGCGACCTATTCACCGCCCACGATTGTCTGGCGATGATGGCCCAAACAGGCGTCGATGGCGTGACCGTGGCGCGGGGGGCTATCGGCAACCCTTGGATCTTTGCTCAGGCCCGAGCCCTGGCGCGGAATGAACCTTTGCCGCCGCCGCCCTCTCTATGGGAGCAGCGAGACGTGCTGCGAGAGCACTTCCGCCTTGCCGAAGAGCTCTACGGCGACCGCTCGGGCCCCATCATGCGCAAATTTGGCATTAAGTACTCCTTCCTCCACCCTCGTCACGAGGAAGTCCGGAACGCCATGATCCGCGTTCGAACCCGTCACGACTGGGAAGCGGTGCTCGCCCAGTATTACCATGAGGATTTACCCGGTTGTTACCCCAGCCCCGAAGCGCACCGTACGCAAGACTCCTGCGAAGCCGCCTGAGGGAGTCCCGTCCAGGAGAGAAAAACCATGGCGCCCCCGTTTGACAGCCAAACAAGGGCGCATACAATACCAGTCTCACGCACGCGATTGATGCAATAATTTTCCTGGGGGCGCATAGCTCAGTTGGTTAGAGCGCGTCGCTGATAACGACGAGGTCCCAA
>CAYWIS010000055.1:0-21340 GCA_964458385.1 uncultured Pirellulaceae bacterium
TCGATGAGGTACGTTGAACGTTGCACCCCCATCGACTTCTTCCCGTACATGTTTTTCTCACGCCATGCACCGTACATTTCCGCCACACGATGATCGGTGTCGGAAAGCAACGGGAAGTTCAATCGATACTTCTCCCGAAACGAAGCGTGACTGGCCGTGTCGTCGGGACTGACCCCCAGCACCACAGCCCCCAGCTTCTCCATTTCCTTCTTGCGGTCACGGAAAGCGCAGGCTTCCTTTGTACAGCCGGGCGTGTCGTCCTTTGGATAAAAGTACAACACCACCGGACTTCCGCGAAAATCGGAGAGCCGCACCACGGAGTCATCGTGGGCCGGCAAGGAAAAATCGGGCGCCTCCTGCCCGACCTCAATCCATTCGCTCATTTCAATTTGCCGTGTGAAGTCAGAATCCAAGTGTGTTGGTGTTTGGTTACCGCGATTATCGAAGGGCAGAAGAAAAAAGCAATGCCGCAGCCACCAGGGTGGCTGCGGCATTTTCGGCAATGGTTCGATGTCACTCGGCAGGAGGCAGATCGTAAACGAGCTTCGCAGGAGGCACCTTGGAGGCGATCTGAGCAAAAGCTTCCAGGATCTGACTCTCTAAGTTTTCGATGGTCTGTCCGCCGGGAATGTGGATCGACACGCCGCCGCTGGCCTGAGCGATCGCGCGCATTAACTGCACGTCAGCTTCCGCCCCCACGGTCATCGTGTGGATGGTGATTCCCGCCTTAATCGCCTCAGCCGCCTCCCAAAACGCGTACTGCTTATTACGGTCGGATGTGGTGTAGTCCGGATGTCCGTCCTTATCAAAATCGGTGAACTCCGACCAGTTCCACCCCGCTGGGAGCGTCCATCCCGAGGGCCGCTGGTTTGTCTGTCCGTCGGTCATCACCAGCATCATAGGCTTAGCGCCATAGCGGGCGTGACTGGCAAGCATCTGCCGCGCCTCGCGAATCCCGAACCCCATTCCCGTCCAACCCTCTTCATTGCCGGCTTGCTTGCGGCGTTGCATGACGTCGATCGCGTCATAGTCGGCGGTAATGGGATCGCTTGAGATATCGATTCCCTCTTCGGGAAGCTTGGTTTCGCGATACGCAAGCGTATCGTAAATCACCAGCCCTACTTCGTCGCCGAAATCGAGCTCACGCAAGAAGTCCAGAAACAAACTGGCGCCGTTCTTGACCGCGTGGGCCGGGTAATGGGGCGTGCGCCACAGATCCTCGGATAAATGGTGTTGCGGTCGCTGCGTCAAGAGATAGTTGATCAGCGTGCGATATCCATAGTATTTCTTGTACGGGCCGTTCAAATATTGCACGTACTCAATGTAACCGCCCCAGAGTTTTGCGTTGTTCGAGGCGTTGGGGACCCCCTTGGGATCCCCGTTGCTGTTCTTCCCAGCCTGGGGGAATGGATACTTGGGCGAACCATTCGCCAAGGTCTGATTCAAACCCAAGGTTTCCATTACCGTGTCTTTGTTGGTGCTCGAGATGTAGGTTCCTTTCTTAGATTGGATCCCGCCAAATCCCGTCGAGGGGAACTTGACCCGAGTCGAATTCGGAAACTTGATATTCGCGTCGACCAGAGCCTGCCAGATGTCGTCCAAGTTCTTTTCGACCCGCGATTGTCCAAGGGAGGCAAACGCCCCCATCTCGCTGTCGTCGTTCATCGACGCGGAGTAATCCAGCACGAGCACCATATCGCGAGATTCGACAAACGCGGTGGAGTGCGAGCGCAGGTCGACCGTGGGCCGCGCTACGGCCCAACCAAAGGCGAGACGCAGCGCCCCGTCGGGCTGCGACGTGTCGGGATTGTCGCGGCGCACCGTCACTTGGACCGCATTGTATGGCTCCTGGTTCCAATCGATCCGCCATTCTCCGGTCGCGGTATCGTATTTACGCTGCCCGAATCGCACATCACGATCGGGATCAATATAAACACCGTTGGCGTTTGCCACTTTTTTCGCCATCGCGCGGGCGAGCGTCACGACGTTCGACCCTGCCGTGATCGTCACCGTACTCCCGTCGTCCCCGGCTTTGTTCACGGCAACGGTGATTTCTTGCGCGGCCGCAAGAGCCGCAGCGTCTGCAGCGTTTTGTAGCTTGGTCTGCATGTTGGTGATGCGCCCTGTATCGACAGCAAATGCTGCAAACGCAAACAGCACCACCAGTACAAACGCAGTAAGCACGGCCACCACACCGCGGCGCCGGAGCGCGTGGGCATGACTCCGTGCTTTCTTTCGACGGCGAATTCGAGCCGGCTTGGTCATCGACGTGGTCCTTATGTAGCGAAACTCTAAACTTGCGGCGAAAACTCCAACTACAACGAAACCGGTCACTCCATAATCGTTGCCGGCGCATTGCGAAATACGACTCTTGCTTTCAAGTCGAACCCCCCAACGCTCGTAAACTGATCGGTGTAAGGCAACGTGATTTCAATGGCGAAAAGTTTGTAAGCGTTCGCAGGGTCATCCAAATCAAACGTGATGCTGGAGTTGTCCGGATCGACGATATCGACGTTTAAGGCCCCCGTCGGAACCCCCGACGCTTTGAGAAGATTTTTAATATTTTGTTGAATCTTCGCGTTCATGGACTCGCCCGGCGCCACGAGACCTTCGCGCCCCATGGCGGCCATGCGCCCCCCTTCGCGCGCTGCAGAAGCCAGCAAATTCTGTGTTTCAAAGATGCGGCTGGCCTGAACCATGCCGAGAAAAACTCCCACCAGCAAAGGCGCAACCACGGCGAACTCAACAGTGACCGCACCGCGACGGCTCCGACGCCGCTGGCACACCGATGGGGAAGAACGCGCAAACATGGGGAGACCTTTCGGGTATTACTCGTGGCGCATAAAAGCGAGGGCGGCTAACTTCAAATGTTGGGTGAACGGTAATGGCAAGAGGGCAACGTCGTTGTAGTCAACTTCCGCCTGTACCAGAAATAACTGCTGCGTTTCGGCGGTCGACAGGTCCGCAATGGCGGGCAAATTCGCTAGTTGTTCCCACGATGCCGGTGGATCAACGCCCGAGTCATAGATCGAGGCGTCTTTGACGTAGACCCTAATCTTGGTTGGATCGACAAGCGTACCGGCCAACTCTAGCACCTTCGACTCAACGTCGGTGGTGGTAACGCCTTCTGTAGACCCCATCCGCGCTGCCGCGCGGCACGCATGCTGTAAAAGGTGTTTGATCATGCATGCGTGGCCAACTTGCATCAGCACGAAAAGAAAGGCGAAAAACACAGGCAACACCGCCGCTGCCTCGACGGTTGTTGTACCACGCCGGCCACGGCGGGCGATTCGGGCAAATTTGCATGAAAACATTGCACGTTCTCAACGAGCGACGAACTCTTCTGCGAGGCCATCGCCCAATCAAGCAATGAGATAGGCAGGCCAAATAGAGCCTCTAGGAAAACCTAGCTTATTTTTCCGGTTGTTCCAGAAATCTCGCGAAATTAAGTTTGACGGCCGCATTCGGCGCCCCCTAGCGTCCTGGGGCTTAATCTCCCTTGCCGCGTGCCCGCTCTTGCCGTACAACCACGCTCCACGTGGCGGCAGTACGCCGACAACGAATCTCGAAAGGAGTCGAACGCCATGCGCATGCGGAAACTCTTGGTTCACAGCATCGCCGCACTTTCGGGCCTCGCGGGATGCGCCGGACTGGTGGTCCTGTGGAACGTCTCATCCGCTACTTCCGCAGCGGCCGTCGAAGTCGCAGACCTGAAAGAACAGCTAAAAAGCGGCCTCTTGGTGCGTCGACCAGAGGAACATCTTTTTATCGATCGAGTCGTTCGCATGGTCGAACAGGACCGGCTACCAGTCGACCTGGTCAAGAGCGTGTTTCAGTGGGCTCGGAAGAAAAAGAAGAACACCCCTTTTCCCTATTTTGAAAAGGCCTTGCGTCTTCGCGCCGCTGAGTTAGGCATTTCCATCGACGAGTAAACGTCGGCTGAGGGCCGCGGCCTTGCTCCGTTGTTCACTGATCACGCGCGGCATACAATCGGCAAGGAACACAACGGAGCAACTCCTCTATGAAATCTGCGTCCACGGTGAGCGAGTTGTTGGACTCGCACGATGACCGTATTTTTGCTGTTCAAACGAAGGCCCGCGGCCCCTCGGGCGCTTTGCCGCTTACCGACGAAATGTTGCGAACCTGGTCGAGCGGCGACCTGTTCGGGCTAACGCAAAACGCGGGCATGGGCTGGAGCCCCGAGAAATTGCTCGGCCCGCAGTTCCTGCTCTTGAGCACGCAAGGCGGCGTTCGCGCTCCAGACGGCGTCCCGGTAGCTCTTGGATTTCATACCGGCCATTGGGAGGTCGGCCTCTTGGTGCATGAGGCGGCCCGTGTCATCAAAGAGGCCGGGGGGGTCCCGTTTGCCGGCTACTGCTCGGATCCGTGCGATGGACGGTCGCAGGGAACCACCGGGATGTTTGATAGTCTGCCCTATCGCAACGATGCGGCCGTTGTGTTCCGGCGGCTGATCCGTTCGTTGCCAACACGCCGCGGAGTGCTAGGAGTTGCGACATGTGATAAAGGGCTCCCCGCCATGATGATGGCGTTGGCGGGCGCCCACGACCTACCGTGCGTGCTGGTCCCAGGCGGCGTAACCCTGCCGCCCGTGGAGGGCGAAGATGCGGGCAAGGTGCAGACGATTGGCGCTCGCTACGTTCAGGGCGAAATCACATTAGAAGAAGCTGCTGTTGCAGGTTGCGCCGCATGCGCTTCGCCCGGAGGCGGTTGTCAATTCCTGGGCACCGCCGCCACGTCACAAGTCGTCGGCGAAGCGCTGGGCCTTAGCTTGCCGCACACAGCTCTGGCGCCCAGCGGTCAGCCCATCTGGTTCGATATGGCGGCCCGCAGTGCAAAAGCGCTTTTGCGACTTGCGCAAGCCTCCGTCCCGACGCGAGCAATCCTTACCGACGCGGCAATCCGTAACGCGATGGTCGTCCACGCGGCATGCGGCGGTTCGACGAATCTGCTCCTCCATATCCCAGCAATCGCTCATGCAGCTGGCCTACGGCGCCCCACGGTCGACGATTGGATCGAAGTGAACCGGAAGGTTCCTCGCTTTGTCGACGTACTGCCCAACGGGCCGAGAAATCATCCGACCGTGCGGGTCTTCCTTGCCGGCGGTGTGCCCGAAATCATGCTTCACTTGCGCGAGTTGGGGCTGCTTGATCTTGACGTTCTAACGGTTACGGGCCACCCCCTTGGCGCCAACCTAGAATGGTGGGAGAAGTCCGAGCGTCGGCGACGGCTGCGCGAACGATTGCAACAAGAAGATAACGTAGATCCCGACGACGTAATCATGGCGCCAGCCGAGGCGCGGCGGCGTGGACTTACCAGCACCGTTTGCTTTCCCGTTGGCAATGTTTGCCCCGAAGGCTCGGTTATCAAAGCCACCTCCATTGATCCCGCCGTTGTCGACGCCGACGGGGTATACCGGAAACTTGGCCCCGCGCGAGTCTTCACTTCGGAGCGCGCCGCCATTGCGGCCGTCAAGGGTCAGACCGACCACCCCATTCGACCGGGCGACGTCATTGTGTTGGCCGGTCGTGGCCCGATGGGGTCGGGCATGGAAGAGACTTACCAGATCACCTCGGCCCTCCGATATCTCAAATGGGGGCGCGAGGTAGCGCTGTTGACCGACGCCCGATTCTCCGGCGTTAGCACCGGCGCCTGCATTGGTCATGTTGGCCCCGAGGCGCTGGCGGGAGGGCCTATCGGAAAACTGCGGGACGGAGACTTAATCCAAATCGTGATCGATCGGAACGAATTGACCGGCTCGGTCAATTTCGTGGGGGACGGAGAGCGTCGTTTTTCACCCGAGGAAGGCGCCAAGATTCTAGCTGAACGTCCCCCGCGTAGCGACTTGCGACCTGATCCGCAACTGCCGGACGATACACGGTTGTGGGCCGCGCTTCAACGTGCAGGCGGCGGCACGTGGGGTGGATGTACGTTTGACGTCGACCGAATCATTGCGTTGTTGGACGCTGGGGAACGCGCACTGGCGAATGATTAGAAAAGGTTGAGCGCCCATGTCAGAATCATCTCGTCGTACACCCCACGTCTTGACAATACCGCCCGGTGGCACTAGTATTGCCGCATACTATCGATCAATTTGTTTTGTCTTGATGAAGAGCCGCAATCGCATCCCTGGAGCCGGATGGATTATGTCCGAGGTATTGGACATGACGCGTTGGGTTCCACGCGCGCTCTTTCTCTTGTTTCTATTTTTCTGTGTCGCCACCACTCCCGGTATCGCCCGCTCCACGGTGATTCCGGTTGAGGAGGAGCACAATTGCACCCGGGAAACTGTTCTGGTGTGCGCTGCGGTTAGTCGGGCCGACCGGGAAGCACGCTTCGTTCCGGCACGCATTACCGCTAAACCGTCGCGTCGCGATACCTTTGACGCGCCTCTTTTGGCCATATCTGGCCATTGCCTGTCCAACGGACTGCGCGCTCCGCTGCGCATATAGGCGCGCATGCGTCTTATCTCTGCCCATGCGCCGTGGTCTCCGCAACTGCGCTCTAATGCGCGGAAGCGTGGATTTCGCCAAAGTCGCGTAACCCGCGCGCTGTTTCTTCCCGCGATCAACCGATCACGCCCAGGCTACCGTGCGCTTTAGCGGTAGTGGCATTAGCTTGCCGACAGGCTAACGATATGTAACCGCGTCCACACCTTCGAGCGAGACTCCCATGCAAAAACTCGTCACAGGCATACATCATTTTCAACAAAACATTTTCAGCAATCACTCTCAATTGTTTCAGAGGCTCGTCGACGGCCAAACGCCCCTGGCGCTCTTCATTACCTGTTCCGATTCACGCCTTGACCCGGCGATGTTAACGCAAACTCGCCCTGGCGAGTTATTCATTATGCGTAACGCCGGCAACATCGTTCCGCCGTACGGCAGTAGTTGCGGGGGCGAAGCAGCAACAATTGAGTACGCCGTCGCTGTCCTCAAGGTCCGAGACATCATCTTGTGCGGACATTCTCATTGCGGAGCCATGCGTGGTTTGCTGCATCCCGAGCAGGTGGAAAACCTCCCAGCGGTCCGCTCATGGTTGGAACGCGCCGAGTCGACCAAGCGCATCATTCGAGAGAACTACCAGCACATCACCGACGAGAAGGCGCTGCTTACAGCGACCGTCGAAGAGAACGTTCTCGTTCAACTTGAGAATTTGCGAACTCATCCGGCAGTTGCCGCCGCTTTGGCGCGCGGGGAACTAACGTTGCACGGATGGGTTTACAAGTTCGAAACGGGGCAAGTTTTTGCTTACGACCCTACACAGGGGTAGTTCTTGTCCATCGAGAAATCGGCCATGGAAACCGAGGTGGAAGCGAGCGCCGTCTGACACAACCACGTGACCTGGCGCACGCTTAACTTGTCGTAGGAGACGCCCTCATGAACCAAGACCGATTAGCGAACATAAAACGCGACTTCCTAGCATCGATCGTCGTCTTTCTTGTGGCCCTTCCACTATGCATGGGCGTTGCCCTTGCCTCTGGAGCGCCGGTAGCCGCCGGGTTGATCACAGGCATCATCGGCGGTTTGGTGGTCGGTGCGATTGCCGGTTGTCCGCTCCAGGTTTCCGGCCCCGCGGCTGGCCTCATTGTACTTGTCTATGAAATTATCCAGCGTTTCGGAATCGAAACGCTGGGCATTGTTGTTTTGTTAGCCGGAGCGATTCAATTTGCTGCAGGCCTGTTGCGTTTGGGGCAATGGTTTCGCGCTGTATCTCCGGCGGTGATTATGGGAATGCTGGCTGGAATCGGCGTGTTAATCTTTGCAAGCCAGTTTCACGTCATGGTTGACGACCAACCGCGGGGAAGTGGAATTGAGAATTTATTGACGATTCCTCAAGCCATCAGCAAATCGTTGTCCTTGGATGATTTTCATAATCGCGAGATGCGTCAGGTCCGGGCCGAAACCTTGCGAACGGTTGGTGAGTTGCATCGGCGTCAAGAACACTTGCAGCACGTCGTCCAGGATCCCAAGCAGACTTCGACGAACGTGTTTGCCGAATTGGCGAAGGGGCAACAAACAGTCGCAGCCGAACTCGCAAGTATGGTTGATGAGCTGCAGCATCTTGCTGCACAAGCCAATGGTTCGGAGCGGTGGCAATCGATTCATAAGTTTGCCGTGGCGGCGCACGAGCAAAGCGCTGCCGCCGCAATCGCCCTTCAAAACGGCGACGTAGCCCATGCAGCGGTCGTTCAGTCGCAAGCCATCGACTCAATCGAACAACTTCTCGCTCGCCTGAAGAATCATAGTTTTGCGGCGTTGATCGGCTTATTGACAATCGGAGCGATTGTCGTTTGGCAATCGTGGGTTCCCCGACGGATGCGCCGCATACCAGCGCCGCTCGTCGCGGTGGTGGTGAGCGCCGTGATTGCAGCCGTCTTGATGCTTCCCATTCATTACGTAGAAGCTCCCGATAACCTCTGGAATGAAATTCATCTCCCCTCGCTCCAGGCTTTCACGGTCGTACCTTGGCAAGAGTTGCTCCAGGCGGCATTCGTCATTGCGGTCGTGGCCAGCGCCGAAACCTTGCTCTGCGCAAATGCGGTTGACCAAATGCAGAACGGCGCCCGCACCAAATATGATCGAGAGCTCTGGTCCCAAGGAGTGGGGAATATGATCTGCGGTTTTCTAGGAGCGCTTCCTATGACCGGCGTCATTGTCCGAAGCTCCGCCAACATTCATGCGGGCGCCGTTACCCGGTTGTCGGCGGTCCTTCATGGCGCTTGGTTATTAATCTTCGTTACGGCTCTGGCGTTCTTGTTGCGGTGGATTCCCATTGCGAGCCTCGCCGCGATCCTGGTGGTAACGGGATACAAGCTTGTCGCCGTTCAATCCATTCGCGAGCTGCGCAAGTATGGGTGGGGTGAGGTCATCATTTACCTGGCGACGCTCATTACTATTGTGGTCACCGACCTCTTAACGGGTGTTCTGGTAGGCATCGGGCTAGCTGCGGTCAAACTGTTGTACACGTTTTCGCATTTGAATGTGCGATTGATCGCTCCGCCAGATAGCAATGCGACTCGCCTTCAACTCGAGGGAGCCGCTACGTTCTTGCGATTGCCGCGTCTTGCCGGCACGTTAGAGCGTGTTCCCCCAGGAGCCGAACTCCACGTCGATTTCGAGCGTCTTGACTACATTGATCATGCCTGCCTCAATCTGCTTATGACGTGGGCCAGGCAACATGAGGCGGCAGGAGGCACGCTTATCATCGATTGGGATTCGCTCCACGCAACATTTCGGCGCGAAAGCAATGGAAGTCGCCGCACCACGGAAGCAAAGTCACCGGCTGCAGCCGCAGAAATGAGCGCCGCTTAAACATGGTTCGTAGGCGCATCACCCTCCGTAGATTGCACCTTATCTGCGGAGGGCGACGCCAAGCCGCGTGCTCGCTTATTCGGAGGAGGCCTCCTCATTCGGCTGGCATTCTTCGCAACCCACGGGCGTCCACTTGTAGTGGCACTTTTCGCACTCATAGTCCTTTTCCACAAGGACATGCACCAGCCGGGTCTTTGCGCACTTGGGAGGTGTGCAAGGGTCTTCCCAAGGTAACTTTACGCGAGGTAGGCAAACCGCTTCACACTCCACGTCGTAGCAAACTCTCTCCTCCTTAACTTGCTCGACTTCCAGTTTGCACAAATGGTGGCAGTTGGGGCACATAATGGGCCGCGGTGGATGATGAGCGTGGCGACCTCCCACGCAACCGGTGGCAACCAGGACCGCAGAGGTGAGGATCAAGCTCAACCAGCGCATACAATTCACCTCGGGGACGAAAGTCAAAAGTCAACCAATGCGCGAACACCCAAAGCCTGGTAATCGCCACCGACAATAGCAGCATTCGGATCGTCCGAGTCGGGAAACCGCCGTTTCTGTAATTCGCCGACGATGTAGTTGAATTGCATCCGGGCATAGGGCGTCCAATACCAGTTCACAGCGAAGGTGACCGCTTGGGCCTCGCCGCCAAATATTTCTTGGTCGGTCAAGTCGATGTAGTCATACCGCAAGGCGACTTGCCAGGCGCCCCAGCCGCTCCCCACGCCCCCGGAGCACCGGTCGATCAGAAAGAAATTTTCAAAGGGAACAACGCGGTCCAATTGTCCTGTCTCCCGATCCCATGGCATATGTTCGCCCGTGAGGAAGTACGCGACATAACCATAGGCGCCATGAAAGTACAGATCTGGGCCAAAGCCGGTGTCGCGTTGTAACCAAACGTTTTGAAACTCGGCCACAAACTGCCAGGGACCGATATTTAGCACTCCCTCCACGCCGGCAAGTTTGTACCAGTCGGCGCCCGGAATTCGTTGTGTATCGAGCCAGCGCTCCACCGTTCGTGCTTCGGGCCGCGATTGAAAGCGGGCTTCGTTCTGAGCACGATTTGAACCAACTGGGTCCGGGTCGCCCCCGGCTGAGCCGTCGGGATGAGCAAGCGCGCCCGAGACAGCGAAGTGACCGTAACCGCGGCCATTGGACGTGTCGTCATACCACCAAGTCGTGGCCCAGCGACCGGCGTATTCCGGTTGCAAATGGTCGCTGAGGTAAATGCCTTCGTCTTGAATGTTGCGCTGATTGAAGACCCCGAACTGCCAATTGAAGCGCAGGTCTTCGGAGTGTCCCCAACTTTGGATGCCGAAACGGCGAGCATCCGGGTTAAACGCGTCGCCAATAAAGGGACGCTCCATAAAGATGGTGTGCCGGCTGCTGTTCCACTGATCCAGATTGTACGGGCGTTTCTGATTGCCGATTAACAGCGTCTGTAATAAGGGGAGATCGTTCCAGCCCAGGTACGCATCGCGAAACTCAACATCGTTGCCGCCGGCCCATTCCATGTCGATGCGGTATTCCATGTTCGACGGCAGCTCGCCGCCCACGCCAAACCGCAACCGCCGAAAGCCTAACTCGTCTTGAGGGCTAACATCGGGATTGCCGGTCTCCAACAGGTTGATTCCCGAGTCGGTGTCGGGAAAGGACCAGTAGTCGAGATGAATCCGCCCGCTGACCTTCATCGTGGCTTTCGAATGGCCGGGGAAAACCGCCTTCTCGAGGTCCGACTTCAGGTCGTCGATATCTTCCTTTTGATCTTCGAGAGCCTTTTCCAGTTCGTCAAAACGCTCTTCCAGCGACGGCTGTTCCTCCCGGGACGATACGACGGGCAATCGGGAAACGTGCAGGTCCTCACCGAGCGCCAAGCCACACAACGCTTGAGTCCACGTCCACCCCAAGACCGCGACCCATAAAGCGTTCCTTACGGCTGTTTCCATCCCATTCTCCTGCCGATGCGGCACAAGCCGCACAACCGCTTTACGACGGTTTACTCTGATGATCGGAACGATCGCCGGTGGGCGCTACCCGAATAAAAGAACCGCGTAGAGAAATAATGAGACGCGGTCCCGCTCTTTCGTTGCGTTCGATAAAGTTGACGCAACTTGCCGCCCTCTTACGTGATAATGTGTTCACGGCGCAAGCATGCGCCGCCGCGTCCCCGAAGACTCAAGAGTTGTGAGCAACGCTTGCGGCAAGGAGTGCTTTAGTGTTTACTGACAACGCGGTTAGGTTTACTCTGAAAAGTCTTCCCTGCTTACCGCGTCACAACGACTTGCCTAATCTGCTCGCAAATGTCATCGACCCGCCCTTAACTCATTCCGCCCCCGTGTTACGATGCTTCGAGCCACTCTGATCTTGACGTCGCTGTTTACATTCGTTGCGTTCCCGGCACGAGCCGAAACACCCTTCCAAGGCGTTGAACTTCCGACGCAACTTGGCGTGGGTTACGCCGTGCGGTTGATCGATATGAACGGCGACAACCGCTTGGATATCGTGGTGGTCGATAAAACGCGTATCCTCTGGCTGGAGAACCCCACCTGGCGCGAACACATCATGATCGAGGGAAAAACTAAACCCGATAACGTGTGCTTTGCGCCTTACGACATTGACAACGATGGCAAACTGGACTTCGCAATCGGCGCTGACTGGACATTGAACACTGCGGCCGGGGGACAAATCGCTTGGATTACGCCGGCAGATTCGCCCACAGCCCCGTGGCGACTTCACCCGATTGGCGAAGAGCCGACCGTCCATCGCATGCAGTGGTTAGACTTGGACGGCGACAATCGGCCAGAGCTTATCGTAGCGCCGCTGCTGGGGCGAAATACCACACGGCCGCATTTCGCCGAAAATGGAGTGCGTTTATTATCGTATGAGATTCCCACCGACCCAGTTCGAGGCCCGTGGAAGGCGAAGGTAATCAACGATGAGTTACACGTCGTCCACAACTTTACCCCCGTCGATCTCAATAACGATGGCCGCCTGGATCTGCTGGTCGTGAGTTTCGAGGGCGTGAGCCTATTAGAGCGAAATGACGACGGCTCTTGGCGGCGAACGCTTATCGGACAAGGTAATCAACAAACGTCGCCCAACCGCGGCGCCAGCGAAATTAAATACGGGCGATTGGCAGGCGGCGGCGACTACATCGCGACGATTGAGCCTTGGCACGGCCACCAGGTGGTTGTGTATACGCGGCCCGATTCGCCGCGTCCCGAGAATGGCGACTGGCTTTGGAAACGCCACGTTCTTGACGAAGATTTGCGCTGGGGCCACGCCGTCTGGTGCGCGAACATTGACGATGACGAGGACGAAGAGCTGATCATCGGAGTGCGCGACAACAAAGACGAAAACCATCGTTGCGGGGTGCGCATCTACGATCCGCAAGACAAGCACGGTCAAAAATGGACCCGCCAGCTGGTCGACCCCGGCAGTGTCGCGGTCGAGGACTTAGCGGTCGGCGACATCAACAACGACGGTCGTCCTGACATCGTTGCGGTTGGGCGCCAAACTCACAACGTAAAAATCTACTTCAACGAATCGAAATAGTTCGCTGTGACGCAAGATAACAATAAGACGCCTGCGGTTGACCCCTACGCGATTCACGTCGAATATTGCCGCGCACGCCAACAACGGCTCTTAGAGTACATGCGCCAGAATCAAATTGACCTGGCGATCGTTACTCAACGAGAACATGTTCAATGGCTGTCGGGCGTATGGTTTGCGTGGACCTTCCAACCCGCCGCAGCGCTCACGCGCGAAGGCGAGCTGATTCTGGTCGCTCCCCAGAAAGCTCCCGACGTAACTGCAGCCGATGTGGTCGTTACATATGAAGCGAAACGTCATTCCACCTTACGCAACGACCAACGTCTGGCCTCGACGGAAGTTCTGAAGCGAGCGTTAGACGCTCGCGCGCGGCCGCAACGGATCGGTGTGGAATACTCGACGTTCGGGCCCTACTTGGCCGAGGCCTTTCCGGCAACTCTTTGCGATATTGAACCTACCTTATACCAGCTACGCCGGCGGAAAGAACCCGATGAGCTAGCGCGGCTTAGGAAGGCAATCAAAGCGACCGGACGCATGTACGAACGGGCCAGACAAATCATTGGCCCTGGAGTAAGCGAACTGGAAGTCTTCAACCAATTGCAGGCTGCGGCGGTTGAGGAATGTGGCGAAATGTTGACCGGCACAGGGAACGATTATCAGTGCGCTTCTCGCGGCGGGCCTCCGCGCTCCGGTCGAGTCGCCAAAGCCGGCGAATTGTACATTTTGGATCTCGGGCCGGCCTTCCGCGGATACTTTGCCGACAATGCCCGCACACTGGCAGTCACCGAACCCACCCAAGAACAGCTAACCGCCTGGAGCCACATTATTCAGGTGTTCCAGCACGTCGAGGCAACGGTGAAGCCCGGAAAGAGCGCTCGGGAACTCTTCCACGAAGTGCAAGCACTGCTCGACCAAGCCCCCCTTGGCGTGTTCAATCACCACCTGGGACATGGTATTGGGCTGTTTCCCCATGAAGCTCCCCATCTCAATCCTCATTGGGATGATTACTTCGAGGTTGGTGACGTTTTTACCGTGGAACCAGGACTATACGCCCCCGAGCTTAAGGCCGGAATGCGGTTGGAGAACGATTACCTTGTAACGGACACCGGCGTGGAATTACTGAGCGATTTTCCGCTTGAACTGCGGATTTAACCGTACGCAGGTTCGCCTATTACTGGCGCAGCAACTTGCCTATAATGCTCGCGGCGACGTCGGAGGATCCGGCGGGACCTTCCCTTGCAGAGCCTGCGCCAAATGTCTGAAAAGCTCTGGTATCTCCAACGTTGCGATCTATTTGAAAGGCTGTCCCCGCAGGAATTGGAGCAGCTCGAGTCGGAGTGCCGCGTCCGCTCGTTTCCCGCGAACTTGCCGCTTGATCTGCCCCGTGACGAGGGCGCAGCCTACGTCCTCGTCGCGGGAAGTGCAAGAATCTTTCGCACCGATACGGAGGGAAACTCAACGCCGTTGGCGTCTCTTTCGGTCGGCGATCTGTTTGGCCATTTAGCTGGCCTGGGCGATGCCGGTCCGCAGGAAATCATCGAAACGCGGGCGTCAACCACGGTGGCCATGCTTTCCCAGGAAAGTGTGAAGCGACTGGCGTTGACGCATCCCTATGTCACGTTGCGTCGTACCGAACTGCTGGGGCTGCGGCGAATACGCGTTGAACGTCTCCTGGCCGATCTCTTGTTCCGCTCGGCGCGCGACCGTCTTGCGTCTTGGATGCTCGAATTGGCTGAACGCGCCGGCCACCGCGTCCGCGAAGGCGTGAAGGTTCGCGGCGCAATATCCTACGGAAAACTTGCGTGCGCTATTGGTGGCCCGCGAAGGGCCGTGGCGGCTGGTCTTGCTGAGCTCCAGGCCAATGGCTCCATCCTCATTGAGGGCCGAAGCGTAATCATCCGTCAACCCGAGCGATTGATCATCCATGAACATTCCGTCGTCCCCAGGCCGCTTGGCCTGAGTTCGCAGCAGTCGTCTGCTTTTCACCGCGGATAACGCAGTCGGAAAGATTGGTCTCGCGGGCCTTGCGTTGCTCGACGCGCCAATCGACCCGTTCCTTGTTGGTTTCACCGCGATTCATCAAATCGAGGCTGCATCTATGACGCAACATGATTCGCATTTGTGGGCCGATGGCGGGTGGACACGTTGTCCGCCGGGCGCGTTGCAGAACATGCTTGCAGATATGCGTAATGCGCGGAAGCGAGTCATCCGCCACTGGCTTACAAGCGTTCTTGTAGCCGGCATGCTTCTCTCTGCGTCGCTTTGGTTGGTGTATCAATTGCTTGCGTCACTTTCATAATTTGCTTCGTCCGCGGCGCGACGTTTACCAATCAACGCCGCTTTCATTGCTAAGCGAATTGGCCTGCGTGCATTGATTGGCGAATTTGACTCTTTCCATTCAGCCGTCCATCTAACAGCGCGAACATGCCGCGACCTTCGCATGTTGGTTCAGGTCAGTTTCGCATACCTTTGCGGGCAATTCTCCCATCCGGTCGGTAGGGATGGTACAATGTGCGGGTCGTGTTTCGCCCACGTTCTCGTTACCCCCCTTCCGTAGAGCGATGCACTCCACATCTCTGGCTGCTATCACACGGCGCGCGTTTCTTGGCCGAACCTCAACGGGCATCGGTGCGGCTGCCCTTGCGTCGTTGCTCGATCCGCAATCCTGGCGTCATGCGAACGCAGCAGAAAGTCCTGCCCGCGGGGCAGTCCAGCCATTGCATTTCCCGCAACGCGCCAAGCGAGTGATCTTTATCGTGCAGGCGGGCGGCCCATCGCACTTGGAAACGTTCGACTACAAGCCCATGCTCGCCAAGATGCATGGCCAGCCCATGCCTGAGTCGTTCACAAAGGGGCAGCCCATCGCGCAGTTGCAAGGGCAGAAGCTAACGTGCTTTGCGCCTCAGCATCCATTCAAGAAGTTTGGCGAATCAGGCCAAGAGATTTGCGAAATCTTCCCACACTTGGGAACGGTGGCCGACGACATTTGCATCATTCGGTCCATGAAGACCGAGGCCATCAACCACGACCCGGCGCATACCTTCATGAATACGGGGACGACGATTTCGGGCCGCCCCTCGATGGGCTCCTGGTTCGTCTACGGCCTGGGCAACGACGCCGACGATTTACCAGGGTTCGTGGTCATGACCTCGACCGGAAAGTACGGTCAGAGTCAACCAATTGCCGCACGGCAATGGCATAGCGGGTTCTTGCCAAGTGTTTATCAAGGCGTAGAGTTCCGTTCGGCCGGCGATCCGGTGCTCTATGTAAGCCGTCCGGCGGGAGTCAGCGCCGATCAGCAGCGCGAGGTCGTTGAGGCCGTCAACACTCTTAACCGGCTGCAGAACAATGCGGTCGACGATCCGGAAATTGCAACGCGGATTGCGCAGTACGAACTCGCCTTTAAGATGCAGACGAGCGTGCCGCAACTGGTGGACATTTCCGACGAACCGCAACACATTTTGGACCTCTACGGATGCCAACCCGGCGATGGGTCCTTCGCCTCCAACTGCCTGTTGGCCCGGCGTCTAGCGGAACGGGGCGTGCGTTTCATTCAGCTTTATCACCGCGACTGGGACCACCACGGCGCAATTAAGGAGCACATCAAAGGGGTTGCCGGCGAGGTGGATCAAGGCAGCGCGGCGCTGATCAAGGACCTGAAGGCCCGCGGCATGCTCAACGAAACGCTCGTTGTGTGGGCCGGCGAATTTGGTCGCACCCCCATGGCGCAAGGCAACGGGCGAGACCACCATATCAAGGGCTTTTCGCTATGGCTGGCGGGCGGCGGCGTGAAAGGCGGAATTACCCGGGGCGCTACCGACGAGTTAGGGTACAACGCCATTGAAGACGTGACCACCGTTCACGACTTGCACGCAACACTGCTATACCTTTGCGGCGTCGACCATAAGAGGCTTACGGTGCGCGTTCAAGGGCGAGATTTCCGACTAACCGATGTCGGAGGTGAAGTTATCCACTCCATTCTCACCTGAAGCGTAGGTGGAATCGATTAAGAGTGACGTGCAATCGCCGCGACTACGATCGCGCTCAACGAATGTTCTTGGATTTCCATGGCTCGCGAAGAAAGTCCCCGCGAAGATTTGATGCGTGAGGCGGTCGCCTTGGTCCAACGGATTGAATTTCAGGTGGAAGGCGAATCGTCGCCCGTGGTTGCTGGATTCCGTCGGGATGGCTCTATTAGCCTCTACTTTGGCGAAGATCCCGTCGTTCAATTCAATACGCGTCAACAGATCCGTCGCGGTTTTCACGCCGGGCAACTGATCAAAGCCGAGCGGGAACGGCTTGTTGCCCTCACGCGCGTTCGCACGGAACGCGAGACAGAGCTACTGCGACACGAACTAAGCGACGAAGAAACTCGCGCTTATCTTCAGGAAATCCAAGGCCGCCTAAGCCGCCTACGCGCCGCCATCGACCAACAGCGGTGCGTCGTCCTCCGGCAAGTTCCGCAAGACGAAGACGTGTTGCTTCGCGTTCGGCAATGGCTCGACTCGCTGGGTGACACGCTACCTATCGCGTCTGCGCCGAACGCAGGATAACACCTGCGGCATTCGATCTAAGGAGAAATCGCGGCCTGAAGCCGTCAGGCTGCCAACCACACCATCTTGCGCTCGGTTTCGAGTAACCACCCAACATATCGCGGCGGCTACCCGTTCGGCCATCCGAAAGCAAGTTAAATCAACTCAGAAATCACGGATCCGTGGTCAATCGCGGGAACCGGACGCCCGGCGTGGTCGAGGAAGTGGGTCTTGGGATCAACTCCCAGCACATGATAAATGGTGTGATGAATATCGCCCGGGCGCAATGGCCGGTCTTGCGGCTCCTCACCCAAACGGTTCGTAGAGCCCACAATCTGACCACCTTTGAGTCCGCCGCCCGCGAAAAAGCAAAACATGGCGTTGCCCCAGTGGTCCCGCCCAGGCGTTCCCATACTCATGGGAGGTCCACCATTGCCCCCGTCGTTCATCCGGGGAGTACGACTAAATTCTCCGCAAAGGACGACCAAAACCTGGTTCAAGAGCCCACGATTATCCAAATCCGTGATTAACGCGCTGACAGCTTGATCCACCTTGGGCAGGTAATTCTCCATTCCTTTTTGCAAGTTCCAGTGGTGGTCCCAGCCGCCAAAGTGGCATGTAACAAACGTTGTACCGGCTTCGACTAAGCGGCGTGCGAGCAAAACACTTTGGCCCCAAGTATGCCGCCCGTAGGACTCGCGTACTTTTTCATCCTCGCTGCTCAAATCGAACGCTTTGCGGGCGTTCTCGCTTGTAATCAGTTCATACGCTTGCTGATCGAAACGATCGATCGCCTCCAATGCCCCCGAACTATCCACCTCGCGACGCAACGTATCAAATGCCGTGAGCAACGCGCGGCGATCCTGAAGCCGCTCAATCGTCATCTGATTCTGCAGCGCGATATTTTGCACCTGAAAGTTCGCCGCATTGGGATCGCCGTTCGTTTCGAAGGGGTTATGCTGGACTCCCAAGTAATTGGCGCCAAAATACCCGGGCCGCAAGCCAATGCTCATGGCGTAGGGTATCGCCACATTCGCGGGCATTCCCGACCGGCGCGATCCGAGTATCTTGGTCGCGATGGAACCGAAAAAGGGATATTTACCGGCCGTAGCCGCACCGCTAACCCCTGCACCACGGCCCGTCAACATCCAATGGCCGCCAGTAAAGTGGTCGCCGGAACCATGATGCAATGAGCGGACGATGGAGAACTTGTCGGCGATCTTCGCTTGGCGCGGAAACAACTCGGTAATCTCAATGCCGGGCACATTCGTGCGAATAGGGCTCCAAATGCCGCGATATTCCGCCGGGGCAAGCGGCTTCATATCGTACATGTCCATATGCCCTGGCCCACCGTCCAGCCAAAGAAGAATAACCGAAGTATCCTTGCTGGGCTTTCCCAAGCGAACCGAGTCCGCTTTCGCCTGAAGAACGCGTCCTAAGCCGGCCGTAGCCATCCCTGCTACACCAACTTGCAGGAAACTTCGGCGGGATTGGCCATCGCAGTACTTTCGGGTAGCGCCAAGTTGAATGCGGAACATAAGGTGCTCCGAAAAGGTGGGCATTTTGAGGCGGGATACGCATCAGCGTAGGCTGATGATTGTAATTTGCCTCCTCTGGTTGGGTCAATGGCGACCTTACGAGATTCCCTGATGGTACTCGCCCTGCTCCACCACTTCGGAAAAGGCCAAGCGTGTTGGCGCCTCCCCCGAGGAAGTTTGCCGTACCAGACATCGAATTCCCAGAGGTACAACCGCCAACAGGCCAAACGCTAGAAAGAGTGAGGGATGCGCTAGACTCGCCACTCCTTGCTCTTGGAGAATCGCCAACGAGGGCAATTGCGCTCCAAGAAAGACGTAGACGGCGACTTTCGGCAACAAACCTACATGGGTCGTCCACCAGAAGGTATACGCTGGGACCCCCGTCGCTCCCGACAGATAATTGGTGAACGAATAGGGGACGGGCGCCAAGCGTAAGGTCAATAGATAATAGGCGCCATCACGGCGCCACGCGTGGTCAAGTCGCGTGGCCAACGAATGATATCGTCGCTGCACCCAGTCCAGAAAGACATAACGGCTAAAGAAGTAGGCCGCCAACGCCGCCAGCGTCAGGGCTCCGTTCACCATCACCAGCGACTGCCAAAACCCGAATAACCAACCGAACACCACCGACTTGCCCGCAGTGCCGGGCACAAGCGACATCGCCGTATAGATAAGGAATCCCGCCACGAAGGCGAAAAGGCGTTCCTCCGAGATCCATTGCCTTAGGCGGTGCTCTTGCTCTGCGATGCTGGATAGCGATACGGTTTCACTCTGCAGCCAGTAGCCGCCCGCCAGCAACACGAGCACGACGACCAAGATCGTCAGCGCGTTCAAGCGCCGCTTCACGAATAGGCTCCTCACAAACTCGCCAGACGAAAACGCCAACGTCGATCCCCTATGCCGATAGATGATTAGGTGGCATGCCAGCGAAGTACCCGTGTCGCCGCCAACTCAACGCCCTGCCTAAAGGCATTGTTCGCCAGCACCGCCATATCAGCAAGCCCGTGGTCCGCTTGTCAGCGATCGAAAAGGCGCACGCCAGAACCAATGGCGTGGGCAGGACCGTCTCTCCAAAACACCCCAAAAGTTGTCGTAAATCTTGCCGCTTACGAGGACTTACCGCCGCGCAACGTGGCGCGAATCATTTTCAACCTTGCGGCTAACTCCTTTTCGAACCCACGATCGACAGGGTGATAGTATTCGCGTTCGATCCCCAAGTAGTCCTGAGCGGCGATTCCGTCTTCCGCATTGTGTGCATACTCATAACCTTCGCCTTGTCCCAGTTGCTTAGCCCCGCGGTAATGTGATTCGCTCAAGTGAATAGGCACTGGCAGAATACGCCCTTCACGCACGTCGCGCCGCGCCTCACCAATGGCCACGGTCGAGGCGTTGGATTTCGGAGCGCACGCCAAGTACGTCACCGCTTGTGCGAGCGTCAATTGACACTCGGGAAGTCCCACGAACTCGCACGCTTGCATTGCCGCCACCGCCAACGGAAGCGCGTGCGGATCGGCGTTGCCTATATCTTCGCTCGCCAGGATCACCAATCGCCGGCATAAGAACCGGACGTCCTCGCCAGCTTCCAGCATACGAGCAAGCCAGTACAAGGCCGCGTCGGGGTCGCTCCCGCGGAGGCTTTTGATCAGGGCGCTGGCCGCATCGTAATGCGTATCGCCTGTTGGATCATATTCGATGGCTTTACGTTGGACAGATTCCTCGGCCAAGGCCCGAGTCAACTGCACCGGCCGCTCGTCGCTCGAAAGCACGGCGACTTCAAGGGCCGTCAACGCCCGCCGGGCGTCGCCATCGCATACTTCTGCAATAAAATCGAGGGCCTCTTCCTGAAGCACGATCGGCACATCGCCCAGCCCGCGTTCGCGGTCTTGGACGGCGCGGCGAAGAAGCGTCTTGATCTCTTCGCGCGTCAAAGGCTCAAACTGAAAAATCTGGCTCCGGCTGACGAGAGCGCTGTTAACGGCAAAGAAGGGATTCGACGTAGTGGCGCCGACGAGCGTTACCACGCCCTCCTCAACATCGGGTAGCAGTACGTCCTGCTGTGCGCGATTGAAGCGATGAATCTCATCGACGAATAATAATGTTTGGCGGCCCCCTAAGGACAATTCGTCCCGCGCTTGGTCAAGCATCTCACGCAATTCTTTTACGCCGCTAGTAACCGCGCTCACCTGGCGGAATCGGCGTTGACTTTCGACCGCCAAAAGCCGGGCGAGTGTGGTCTTCCCTGTGCCGGGGGGACCATAGAAGATGACCGAACTCATGCGGTCGGCCTTGAGCAAACGCCGCAGCAGTTTTCCTTCGCCTAAAAAGTGTTGTTGGCCGACAAACTCAGCGAGTGTCGCCGGTCGCATGCGCGACGCCAAGGGCTGCGCACGCC
>CAYWIS010000055.1:21350-29624 GCA_964458385.1 uncultured Pirellulaceae bacterium
CGCAGATTCTCTGCTTCGCTTTGAGCAAATAACGACATGACGCCCCAGGTAAGCCAGGTTGGACTCCGTAGTTATCACCACCCCAGTCTACCACGTCGCGTCCCAACTTCGCATCCTGTCGTTCGGCCTGAGTTTTCGCGGGCGATTATGCAACCGGACCTCGCTAGGCGGCCGGCTTCTTCGCAGTGGATGGCTGCGACTGGAGCCAGCTTCGAATCTGCCCCAAGTCGCTTGCCCAAGCCTTACCAATACGGCGTTCACAGAAGGTATGAAAGAGCAAGTCGAGAGTTTCGGTCAGGCTTCGAAGACTATCGACTCGCTCTTCGACTTCCGCTCGCCCTTCGCTTTCTTCCCCCGTCGAAATCTTCGCCCCGGCAACCGCAAACGTTTCGGCCTGAAGCGTCAGATCGTACTGTTCGCCATGCCGCACTAAGGTTAACCCCGCTTTGCGCGGCAATTTGCCCGATTGGATCGCCTGGCGAGCTTCGGGAAGCTGCACGGGGGACTCGGCCGATATGGTTTCTTTGCCGGACTCGCCACGCGGGCATTCCAGGCTCAGTGTGCGAGCAAACATGCTCGTCACTTCTGATCCGTCCGACAATTCGATCGTGTCGGATTCGCCCTCCAAACGCCACCAAAGCCACAAAAGAAACTCGTTACCCAAGTAGTCGAAGTTTTCGGAATGGCCGTTCCACCAAAGGATCTCGGCTTGGGAGTCATCCTGAAGATGGAAGATGGTTGGGGCGATATCCTCGAGCGCCCGGCGTCGCTTACTGTCAGCGGCCCACTCGCGCGCCAGTCGGCCCGAGGTAACCCGATGCAGTTCAATATCGAAGGCCGCCGAGAATAGGTCCTTGCAATGGTCAATCGCCGTTGTACTGGAGCCTCCAAAATACAGCACTCCTTGGCGAGCGTCCCAAAGCACCGGGAAATGCTGCATTCGGCGGAACTTTCCTGTACGGACTTCCTCTTCGCACCTCGCTTCGACTGCCTCTTTCGCTTCTTGCCTTTGGGCCTTCGTTGGCCTTCCGCTGGGATTGTCAACCGTTAGAGCCGCTAGTTCCATTTGCAGCCAAGCGCGGCGAATGGCCGCTGGAACTTGATCTGTGTCGATGCGGATCCCGCAGTGCAGGGCGTCGTTCACAATGTTTTTTTCCAGCCCAAACCCGAGGTCCAACAGGTGGTCCCCCGCCAAAAAGCCCACACGAGGCTGGTCGATCGAGGAGGTTTCGTTCTGCCCAATTGCGAAACGCTCCAACACTTCAATATGTTCCGGTCCAAATTGTCGCGGCGAAGGGCCTTCCACGCGAAACCGTTCAAACGTGATGCGTCCCGAAAGAAATCCCATAAATTATCCTTGCCGCACAATCGGCGTATCCGAGTTTGCTGGGCGTTCCATCACCTGCTTATCGGCGACTGACGTGGCCTACTTCCCTCCTCCCGTTCGTAATCGGCAAGCTTTGCCAAAGTTGCGCAAGGCCAACGCATTGTGACGCTCATCCTTATTTGATCCGCGTTTGCCCGTCGGACCAACCTTCGGGGCAACGTCATCCATGCGATGTGTGATGGAAAGCCGAAGGCAACAAACCATCGAGACGCATTTCCGCGGTGCGGTCCACCGCATCGGCATCGACAATGATGACGGGCAACTGGGGAGCAAATTCGACCAAAAATTGCCGGCAAGCGCCGCATGGCGTGGGCCCGCCCGACGCGGCCACGGCTAACGCCAGGAACTGACGATGCCCCAACGAGATAGCGGCGCTCATGGCGACGCGTTCCGCGCAGATGGTGAGCCCGTAGGACGCGTTCTCCACATTGCACCCCGGAATAATGGCGCCCTTGGCCGACAGCAACGCGGCGCCCACCTGAAAACGAGAGTAGGGGGCGTAAGCACGTTGCCGCGCATCGAGCGCGGCCGCGATTAACATCTGACGTTGCTCATGAGTCATGGATCGATATCGACGCAGTAAGCCTCGCCAACCACCTCACAACGCATCGTCGGCCAGCAACAATAGCGCATCGACCTGGTGGTCAAGCAGCCCACGTCCGCCTTCCCTAGTGCTCGCGGAGCGAATCTCCGACATGAGATGCGCTTCGCGAATTTCAATCAGCGTGGGCGTCAAAACAATCAAGGCGAGGGCGTTGCGATGTGCCGGGCCTCGTTTCGTAATCGGCGCGCAAGGCGCCGAAGGCGTTTGGCCTCGGTTTCCCCGCCTTCCATCTCGCGGCGGAATGCTTCGCCTTCCAGACGATGCGCCGTGATTCGCAGGAGCGTCGGCAAATCTTCGGTGGGAAACACAGAGCCACTTGCCGACGAATCCGAGCGCGACAATGGTTCATCTGGGTGGGATGTGGGTTGCGATTGTCCCCGAAGGTCTTCGAATGCAGACGCAAAAATGGCGGCGTCCGCTTCGGCATCGCGACCTTCAAGCAATGTTCCCCGCAGCACACTCCCGTTGGCCTGACGAATATTGAAAATCTCCGCCAGCCATGCAGAAGCAGCCGATTGGGCGGATTCCGAGGGGGTTGGTTGACTCGACTCGTCTGTCGATTCGTGGACTGTTTCGTTCGGTGGAGCAGCCTGAGTCCCTCCCCACTCCGCTGCAATCACGAGGATCGAAACAACAACAAGGCCAAAGAAAGCAATCCGCCCCATGGATGACCTCCGTTTCCAAAACGCTCCTAATGCACCGCGCGGATCGGGAAGCAATTATAAGTGGCGATCAGCGCTTGCGCAAACCTCAATAATCTCGGCCGTTGGCGCCTCGAATTATCGAAGCTCTTTGCGTCGGGCGCCCAGACCGTTGTGAATAGGACAACCCCAGCTACAATGGTCGCAAACCCGCTTCCCTCGTCTCCTGGAATCGCGTGAGTGAGGGCGTTTTGGCTCCTCGACATCAATGACCTTATTCTGCGCCGTGTCGTAGGTTCGTTTCATGCTGCAGCGGCTGACCAACCGTTATAAGAAAACTGCGGGAGCCTTACCGTGGCTTCTGGCGGCGACAGTCGTTCTAACGACGGCGCCTTTGTGTGAAGGCGGTGTTCGCAAAAAGATCGTCATACCAAGCACCATCGACGGTGTTCCGCAGACGTGCTATGTGATCGAACCGGACGGTTTCGCCTTGGATGGGCCCCCCGTTCCCCTCTTGGTTGCACTTCATACATGGAGCGGCAATGTTGAACAGCGAGATCTTCCCAGGGAGGCCGCCGCCGAAAAACGCGGCTGGCTGTATTTGGCGCCTGACTTTCGAGGCGTCAATAACCGACCTGAAGCCTGTGGTTCGGAACTCGCCCAGCAAGACATCCTCGACGCGGTTGCGTGGACCGTTGAACATTATCCCATTGATCGGCGACGCATTTATTTGACCGGAGTTTCGGGAGGCGGCCATATGACGATGCTCATGGCGGGTCGCCATCCCGAAGTTTGGGCCGCGGCCAGCGCGTCGGTTGGCATCAGCGACTTAGCGATGTGGCATCGCCTGCACGCTCAAGGTCACTATGGGGAGATGTTGCGGGCTTGTTGCGGCGGAGCGCCGGGCGATAGCCCAGAAGTTGACGCACAGTACCGACGGCGATCTCCGTTGACTTACTTAGCGGGTGCACGAAATCTTCCGTTGGATCTGGCCGCAGGAGTTCATGACGGACACCGGGGATCTGTGCCGATATGGCACACGTTGGCCGCATTTAATGTCGTTGCGCAAGCGCGCGGAGACGTGCCTATTACGGACGCCGAAATTACTCAGATTAGCCGCCCTAATGGACGACTCGAAGCGCCTCGCCCCGGCGATGAACTATTTGACCCGGTGTTTCGGCGAAACATTTATCTTCGTCGCTCAGCAGGCCCATGCCGCGTAACGATCTTTGAGGGAGGCCATGAAGGGTTGGCCGAAGCAGCCGTGGATTGGCTTGCTCGCCACGCCAAACCCGAGTGAACGTACAAACGATGGATGACGAAGCACAACGCGCCGCGGCGCACGACCACAATCGGCGAGCTTGGGACCAACTGGTGCGCGATCGCCAACGATTTACGATCCCAGCACGCGACGAAGACTTTGCCAATCCCCTTCGAAACCTGGACGGCGTGGGATGGCTGCGCGACGGCGTAAGGGGAAAACGTGTTCTCTGCCTGGCCGCTGGCGGCGGAAAACATGGTCCTTTATATGCGGCAGCCGGCGCTATCACGACGGTGGTTGACATCAGCCCGGCGATGTTAGACCTTGATCGCCAAGTTGCGGCCGAACGCCGTCTGTCGCTGCGCACCGTGGAAACGTCGATGGACGATCTCTCGATGTTTGACGACGGTGAGTTCGATATCGTGGTTCAACCGGTCAGCACGTGTTATACGCCGGATATTTCGCTAGTGTACCGCCAGGTGGCGCATGTCTTGCGACCGCAGGGATTGTATATCAGCCAGCATAAACAACCCGCGAGTTTACAGGCGGACATTGTCCCCTCGCCGCGAGGCTACGAATTGATCGAACCGTATTATCGTCGCGGGCCGCTCCCGCCCGTCATGGGCAGCCCGCTGCGCGAAGAGGGCGTTTGGGAATATCTCCATCGCTGGGAGCAACTGATCGGCGGAATGTGTCGCGCGGGTTTCGTCATTGAAGACCTTATGGAACCCATGCATGCGGACGAATCGGCCGAACGGGGAACCTTCGGGCATCGATGCCGTTTTTTGGCGCCCTATGTACGTATTCTGGCGCGCCGTATTGGGGCTGATAGCGGTCTGCCTGGAGCCAAGCGATTGTGGACCCCCAGTTAGTCACAAGGTGGGCGACTTCGCCCCGGCGCGACGAAAGGCCGAGTTCGACTTTTTTTGAATAGCCGCAGAGTTTTATTTGCTATAATGCGGCGCAGGCGGATCATTCTGTTGCCGGGTCTTGAGCATGGGAGAAAGCCATGGCCACTGTCACCGGAACATTGACCGTTAACGCCGCGTTCCTTCGTGAAATCAAGGAAGATAACCTCCGCTTGCGTGAGTTGTTGGAGGAAGTTGAGCGGTTGGTGCAATCCTCCGAGGACGACACGTCTTGTTTCCGTCGCCTTGCCGAAGCGTTGAGCGAGTTGCGCGACCAGTTAGCGCTTCACTTTTCGCTTGAGGAGGCGTACGGTTACTTTGAGGATGCGGTCGAGGTGGCTCCGAATTTGAGCGAGCGCGCCAGCGAACTACGTTCGCAACATTCCACCCTTTTCCTCGACGCCTGTCGCCTGGCGGAAATGGCGGAGCAGCGGCTCTATGGCGAGAAGGGGGGCGACATCTTACAGAAAATCGCCCTGTCTTATGCCCAGTTCCAACAAGCACTACGGCAACACGAAAGTCGCGAAGGCGATTTGATCATGGAGGCCTTTGAGAGCGACACGGGAGTCGGTGATTGATACGGTAGGGAGAGCAGAATGCGTGCGGAAACCGTCGGACGCCCGATGGAAATTCTCTTAGTCGAGGACAGCCTTTTCTACGCCCGTTTCACAATCGAGGCGCTCAAACAGGGCGAGATTCAACATCGCCTGACACTGATCTTTGACGGAGAAGAAGCGCTGGAGTTCCTTCACCGGCGTGGCAAGTTTGCCAATGCTCCCCGTCCCGATTTGATCTTGCTCGATCTCCAACTCCCCAAGAAGAACGGCCTGGAAGTTCTCGAAAATGTGCGGAGCAATTACGATTTGCAATCGATCCCCATCGTCGTAATGACCTCCTCCGAAGCACTCGCCGATATGCAGAAATGCGAACGACTGGGGGTTGAAGGTTATATTACGAAACCGGTGGATTTGCAAAAATTCTTGGCTGTCGTGAAGGAGCTGAAGAACCTTTGGCGCGACGATTTGCTTCTTCCCGCATTGGAGTAGCGTGGTTCGCCGCGAGCACCACAAAGATCAAACGCTGATCCGCCCCAAGAGTGAATTTGCCGGACTTTACCCACGGGCGCCGTTGAGGATGGCGCAATGCCCTTGCTTGATTGGTGCGGGTTTTCTGACGACTCCCCCAAGACAAGGCACGAGGCATGAGCGGCAAAGTGGCGAACAGTTTTTGACCGATACCAAGCGCCATTTCTGCGCCAGGTGACCGACGTGGTCCAGCATAAAGACGCATCGGCCAATGGGTTCCGGGCATTCAGAGCCCTTTCCGAACCGGCAAACATTTCCATATCTCGCAATCAGCAAGAGGGGCACAGCGTCAATGTGGACCGTTGGGGGAATCCGCCGCGGAGCTCGGCAAGAGGTCGTTCGTTTCAGGCGCAACAGGGCAGCTCCGCCCGTCAGCCTCAATCGTTCAGAAAGATTGAAACGGTATCGCCCCCAGGATGTTGGCCGCGGGAGGCTTCGCTGAAACCCAACGCAACATGACCGGCGGGTGCGCCCTGCCACTTTGGGGAGTCAAGCAGCGTGAGCAAGGGCTGAGGTGTTCGATTGTTCGGCATGAGATACCGAACAATTGGAAATTTTTTTCTTACGAAATTTGCGATGTTTTTCGGCGATTTCTACGTGTTCGGCGTCGTATTGTCGAACGAAGTGCGCAGAGTGTGCGGGAGCGTTGGGGTGGTCGCTAACCCCCGGCTGTCTTCGTTGTAGCACTTTCCCCTAACGCCAATGAGCGGTGAACAAGAACGGTAAGTGGATCGTACCACAATCGGCAGCGTGTTGCCCTAGGCGAAAAAACGTCTCTGGCGAGTGCTCGCTAAGAGCGACGTCCCTATCGAGTGGGGGGAACGAGACGGGGCTACTTTCGTGTGCGGTGCTAGTCAAGACGTTAATAGGCATTGCTGTCCAGGTATGCCGAACGCTTTCTTCAGTCAAATGTTGTGGTATAATTCATAGAATCAGCACAACGGGAATTCTCTTCCACCCATCCCCCCGACCGTCCCGGTCAACCTGGAAGTTTTGAGGAGCACACTTCCGGCGCAGCAACGTTCCGACGAGATGATTCCGCTTGTCAGTTCTGCGTGTTTTTCTTATTTTTCCTAGACGACAATACCCCGCCTAACGTAATTAACAACGACTCGGGCTGCTTTCAAGGCCCAGTGTTGCATAATTTCAAACGTATAATCCGAGGGGATGCCATCCTCTCACTTTCCCTGTAGGAGGTCCTTGCGGCATGTTTGTGGGGAGTTTTCATCTCAGAAAGTATGCCGGCGCGATGTTCATCGCCGCTGGCGCGTTATTCGCATCGGGATCGGCCCCGGCGCAAGAGAAACCTGCCTATCCACCTCATGCCGAGGTGCTGAAAGATTTTGAGAAGGTCGTTTCGACGGCCGACGGCAAGGCGAGCTTGTTCACCATCTGGACGCGCGAGAAAGACGCCCAGATGTACGCCGAGTTGCCCAAGAATTTTGCATCGCAAAAGTACTTTATCGCCCTGACCGTTTCCAGCGGCGACCGTTTTGCGGGGCTCCAGGCGGGCGATATGTATGTGTATTGGCGCCAGTACGACAATCGCTTGGCGCTGATTTCCCCGAACGTCGCGACGCGCAGCACCGGCGACGACGAGTCCAAGGCGTCGGTAAAGCGACTATTTACGGACGAGGTGCTCCTCGAGGTTCCGATCGTCACTATGGGACCGGGTGGAGGCCCCGTGATCGACATGGACCAATTGTTGGTGATGCAGGCGCCAACGTTCTTTGGCCCGAGTGTGTTTCACAAGAACCTGACTCCGCGGCTCTACAAGATCCATAAGGCGAAAGCATTCCCTGAGAACGTGGAGTTGGCGTTTGAAGTTCCCAACGCCGCAGGGCGCCTGCAGGTGCTTCACTATTCGATCAGCGTGATTCCTGAGAAATCGGACTACAAGCCGCGTTTGGCGGATGAGCGCGTGGGCTACTTCACCACGACCTATTCCGACCTAGGAAAATACAAAGACGACGAGGTCAAGATCCGGTACATCAACCGCTGGAACCTGCAAAAACGCGATCCCAGCCTCAAGCTCAGCCCCCCCAAGAAACCCATCGTCTTTTACATCGAACATACCACGCCGGTGCGCTACCGTCGGTGGGTCAAAGAAGGGATTTTGGCGTGGAACAAGGCTTTTGAGCGGATCGGCCTGATTGACGCGATCCAAGTTGAATATCAGGACGCCGCGACCGGCGCCCATATGGATAAGGACCCCGAAGATGTTCGCTACAACTTCGTGCGGTGGCTGAACAACGACGTGGGAACAGCCATTGGTCCTAGCCGCGTCAATCCGCTCACCGGGGAAATCCTCGACGCCGACATCATTTTGACCGACGGGTGGATTCGGCATTATCGCTTTGCAGCATGGTTCCACCAAGCCGCACCGTG
>CAYWIS010000056.1:0-29594 GCA_964458385.1 uncultured Pirellulaceae bacterium
AAATACTGCTGGTGAGTCCGGCAGTTGAGGAGACGGAGATTGAGTCGCCCGTCACTGGTCCCCGGAAAATCACACTATGGTGGTCGATCGTCACGTTTCGGTCGGCGGTGATCGATGCTCCCGTTCCCGCCATGTCGAAGGCGCCTGAGCTGGTCGACACGAAGTCCAGACCCGCGTCGACCACTTTGACGCCAATGGGGCCCTGCGCGGAGAGGAGCACGCTCCCTTCGTTTGCTATGAGCGCGCCATGGCCAAAGCTAATGCCGCCGTTCTTAGCAGTCAGGAGCACATCGCCGTGAGTTGCGGTCAGAACGACCCCCGCAACGGGAACGTAAATACTGCTGGTGAGTCCGGCAGTTGAGGAGACGGAGATTGAGTCGCCCGTCACCGGTCCCCGGAAAATCACACTATGGTGGTCGATTGTCACGCTTCCGCCGGCATTGATCGATGCTCCGGTTGCCATGTCGAAGCTGGCTTCACTCGTGGAAATGAATGAACCGCTGGTCGAAACGGGACCAACCTTGGTATCTCCGACAGCATTGAGTTCAATGTTAGCGGCCGACAGCGTCGCGAGTCCCAGGCTGATGCCTCCAGCCGAATCGACTTCGATGTTGCCGTCGGTGGCTGTCAGCGAGCCGGCGCTGGCGTAGCGAACAGCGCTGGTGGCGGCGCTGCTGGCGTTCAAGTTAATACTCTGTGCCGACGCGCTCGTGTAGAACGTAATGCTCTGCGCGTTCAGAGAAAGGCTGGCGGACGAAAGTGTCAGTGGGGCCGTGCCCGCGACACTGATCGTGTCGTTATTGTCGCCATGGACGGTGAGCGATTGGCTGGGGTCAACAATCCTGGCGCCGACGATGGCCCCGCCGTTCAACTCCGCTCCGCCCTCGGGAAGTTCACTTAGCGTGACTGCCGCTGAGTTCGCCGGCAAATGGAACACCGCGTTTTTCGCGGCGCTCGTGGTGTTGATCGGCTGCTCGAGGTCTGCGTAGGTGATGACGCCGCCATCGACGTTGACACTGCCGCTCTTGCTGGTCAAGAAGTCGTAGGTCGTTGTCGTGTGATTTCCGTTGACGAGGGAGAGCGAGTCGCTGCCGGCTCCGCTCCGTCCGTCGAACGAAACGCCGCCCGACGGAACTGGGTTTCCACCGCTGTAGTCGACCGTCAGTGAGTCACTCTTGCCGTTGGCGCCGACGATTGCGAGCCACGAGGTGTTGGCCAGCGCCCGACGGGCGATCTCAACTTCGCCTTCGCCAGAGTTGCGGTAGATGACCACTTCGTCATTGGTCACGCTCGCGGTGCCTTGGTTATCGCGGACGATACGGTAGTGGCCTTCGCCGATGGCCGCCAAGGGGAAGTTGGCCTTCTCGAAGTTAACGACGGTAATATCGCCAAGAGTGGTGAACGTGTACGCCGCTGCCGGGCCGTTCTCCGCCAGATGGTTCAGATACGCGGCGATGTCCTGTTGTACGAGCAGATTGGCCGCCTCTTCGACGGTTAACGTGAAGTTCAACGTGTCTGTACCGGAGCCGCCGTCGTACGTTATGGCCGAGCGCGACAGCGACGTCGTGACCGAATCGTTCCCACCCCCAGCATCCACTTTGTCGATGTCTGTTAGCACCGTATTGCTGAAGTTCAGCGTGTTGTGATTGTTGTTCGCCAGGATGAGTGTATCGCCTTGGCCGACAAACTCACGCACGCCGTTGTCGTAAGCGCGCACGCCGATCACCGTGCCGGACGTTTCGGCCACGGCAGCCGCGTTGTTGTTGCCGTTTTGCAAGAGGTCAAAGCCGTTTGAGTCGCCCGCATAGAGCCAGGTGACGTTCTGCTCGTTGCCATCGCCGGCGTCGAGCGTGTCATCTCCACTTCCGCCGCGATAGATCCCAGCGCTCAAGCTGGAGGCAATGATCGTGTCGTTGCCGGCGCCGGCGTCCACCTCGCGGATGTCGGTTAGCACCGTATTGCTGAAGTTCAGCGTGTTGTGATTGTTGCTCGCCAGGATGAGTGTATCGCCTTGGCCGACAAACTCACGCACGCCGTTGTCGTAAGCGCGCACGCCGATCACCGTGCCGGACGTTTCGGCCACGGCAGCCGCGTTGTTGTTGCCGTTTTGCAAGAGGTCAAAGCCGTTTGAGTCGCCCGCATAGAGCCAGGTGACGTTCTGCTCGTTGCCATCGCCGGCGTCGAGCGTGTCATCTCCACTTCCGCCGCGATAGATCCCAGCGCTCAAGCTGGAGGCAATGATCGTGTCGTTGCCGGCGCCGGCGTCCACCTCGCGGATGTCGGTTAGCACCGTATTGCTGAAGTTCAGCGTGTTGTGATTGTTGCTCGCCAGGATGAGTGTATCGCCTTGGCCGACAAACTCGTCTACGCCATTGTCATAGTCGCGCACGCCGATCACCGTGTTCTCGGACACTGCGATGACGGTATCGGTCCCATTCACGCCCGTATCGTTGAACACGTCGAAGCCGTGCCCCGTCCCCGACACGAGGTAGTGATCGCTTCCCTCGCCTCCGTCCAGCGTATCGTCGCCGGAGCCGCCGATAATGCAGTCGTTGCCTCCGAACCCCTTGATCGTGTCATTTCCGGCGCCGCCATAGATCAGGTCGGCGCCGGGCGTGCCTTCCAGGGTGTCGTGTCCACCACCGCCGACGATCACATTCGTGAAGGTGCAAGAGGCCTCGCCGTATCGCAGCAAGCCGACGGCGTTCTCGAAATTGACAACGACCAATCCGCCCAGGCTGGTGAACGTGAAAGGCGTCGTTGGACCTTCCGGGGTTGCAAGGTGAGCCTGGTAGTTTTCCCACTCCGTCCTGAAGCCGGGCGAAATCGCTTCCTCCAGCGTCACGGCGATGCGCACCGTGTCGGCCGCTACGCCCCCCGACTGCGAGCTGCCGTCGTAGAGGACATTTCCGTCGCGATCGAGCGAAGTCGTAATGGTGTCGTTGAATGAGCTTCCCTTGATCGTGAAGTGTTGGCTGCCAACGAAGTCCACGTCGGAGAAGTTCAACCAACTGTGCGTGTTGGGAGCGGCGATCTCAATGTCGGTCAAATCTCCCCGGTCGATCACATCGACCCCATTGTGAAACGGCGTGGCGAGACCAATCTTCGTTCCGTTAACCTCCGCGCGAATCGTGCTGGTCTGTCCGGGGTTGTTGCCCGTGAAAGCATCGAAGCCGTTGTTCGTTCCGCTATAGAGGAACGTGGCGTTCGTCGAGCCGATATGGAACGTGTCGTTGCCGCTGCCGCCACGATAGACCCCATCGCTCTTGTTCGACAGGTAGATCCTATCGTTCCCTCCGAGGCCCTTGATTTCGATTTGACCAACAAACGTGACGTTCCTGAAGTTCCACACATTGTGGTCGACGTCGCCTTGCACCACGACGCCGGTGAAGTCGCCGGCGTTGATTTCATGGATGACGTCGTTGGCAACATTGAAGCCGCCAGCCAGACCGATCACTGCGCCATGGGACTCGGCTAGGAGGCGATTGAATGCCTGGTTCGCCGGATCGCCAATAAATTTATCCTCCCCGTTATTCGTCCCCGAGTAGAGGAATGTGATATCCAGTTGGCCTGTTTTGAACGTGTCGTTGCCATAGCCGCCACGTACCTTCACGGGCCCGGTCAAATTTGGAAAGTTTTCGCGATTGAGACTGGGATCGCTAAGATCGATTACGTCGTTATTGGTGCCGCCATCGATCAACAGCGACGTCAGATCAGCGGCCGCCAAGGTCTGTTCGCCGGCAGCCGAGCTCAAGTCAGTGGTGAAGTCAGAGCCGTTGGCCTTGTACTCGATCAGCCCTTCGTCGTTAACGCGCAGCACAAGCTGATCGTGGTTCCACGATACCTCTTTGAATTCCAGGGCCGTGCCGTTGAGCACCGGCGCTAAAGCCAATAGCCTGCGATCCTCTAACCCTTCGAGCCGGAGGCGCCGCCTGCGGTCCATCTTCGTTGTACGAACTCGCCTCTTAGTGGACGCATACCGACGTGCCGCCGAAGTACCCAATTGGCCCATCATTGAGGTCTCCCATATATCGTGGTAAGTTGGCTTAACTTGCCACTTTTGTGTGGAGCCTACCCCTCGTAGTGATTGTTTGTTGGTTTACTACAAAAGGGTGGTGCATAACTGTCCGTTATGGTATTAAATGTAAGGTTGTTGTCAATATATTTGGCTCCATAGTGGTAGTTTATTGGTTGGGGCATGTTACGCAAGTAATTGAAGTTTATGGAGATGCGCATCTTTTAAAAAGTTGGGGTTGCTCTCTGTTTTATGGTTTTTTGGAGTGGATTGGTTTACTTCTTATGTGGTGTTTTGCTGAGTCGTCCACTTGTTAACACCGCGAGTGAAAGGGAGTTATCTCCTGGCGTTTTTTCTTGCCACTCTTTCCTTAGAACTCCTATATTTGGTCTGCCAAACGTGTCTGTCCGTTAAGTGTCTGGCCGTAACGCACCTTCTTATGCCCCTGATAGCGGGTTGACGCCTCTGACGAGAGGCTGGCCGAGGGCCGGCGTGGTGTGGGCGGTACGGGGTTTGCTTACGCCTTGGCTTGCGGATGGCGAGCCTATACGGGGTCGCTTACGGTCGTTTGTGTCGTCTTTGGAGCATCTGCAATGCGAACGCTTCTTGCTTTGGCCGGTTTGGCATTTGTGATGATGGTTTCGTGCGGCGTTTGGGCTCAGGAATCGCCGCGTGGCGACCGCCCGGGCCTACGTCCAGCAGGCGCTGGAACGCCTGGCATTTCCAATCCGTTACTGCCCAAAGACGACGACGAGAAGAAGGCGCTGGCGGCCCTGGAGCAGGCCCGTCAAGGGGAACGATTCGCCAATGTCTCGACGGAAGACGGAAGACTGCTGCGGCTACTGACGGAGGCGATCGGAGCTAAGCGGGTCGTGGAGATTGGCACCTCGACGGGCGAGTCGGGCATCTGGTTCGCTATGGCCCTGCGCAAGACGGGTGGTCATCTCTATACGCACGATATTGACCGGCGGCGGCTGGAGATTGCCCGCAAGAACTTTGAAAACGCAGGCGTGGCCGACTTGATTACGATCATCGAGGGGGACGCCCACGAGACGATCAAGCAGCACGCCGAGCCGGTGGACATCGTGTTTCTGGACGCCGACAAAGAAGGCTACCTTGATTACTTGGAGAAGATCCTGCCGATCGTTCGGCCCGGCGGATTGATTATTGCCCACAACATGCGTCGCCCCGCGCCCGATCCCCGTTATTTGGAGGCAATCACGACGAATCCGAACCTGGAAACATCGTTCCTTCTGATGGAAGGCGCTGGGGTGGGTGTCACGTTGAAGAAGCGCTAGTCCAGGACGCGTTGATGTCGCTTGGCGCGCCGGGTGGACCGGCGCCGCATCTTGGGAAACAAGCGGAAATGACCCAATCGATGACCATTACGCGTAGTCATCAACGGTAGCCGAGGCGCCGTTAAGAAGGGCCGCGTAGAGCGCGCCGCAGCCCGTTTAGAGTTGGTGCGGCGGTCATGATCTCGGGGGCAAGGTAAAATTTCTCCGAGCGTGAACAAAGTTCTTGACGAGCTTGAGGGGCGGCAATAATCTCGAATTGTTTGATCCGTGGCAAGCGCGCTCCCGTCGGAATCGAGCACTCGTAGTCGCTAATGGATGGCTCCATGCGGCTCGGGATACATGCTCGTCTAGGGTGACCTCGTTTTTCATCTTTTAATTCGAGGAGAGGGTATGCTGCGCGCATTGAATCGGTCGACGGTCCACGGTTTTACACTTGTTGAGCTCCTGGTGGTCATTGCGATTATTGGAATCTTGGTAGCGCTTTTGTTGCCCGCGGTGCAGGCGGCCCGCGAAGCCTCGCGGCGGTCTGCTTGTCAGAACAACATGAAGCAAGTGGGGTTGGGGCTGCACCTGCACCACGACGCCAAGAAGCGTTTTCCCATGGGGCATCGCCATTCTGTTGGTGCGGGGAACTGGCGGGTTGAGATTTTCCCGTACATGGAACAGAACTCGGTCTATGATCAGTTGAATCTCAACGACGTGTACAACAGCGTCATTCTTCAGAACCTGATCATTGAAACCTGGAAGTGTCCGTCCAGCGCCTTGCCCGACAAGCAGCCTCAGTCGTGGGTTACCTGGTGGACGAACAACAATCACATGGTGCCGTCCTATCAGGGAATCATGGGCGCTTATCCCAACCCCGTCAGCGGCGTCACTTCGCACTCGAACTCAAACTACGGCGGTTGGTGGTGCAATAACGGGATGCTGCTATGGAATCAGACCACGGGCTTTGCCGAGTGCACCGACGGCTCGTCCAACACGATCATCGTGGCGGAGCAGTCGGGGAGGGTCGGGAACGCCGATATTCGCAACGGTTACTACACGCCTTGGGGTGGCTGCACGAACAGTTCGCCTCAGGGGGTTAGCTCGTGCGGCGCTGGCGGCTGTGGCGACCTTTGGGGAACGGGCCTGACGTGTAACGCCTACGCCATCAATTCCAAGACGGCGGGGCCCGGCTCGGATAACACCTACGACGGAAGCACAATTCTCAACTCGTTCCACCCCGGCGGCATCAATGTCATCTTGACCGACGCCTCGGTGCGGTTTGTGAGCAATACGACCGATTTCAACGTCTTCCAACGGGCGTGCGCTCGCGACGACGGGCTTGTTAATAGCTTGCCGTAGTTGTTGTAGCAGGAGTTAGCGCGTGTACGTCCGTTTTGAGATCGGGCAAGTCGTGAGCAATTTGCGTGTTTCATTTAAGGAGATCGTTGTGAAGAGATTGGGCCGCGTTGGGGTAGATAAGCGAGGGGACGGCGCCTGGGCGATGGGCCGGGCGGCGTGTGCGGTTGTTTTGCTGGGGGCATGTCTGGCGTTGACGGGCTGCGCGGAAGAGACCGAAGGATCGGTGTCGGGCAAGGTGACCTACCAAGGTCAGCCCGTAACCGAAGGTACGGTCAACTTTTACTCAACCGAAACGGGCATCGCCGCGCAAGCCAACTTGGATAGCTCGGGAGCCTTCCGCTTTGAAGTACCGCTTCCCTTGGGCGCCTACAAGGTGTATTTCCAACCGCCCTCGCCTCCTCAATTGCCTCCCGGATCGCCGCCGCCTCCCAAGGTTGATTTCCGGGTTCCGATGAAGTACCAAGACGCAACCCAAACTCCGTTGACCGAAGAGGTCAAAGCCGGCGTCAATGAGTTCTCTTTTGATTTGAGCTGAGCTTTCTGCTCTACGAAGTGAGCTGCTGGCGCTTCCCTCCTGCGAGAGACGCCAGCAGCCTTTTTTTGCTGGCGCCAAGAAGGTGCGGCCTGGCCGCGTTTACAGCGGCGGGTCGGGCTGATCAATGGCGTCGGGGAGCATAGGGCGATCGAATTCGCCAGATTCAAGCCAGTCGGGACGCAAGATCGTCCAAAAATCAACGGCTAACTGCTCCTCGACGAACCGGTACGGCAGCCAAGCGTACCGTTGTTCGGGCCAAGCGACCCCACCACAACTTCGCACCCGTAAGGCGCCTCGCGTAGTGGTCAAACGCTGGTCGTCATATCCGACCGCCAAGAGAGCCTGCGCTCCGTAGACCGAATCGTGGAGCGGCCGGTAAAGGATCTCTTCGTCCTGCGAGAGCGAGCTGGGGATTGGCAGACCAAACATGCAAGGGAAACCCGCCGCCAGGAATGCGCGCACGTTCATTAACGTATCGGCCCCTGTTGAGTTGCGGGGGTCAAGACGCACATACCGCAGTGTCCGAAACGACTCGGCAAAGGTGGAGAGAAACGGGTCGGGCTCTGTATCGAAGTGTGCTTCGTCGGAGGGCCAGTAGCGCTCCGGCGGCAGGCCGAAACGCACGAGGGCTTTGAGCGTCGTACGGGCGTCGCAGCCTGTCTGGCCCCAAGGTTGGGCGAGCTTCGAAGCCATCTTGTAGAGGAACAGCCCGGAACCGCAAAGCGTGCGACCATTGGCCCGCCGCTCAAAATACTCTACTAGGAGTGCGCACACATGAGCGGTACAGAATCTCAACGGGCCCCGGTCCATGGCCGCGGGGAAATACTCGGTCAAGTCGACCGAACTGGTTTCCTTCAGGCTCTTCGAGCGGGGCAGTGTCGCCAGTAATGCGCGCACTTCGGGGTGTTCGGGAGTCCAATCCCGAAAATCGGGCATATCACGATGCCACGCGATCGCTGTCCTAGGGGAAGGGGGCATAGGAACCTGTCGCGGTTGCCGCCCCGAGAAAAGGATTTGCCCCGATTACGCACTTTATGCATAGCAGGTGAAAGCAGGGCGGTACACGGACGCTCTCCGGACGCTTTGGGACGCGATGTCGTAGTTTCTCGACAGAAAATAGGTGGATTATCTAAAATTGGTGCGATATGACTCGTGTTTCGAACGGTTCACTCCCCCAGATGCCAGGGCGCGTTGTGAGCGCCGGCAAGGCCTGCGCTTGGGTTGCGTCTTAACTGGGGAGCATTGAGCGGGGGGGCGTTATACCGCGTTCTGATGCGTGCCCTGATGATCCGAGATTAACGATTAAAGCGACCCTTGCGATTTTGCCGATGGAGCTAAGATTGCCGGGCCTCATGATCCCCCATCGCGGATAGGAGCAATCTATGGCTTCTTTGCAATGCCCTCATTGTGGCTCGCGTCGCGTACGGAAAAGCGAGCGTTCGCGGATGGCGTGGTGGGTAGCGTTTGTCCCGCTTTTGTCGTGCTTCCGCTGCATTGGCTGTGGCCAAAAGTTCTTGCGCCTCACCAGTTCCACCTATGAAAGGCCCACCACCGCTCTCAGGGGCAAAGAGTGATTGAGACGGCTCGTTCGCTACCGAGAGGTGTCGCAATTTGTCGTTGCCGTAAACAATAAGAAACGCCCATCCTTTGGGGATGGCCGTATAATCATTCATTACGTTAACGACTCAATTAGTATTCATAATGTTCCGTAGTCGCAGGAACATACTTCCACAGTATCCCCTGGCCGGTGCCGTCGCCCATAAACCGTATTAGTGGATTCTTCTGCGCTCGGTTGAGTCCTTTAAGGGCGTCTTGCAGGCGCCGCTTCGGATCCTGATCGGGATGAGGTGGTAGTGGGTCATCTATCTGGGGGGGCCAGCCTTCCTCCTCGAACGCGGAGAGGATGGTCTCCTGATTGGGGGAGGGAAGCTTGAACTGCTTGACGAGCAGACCTCCTACCCGCAGTTCGTGACGCACGGCGTCCCAGTGAGGGATAATCTTCTTTTCGGGGGGCTCCGCTGGCGGGATTGGCGTTTCTTGGCGCTGTTCTTCTTCTGCCTGCCGTAGAATCCGTTCCGCCAAGGCCGCCCCCCTTTCGGTCAGAATAAAGCAGGTTCGGTCGCTGAAACGAAGATTGCACTCGGGGCGGAACGTACGGCGGGCCTGGGCCGCTTCGGTAATTTCACGGCCGTGCTCCGCCAAACCGTTGTAGACCAGCCAGCGTAAGTCGTTGGGAGTCAAGGCCAATTGAGTGAAAGTCTTGATCTCAACTGCGAATTCCCACGGATCTTGATCGGTGTTTTGAGCATACGAACGGCCCTCCCAAAGTAACTTCAACGCCGTTCGCATCTTGGGATTCAGGCCAATTAACTTGGCTTGCGAACCAGCCATTTTATTGCTTCCAACAATCATGGCGTGTTCCACTGATAGGAGAGTACTGGAAATCCGATGGAAACGATCCCGTTCGGGAAGTCTCATCCGACGGTCTCCCTTCCGACGTCAGTTCGGCATTTCCCTGCCGCCCGTACGAGCTACTCAAAACGGACGGGCTCTCACTAACGGTCCTAGTTAGTTCAGCCTGTAATGAGCATGCCGGTCCAAACTACCACATCGGGATGGCGAGTCAACCCATTAGTGCGGTTTTTTTGATCTGTGTGCGCCGATCTCGGTCTGGGGACTCAGGTTACCTATTTTGATATGACGAAATTTCTCCCCAACGCGTCTCGGCTTTACAGCGTGCGCCGAGTCGCACACAATGAGGAAAACAGAAGCGGAATCAAGGCGGCTGCCCTCGTTGCCACCGTGGTGAGGGGCGGCTCGTCTTTTTTTGTGGACTTAGCTCGGAGCAATCGCTGATGTCGGATCGCGTTTACATGACCCGCGAGGCGTACAACCGCAAGTTGGAAGAAATCAAGCGGATGGAGGCCCAGATGGCTGAAATTGCGGAGAAGATTGCCGATGCGCGCGCGGAAGGCGATCTCAAAGAAAACGCCGAATACCACGCTCAGCGCGAGGCTCAAGGCCAATTACAGGCCAAGATCAACCAACGCAAGAGCGAATTGGCCCGGGCCGAGATCTACGACCCTTCTACCCTGCCCCGCGATCAAGTCCGGATCGGCGCGACCGTGCGCGTGAAGGATCTCGACTTGGATGAAGAAGAGGAAATCACCCTCGTCGGATCGGGCGACGAAGACTACGATCGTGGCCGGTATCTGGTAACCAGCCCCTTAGGTCAGGGGTTGCTCGGCAAGAAGGTTGGGGAGAAGGTGACGATCCCCGTGCCGCGCGGCCACCTAAACTTCGAAATCCTTGAAATTCGGTTTGACGACGAGTAACGCGGCCTCGCCATTGGGTGACCGTGCTAAGCAGCCCAGCGGCGCAACTCGGGAGCGCCGCTTGACGCCGCTGGTGCGGCGGCCTCGGCAAGGAGAGCCCGCACGTAGCCTTCGGCGAACAGGTGCTCGTGCATGTAGCCGACCAGCTTGCGCAGTCTCCGTCCCAGATACCGCGGGCGAAGGTGATAGGTCAGCACATTGTAGCGCCGTAGCGCCGCAAGCGTGCGGTGGTAGCTGTCGGGGGCGATGTCCAAAAGTGCAACGTCGGCCCGGCGAAACAGCACTTGCAAATTGGGGTCGGCAGGATGGCTCAGCCATCGCGCAACTTCGAACCCGCATCGCCGCCCCATCGCCCGGAGCGTGTCTGGCGTAAAGTTGTAAATGTGGGCAAAGTGAAACAGCTTCGCCCTCCGCGCAAACGGCGCGGCCAAGTTGGGGCACTCTATGTATAAGAGCCCTTGCGGACGCAACAACTGGTGCAAGTGCTCTAGCGCCGCTCGCGGTGACCGCAAATGCTCGATCACATGGACCAAAAGCACCAGGTCGTGCTGCGGCGTGCGCGGTAAGTCGAACAGGTAGGCGTTTCGCACCGCTGCCTTTAACCGCTTTTGGGCGAACCGCTGGAAGCCGACATTCGGTTCGATGCCCTGAGCGCGAAAACCGTGTTCCTGAAACACCTTCACAGTGCAGCCGATGCCGGCGCCCACTTCCAGCACATCGGCTCCCGGCGAAAGCCACGGCGCGAGGCGGCGACAGATGCGTCGGCCATTGTTCCACGCCCGCATTACACGACGAGCTGAAGGCGTGATTTCACCGTGGTATGCACGCCGATAGTCGAACGCGTAGAACTCAGCCAAGGCTTCTTCACTGGGAATCTCCGCGTGCGACACCAGGCCGCACGTCACGCAGATCTCGGTCGGCAACTCTTGCCCGCTGCGGTCATATCGGGCTATCGTTTCAAAACGCTCGCCAGAGCAGAGGTCGCATCGCTTGGTAGGAAGCTGCTGCGTTATCATCCGCCTGACCTGTTGCGTGGGTGGGATGAGGGGGGCGGCCGAGCGGCGAAAGGTTCGGCCGTAATCCGAGGAGATAATCGGACGAACGAACTTCCTAGGGCCCAACATTCATGGGTACGGCGCCGGGAGCGTCCCGCGCGGTTTCTAAGCCGATTCCTGCGTGGCTTCTTGAGGATGCTTCCCCAAGCGTTCAGGCCCCGCCCCACCGTCTTCGTTACCCTCCATCGGCGCCATTCAGGTTGGCGCTCCAGGAAAAATCGGAGCAATCGTTAACGCCGGCGGCTAACCCAAGGGCATGGCCTCGGCAGGGCGCCAGTGGTCGTCGTCGAGATTGGCGGTGTACAAGGCAACGGCGCCAGGGCGTTCGCCCGCAGCCATGAGGACGGCCGATATTTCGGGGTGTGCCTGACAGTAGGCCAGCGACGCCTCGACCCCCATCACGTAGAACGCCGTCGAAAGCGCGTCGGCCGCCGCCGCCGTGGGCGCTAATACCGTGGCGGAGAGCATCCCTTCCACAGGCCAACCGGTGCGCGGATCGAGAATGTGGCCATAGCGCCGTCCGCGATGGGTGAAGAACTGCGTGCCCGAACCGGAGGTTCCCATGCCACGGCCGCATAACCGAACTTCACCAATGGGGCGATCGGGACGCAAGGGATGACGAATGGCCACACGCCAGCCGCCGCCTTCGCCAACTCCGCTGCGAGCGCCGTGGGCAATCAAGCTACTGCGTCCGCCGTGGAAAAGGAAATTTTCCACGCCTGCATCCAGGAGCAGCCGCGCGGCGCGGTCAAGCGCGTATCCTTTGCCGATGGCGCCCAGATTGATCTCCACTCCATCGCGCCGAAACTGCACCGTGCGTCGCACCCCATCCAGCTCTACGTGCCGCCAATTGACGACCTCGCGCACACGATCGATCTCGTCGACATCCGGGAGACGTCCTTCCTTGCGCGCCTGGCTCCATAGGCGGACCAGGGGGCCGGCGGTCATGTCAAAGGCGCCGTCGGTGGCTTCCGACAACTCTATTCCCAATTCCAACAGGCCGTGCAAATGAAGTTCGACCGGCATCGCCGCATGCGCGGCGCCGCGGTTGATTTGCGAAATTTCGCTATGCGGCCGGTAGACCGTCATCTGGTCTTCCAGCCGATCGATTAGATCCAGCGCTTCGACGGCCGCTTCGGGGCCGAAGGAATGTTGCCCCGCGTTAAGGCTGATTTGGAACTCGCACGCCATGGCGCGGCGGGTGAATTCCACCAAATACGTGGGTGACTCGCGTTGCGTAATCGAGAGGGGAGGGGACGACGTTCGTGAACCTGCAACGCGCAAGCGCTTCTCGGCCGGTGCCCCGCCGCCAATACGCTCGGCTAGATTCTCCAGGGCATCCAATGCCGCCCGACCCTTCAGAAAGGCGCGACGCGACGATTTTCGGGGACCAGTCATGCCTCTATTATAGCGCCGCCCCGTGCGGCCGACGTAGGCTGCGGCGCCGCCATTTCCTTGAAGCCCATGCCGGTTCCCTAGGAAGTCTACCCCCCCACCGTTCGTTTTGTGGGTGATTTTGCCGCGGATCACTTGGCGACCTGTTGCACGTGCCTGAATGACTTCCCGGCGGCGGGTGGATTCGCTTGCGGGGTCGAAAGGGGAATGGAATAATCTAAAGGGTCGCCATTTCGGCCGGCGGCGAGCCGTCACCTCTCTTTTCTTGTAAGTTCATGAAACGCCTGCCTCTTGTTCTGGTTGCGTTGATTCTGATCCCTTCGTTGGTCGTTGCCCAACAGAATCGGGTTCGGCGGGCGAAATTGCCCGAGTTTAACCCCTCGACCACGCAGGGAGTGTTCTTTGACAACGTTTTTGAACAAGGGTTGCAAGGGCCGCGGCCGGCCAACCTGGGGCAACCTCCGGCTGTCGCGACAGGCGGCGCAACTGACGCGCCGGCCAGTTCGACGCCCTCGGGGGGCGAAAGCTCCAGCGGCGGTGGCGGCGGGCTCTATGCCTGGTCGAAGATTATCTCGCCAACGACCATCGAGGACGAAATCAAGGCCCTGAAATTGTCGGCCGACCAGAACATTACCACGCCCAACAAGTTTGCCGGCGGAGATTACCGCACGGTACGACGGGATTTTTCCGTGCTGGCGTTGTTGCTGGGAATTGTGGCTGAGTATGACGGCGAAGTGCGTTGGAAAGAATCGGCGGCGGCTGCGCGCGATTTGTTTGCCCGCACCGCTGCCAACGCCAAGGTTGGCACTTCCCAAGTGTACAACGAGGCCAAGCAACGCCGCGACCAGCTAAATGACCTGGTCAATGGTACGCGCATCGAAGGACAAAACGTTGAGGCCAAAACCAAGTGGGGAGCAACGATCGACCGTTCGCCGCTTATGCAAAAGCTGGAGTTGGCGTTCCAGGGCAAGGTGTTGCCGATGACCTCCAGCGCCGCCACGTTCAAAGAGAACAAAGCCGAGTTGAAACATCAGGCCGAGTTGATCGCGGCCATGGCCGAAGTGCTCAAGCAGGAAGGCATGGAGGACGCGGGCGACTCCGACTACGACGGTCACTGCGACAAAATGAAGAATGCCGCCCTGGAAATTGTCGAGGCGATCAAGCTCGATAACCAAGACGCCGCCGCTAAGGCCGCCGGCCAGATCAGTCAGTCGTGCAGTGAATGCCACGAGTCCTACCGTGGATAGCGGGGCGTGAAGGCGGCGGCGTGGCGGTAAGGCGAAAATACGCGTCGCGGTGAACTGCCGGAGAAGTGGTTACTTCCAGCTTATCTTGAGTTGGTGTTGCTCTTTCATCTTGAGGAACGCCTCCGCGTTGCCGCGGGCGTCGTCCACGGGGTGATGCGTGTGGGCGGTATCGCGCAAGTGTTTGAAGCTGGCGAATACGTCCTTTACCAATCCCTTGTAAAGCGAGCCCAAGTTCATTGAGCTGTGTCCGAAGGGATTGCGGCCGGTAAAGTGGTGAAAGTACCAGTTGACGAATTGCCAGTCGAAGCCGTTATTGTCGGACACGAATATCGGCCGGCCGCGGCTGTTCTGGGCGATCCACGCGGCAAACCGCTCCATCACCGTCAGCGGATCGTCGAACGCAAGGCACTCGTCGCGCGAGAAGCCGCTTACGGCTAGCGCTGCGGGAATCCACTTTTCTGAGATCGGCTTCAACTGACCATAGAAGGTCTTCGATAGCGTGGGCTCGACCACGACGGCGCCCAGGCAGATCATTGAGTAGTCGCCGGGGATGGGGCCATCGGCCTCGACATCAACCATGATGTAGCTCAAGGATGGCCTCCCTCAAAATAGGTCCGGCCGGAACGCGCCGGCCGCAACAGGGCCGCTAAGGTGATTTCCTTGCGGTCCCGGAAGTTTGCGCTGTGCAGCGCCGCCGCGACCGGCGACGCAAAAGGTGATACACTGCGGCAAACGGCCGCGGTCGCAGGACGCTTAATTCTTTTCAACCACCCAGATGTTGCGGTAGCGAACTGGATTGCCGTGGTCTTGCAGGTACAACGGGCCGTTCTCCGGTCCGGCCGCGACGGGAGCGGCCGTGGTGTTCCGATTCCCGGGAAGCTCTACATTGTTGTGGATTACCACGCCGTTGTGCCGCACGGTAATTCGCGGGTTGGCAACCAATTCGCCCTGATCGTTATAACGCGCGGCGGTGTAGTCGATATCGTACGTCTGCCAGGTGAGCGGAGGGAGGCACATATTCACATCGGGCTTCTTGACCGAGTAGATGCCGCCGCATTCGTTCTGTTCGCCCGACAGACCAAACGAGTCGAGCACTTGCACCTCGTAGCGGCCTTGCAGGTACACTCCGCTATTGCCGCGTCCTTGGCCGCGGTCTTGCGGCTGATAGGGCGTGCGGAATTCCAGGTGGAGCGTGTGATCGCCAAAGGTGGCGACGCTGGTGGTTCCCTGCTTTAGCAGGCCGTCGTCGGTGCGCTGGCCGTTCTTCCAGTTCGCCAAACTTTCGGGTGAACCGTCGAACAGCACCTTGGCGCCGGCGGGGGGCCGTTGACCCAGTGTGTCGCTCTTGCGCTCGATCTTCTTCAGTTCGCCAACCTGGTTGCCGTTGGCGTCCTGCAATTCGATCACTCCGTCGTGCAAGACGCCCCGCCCCAGTTCGGCCTGGAAGATGACTTGTCCGCCTTGGGCGGCGCCTTCGGACTCGATCTTGGGTTGACCGTTCCAGCCGGCCCCGGGCAGGCCGCCAAAATAGCCCACCGCGCGGAACTTACCTTGTCCCAGGGCGATTACCTGCACGCCATACGTTTGGTCGCCTTCGCTGGTGGTAAAGGAGCCGACATATTCGCCCTGGAGGAGAAAGTCGGGATCGTTCTTGGCCGCCTGTTCGGGGTCATCATACGTCGGCCCGGCGAGCGCCAGTGTGGGAAGCAAGATCAGGGCGGCGATCGCGGCAATCAAACGCATAGCAAACTCCTTACAAGACGGAAGCCACCAAGACTTGGAGAAAATAAGCAAAACGAGTGTAATTGGTCGTTCAGCGCCATTCCAGTCAGGGAGGCAAGAACGAAAACAGCGAGCGAATCCCAGGGCGACTCGCTCGCTGATTTGTAGCAACTTCGTTACGTTGTGGCGTCGTGCGGGGATGGCGCCGATGATCACTCGTTCGAAATCGCCGCCAAAACCTCGTCGGGAATGCGATAGTTCGCCGAGACGTTTTGCACGTCGTCGTGGTCGTCGAGCATTTCCATGAGCTTTAGCACACGCCGGGCGTCTTCGGGATCCTCGACCGTCACGGTGGTGGTGGGAATGCGGGTCAGGCCCGACGATAGCGGTTGCAGGTTCGCTTTTTCCAGACCTTCTCGCACACTGGTGTAAACCGACGGGTCGCACAGAACCTGGAAGACGTCGCCCTCGCGGCGAACATCTTCCGCCCCGGCTTCGAGTGCAGCCATGGTGAGTGTCTCTTCGTCCACTTCTTCGGCGCTGAACACAAACTGGCCTTTGCGTTCGAACATCCAGGCTACCGAGTTGGTGGCGCCCAAGTTGCCGCCGCAAACTTCGAACACTTTGCGAATTTCGGGAGCGGTGCGATTGCGGTTGTCGGTCATAATGTCGCACATCACCGCCACTCCGGCGGGGCCGAAGCCTTCGTAGATCAATTCTTCAACATCGCCGCCTTCCAGTTCGCCCGTGCCTTTCTTAATGGCCCGTTCGATATTGTCTTTGGGCATACTGACGGCTTTGGCGTCGGCCACGGCCTGACGCAAGCGGGGATTCATGTCGGGATCGCCGCCGCCCATTTTGGCGGCGACAATGATGGCCTTGGAAAGCTTGCTCCAAAGCTTGCCGCGTTTGGCGTCGACGGCCGCCTTCCGATGCCTGATATTTGCTGCGTGGGAATGTCCTGCCATAAATTAGTCCTTGAATGGTGGTCGAGATGATAGGGGGAGATTGTGGATCGGCGGCGTTGGCTTCCGACGCGGCGATCCTGGGGCGATAACCCCTCGGCCTCAATGGCGACAGGGGGAAGAGAAAGAAGACTCGCTTACTCGGGCGCGAGTTTCTTGTTCACCTTCTCCATCGCTTCGGTATCGTCGATCTCTTTGTAGGCGGCTGCGGCGCGGCGCCAGGCGTCTTGGGCCTTTTCTTGCTGGCCGAGCTTGTGGTAGACGTCGCCGAGGTGATCGAGAATCACGCCATCGGCCGATTTGCCTTGCAAGGCAATGGCTTTCTCCAGGTGCACAAGCGCCTCCTCGGTGCGGCCGAGCTGGAACAGGGCCCAACCCAAGCTGTCTTGGTAGGCGGCGTTGTCGGGGTCCGCTTCAACGGCCTTCTGGACCATGCGCAGCGCGCGCTCAAGACGAATTCCCTTTTCCGCCCACAGATAACCCAGGTCGTTGAGAGCGCCAGGATCGTTCGGGTATTCGTCCAGAACTTGCTCTAACCATTCTACACCGTCGTCGAAGCGGCCTTGTTGCACGCAGATGTTGGAAAGGATCAACTTGGTTTCTCGCACTAACTCGCGAATGGCCTCGGAGCGGTAGTCATCTTCGATCTTCGCCAGCAGATCCAGGTAGCCTCGCTCGGCGGCGCCGTAGCGCTGGGCTCGATAGTTGATCCACGCCACGCGGCTTTCGAACTGTGGGTTCTCGGGGCGAAGCTGCTGGGCTTGGAGGGCCGCCGTGAGCGCCTCATCGGGCCGCTTGGCGAAGGCCAGGGCGTTGGCCAGATAGAAGTAGAACGCGGCGTCGTTATCTGGGTTGACTTGGTCGTCAATGCAGCGCTGGAAAACTTCGGCTGCTTTCTCGAACTCTCCCTGCACGAACAAACCCATGCCCCAGGCGGTAAGCACGGCCGCGGCGCCGGGTTCGCTGCGTTCGGCGGCGGCGTTCATGAGTCGATTCGCGGCGTCAATCTTGTCCCCTTCTAGGGCCAGCAGGCCGGCCGCGTACGCAACGCCAGGATCCGCGAGTTTGCCATCGGCGGCGGCGACGACGCGGTCCACCCGTTTGCCATCGGCGGCAATGGCCTTCACCTCGTCTTCGTAGTTCTCCAGGGAGCCGTCTTCGATGACGGCCTGCGCTAGCACTTCCAGCAACTTGTCGGGCGCGTCCTGCTTGTGATAGACCTGGATCAAACCGCGATAGACCTCCGGGGTCGGCGCAAGCAACAACTGCTCGCGATAGACGGCCTCGGCGTCTTCCAGGCGGTCGGCCTGCAGGAAGGCTTCGGCCGTGAACGAGGCCAGGCCGGCGTTAGCCGGATCGTCGGCATAGAGCTTTTCCAGACGCTCCAGAAGTTCTTGCTGAGCTTGCTTTTCGTCCGAGTGCTTCTTGCGGAGCAATTCGGCCAACAACTCATAGGGCGCCCGGCCAGCGAGCGACGATTTGGCCGCTAGGTACTTTTCGAGCTCTTTGAACGCCGCATCGGTCTGACCTCGCTCGGCGGCCACGCGCGCCAAGCGGAAAGCCAGCACTTCGGGCTCGGGCTTAACTTCGTGGGCCTTGCGGTACACCGCTTCGGCGTCGTCGAAGCGACCGCCGCGAAGGAAGCTCTCACCCAAAAGCACGTAGGTGCGCTCGGGATCGTCGAGCACCATTTTCTGAAGCGCGTCGTTAAGACCGTACCGGTCGGGGTGGTCCAGCGCGGTGCGCACCACCGCGAAAGCGTCCGCCGATTCCTTGTAGTTGCCCAGCAGGAAGTGGATGCGTCCCAACTCCAATTGGACCAGGACGGTATTCACATCGCCGCTGGGGAGCGGGGCGCCGTCGGCTTTTTCTCTCTCTGCTTCCTTGTCGCTGCGCTGGCCTTGCTGTTGGAGCTGGTGCACCTTCTGGTAGAGGACCAGGGCGTCTTTCCACTCCTGCTCCTGCGACAGGTACATCGCCAGACGTTGAAGGACACGGAGATCGATCTTGCCGCCTTGCTCGACCGCAATCACTGCGTAGCGAGCGGCCTCGCCGGGGCGGTTCAACCGCAAGGCAAGCGGCGCCAGTTCCTCCAGAATCACGGTGCTTTTGGGATCGTATCGCCATGCCCGCTCGAATTTGGCGAGCGCTTCGCTCGTCTTACCTCGCTGATTGAGGATGCGTCCCTCGGCGAACAGCGTGGCTGCGTGCACACGGTCTTGTTGCGCTTCGCTGGGAGCCGTGGGAAGTTTTTCGGGGGCTGGCTCCAATTCCACGGGGGCGCGCTGATCGGGCAGGGTCTGCTTGGAAGGGGCCGGGTCGTCGGCGCGCGCGGCGCTGATCCACGCCAAAAGCCATCCCACGCCAACTAGCCACGCAAGCCATCCGGGGCGAAGCGCCATACCCATAGAACTCCAAGAAAAGTTAAGACATTTGCAATTTCTGCATTTTAACAAACCCCCAAAAATCGTACTATGCCTTCCTATGCGGCTGACGGGCAGGGCGCGAGCGGAAGCAAGAGGCGTGACGCATGCGCCTAGGGGTTCGGGGCCGGTGACGGTGTACGACGCCGACGTCCAGGAAGGCGCCCCGACGGCGCGGGTGATGCCTGAAGCGGGCGCTGTTCCGAAAGCGCGCCACCGCCACGGCCGGACCGCCGCCGAAGCAACTCGCTTCCAGGCCGAAGAATGACGCGGCATGAACGATCGACCCAGATCGCAAAGTTACGAAGACCTTGCCGCGTCATTCGAAAACCACACAACCTGATGACGTGGCGCGGCCTTGTCGAGCGTTGCTTGCACGGCACAACGCTTTCGACTTGCACCGGCATGGCGTTGAGTGGGTGATGCGGCTACATCGGGAGAGGGGCTGCTCTTGGCCGCTGCTGGAATCGTTCGCTGTCTATGTGTTAAGGTCGTGTTAAAGGGCCCTGGTGAAATTGTCTTTTCGGCGGGCTATACTTAGGGCCCCACAAGGCCCGCTCTCGGTGCGCTCCACAATCGCCCGGGTTGTGGTTTCGCTAGGATGCGGCGGCCTGCGTTTCTTGCCCTGCCGCGATTAGCACTTCATTTTTGTCCCACTCAGGAATAGTTCATGCGAAGTCGTTTTCTCTACTTGGCGTGCGGCGGATGGTCGCTTGCCGCCATGCTTGCTGTCATGCCTGCCGCCCTGGCGCAGGAAGGCACGCTCTTTACCCAGAAACCGTCTGTGGCGCCGGCGCAGGTGCGCGGGCAAGAACAACCCCAAAAAGCCGACGCCGACGCTGTACCCGATAAGGCTGTGTTGCAAGGCGGTCCGGCCTCGGAGTGGATCTGGGGGCCAAGCAACGAGCGTAAATACATTTTCCGCAAGGAGTTCACGGCGCCCTCGCTGCTTAACTCGGCTTGGCTGCTCGCCTCGTGCGACAACATGATGACGGTGTTCATCAACGATGAGCAGGTCGTCAGCAGTGATGATTGGCAGCAGGCGGTGCGCATCAATGTGAAGAAGCACCTCAAGCCCGGTTCGAATACGCTGCTGGTGGAAGGCGCTAATCGAGAAGGCGTGGCCGCTCTGGCGGTGAAGCTCGTTCTCATTCCCGAAACCGGCCAGCCGCAATACGTGGTGACTGATAAATCCTGGCATGTGGCCGAAAGCCGCGAGGCCCAAAAGTCGCTGGAAGTGGCCACTCGCGGAAAGATGGGCGTATCGCCGTGGGGCGATGTGTTCGCCACGGCCGGCTCGTTCCCTGCGTCGAGCACGCCGCGCGACATCTTCCAGGTGTTGCCCGGATTCCAGGTGGAGCTGCTCTATACGGTACCCGCGCCGACACAAGGTTCGTGGGTGAGCATCGCCTTTGATGAGAAAGGGCGGCTGATCGCCAGCGATCAAGGCGACAAGGGGCTGTATCGCATTACGCCGCCGCGGCTGGGAAGCGATGAGCCGACCAAGGTGGAAAAGCTCGACGTGAAGATCACCGCCGCCCAAGGCATTTTGGCGGCTTTCGGCAGTCTGTACCTTTCGGTTAATGGCGGCCCCGGCAGCGGTTTGTACCGCGTTCGCGACACGAACGGCGATGACCAATATGACGAAGTAACCAAGCTAGCCACGTTCCGTGGCGGCGGCGAACACGGACCGCATGGGCTGCGGCTCTCGCCCGATGGCAAGTCGATCTACGTGGTCTGCGGCAACCATACCGACCCGCCGCCCAAGATCGATGCGAGCCGCATTCCCACGAACTGGGGCGAGGATTTGCTATTGCCGCGCCAGTGGGACGCCCGCGGCCACGCGGCCGGTCGGCTTGCACCTGGCGGTTGGATCGCTAAGACCGATCCCGAGGGCAAGACCTGGGAGATAATCAGCGTTGGCTACCGTAACGCGTACGACATCGACTTCAACGCCGACGGCGAGTTGTTCGCGTACGATTCCGACATGGAATGGGACATGGGCAGCCCCTGGTACCGCCCCACCCGCGTTACCCATGCCACCAGCGGCAGCGAATTTGGCTGGCGCAGCGGCGCGGGCAAGTGGCCCGAATACTATGTGGATAGCTTGCCGCCGGTGCTCGACATCGGCCCCGGTTCGCCGGTAGGCGTTACCTTCGGCTATGGGGCGAAGTTCCCGGCCAAGTACCAGAAGGCGCTATATATTCTCGACTGGACCTTCGGCACTATCTACGCCTTGCACCTGGAGCCGCACGGCGCCACGTACCGCGCGGTCAAAGAGGAGTTTGTCTCGCGTACGCCGCTTCCGCTGACCGACGCGGTTATCGGACCCGACGGCGCGTTCTACTTTACGGTGGGTGGGCGTGGTACGCAGTCGGCGCTGTACCGGGTTACGTACCATGGCGATGAATCGACCGCTCGGGTCGATGCCCGCGATTCCCGCGGAGCCGAACTGCGGGCGCTTCGCCGGCAGTTGGAGGCGCACCACCAGAAGGCGAGCGACCCGGCTCGGGCCGTGGACTTCGTTTGGCCGCACTTGAAGCACGCCGACCGGTTTATCCGCTATGCCGCTCGTGTGGCCTTGGAGCATCAGCCCCCGGCTACCTGGCAAAGCCGCGTGTTGGCGGAGAAGGATCCGCAAACCCTGATTACTGCCGCGGTCGCGTTGACCCGTCAGGGCGATAAGTCGCTGCAAGGCGAACTGCTGGCGGCGCTGGACGGCATCAAGTTCGGCTCGCTCAGCGAAACCCAGCAACTGGAACTGCTTCGTGTATACCAGTTGGCGTTTATCCGGATGGGCGAACCGGCGCCGGCTGACGCCGCACGTTTGCTGCAAAAGTTGGATCCGCTGTATCCGGCCGCCAGCGACAACCTGAACCGTGAGTTGGTCCAACTGCTGGTGTATCTCAAATCGCCGACGGTGGTCGAAAAGACCCTGGCCGAGATGCGCAAGCCCACGCAGTACACGCCGCAAGACATTGCGGAACTGCTGGCGCGTAACCCCGGCTACGGTGGGACGATTGCCCAAATGCTGGCCAACCATCCTGAGTTGCAAAAGGTCCATTATGCCTACACGCTTCGTAACGTGCAGTTCGGCTGGACTCTAGAGCAACGCAAGGAGTACTTCGACTGGCTGGCCCAGGCCCGCACGCGCAGCGGCGGCGCCAGCTATCAGGGCTTTATCGACAACATTCGGAAAGACGCTCTGGAGAACGCTTCGGAAGCCGAGCGTAAGGCGTTGGAAGGCGAAGTTTCGTTGGCTCCGGTTCCCGCCGCCACGCTACCCAAGCCCAAAGGACCCGGACGCGACTGGACGCTCTCCGACCTGCTGGCTTTAGCCGAAGGCGGGCTTTCGGGCCGGAACTTCGAAAACGGGAAACGCACCTTTGCGGCGGCTCGATGCGTGGTGTGCCATCGCTTTGCCGGGGAAGGCGGCGCTACAGGCCCCGACCTGACGAACTCCGCCGGCCGCTTCAACTTCAAGGATCTGTCGGAAGCGATTGTCGATCCCAGCAAGGTCATCTCCGACCAGTACCGAGCTTCGGTCATTCAAACGGCCGACGGCAAGACCTATACCGGCCGGGTGACTGCTGAGGACGACGAGAGGTTGACCATCGTGGTCGATCCCGAAGACCTGACGAAGATCGTCGTGATTCCGAAGGACGACATCGAAGTTCATGAGCCGTCGAAGGTTTCGCTCATGCCGGCCGACCTGCTCAAGGTGCTCAATCAGGACGAAGTACTCGACCTGATGGCCTACCTCCTGTCGCGCGGCAACCCGAACGACCCGATGTTCAAATAGTCGCGAGCAAATCGACCCGGCGCGCCGCCGCAGGCCCCGTCCTGCGGCGCCGGTTCGCGAAAAACTAAGGGCGAAGGGATTTCCCTTCTGGCCTTACGCAAGGCGCAGTTCCTAGGAATTGCGCCTTTTTTGTTTTTTTCTGCTCCGTAATTAGTCGGGTACTCAAGTGAAGATCGTGGTTAATTTTCAAAAATGAACATCTGTTCGGTATAATAGGACGTGCTGAATCGGGCGACGGCGTAAGGCGGGGCTCCCGTTGAACGCCGTCGTCTTGCTCCGCCCAAGATTGCTTGTCCCACCGGCCAGCGCTGAGCATGGCCAACTCCCCTCGTCGTCATTCTAATCCTCCCCAAGATGCTCAACGGGCGTCTGCGGCGGAGGCGACCTCCTCAACCTTCATTCGTAGCGTGTCGACAAATCACCGCCGTTGCGGCGGATGGTGTGAAGTGCGTGCACAACATCGAGCCTTCGCGGCTGATTGGGACGGCCCGTCCGCGTTTTCCTGTTCCTCACATTTCCCCGAGACATTTTCCAAGATGGTTACTGTCCGAATTGGCTTGGCTGTGTTGGCCGAGATCGCCCTCCTTGCGCGAATGTTTTCCGAACGGACGCAGCGCCTTTGCGGTGGTAAATCCAAGGATGTTGCTTGGCGATTGGCGGGGAAAAAGTTTGATCCGCCTTCAAAACCGGCTACAATACCTAGCTATCTAATCGCATCGTTCGGACCTTATCTGACGTCCGAGAAAATACACGCAACGGCTGCCCCGCTCTTCTTTGATGCGTCCGTTCCATGGGGGCGAGCCACTGCCGAAAGCACATCGCCACGGCGCGGCGTAAAGCTCGCGTCGCGGGAAGTTGACCTGACCAGCGCGGCTGGGACCAGGGGTGTTGCGGAGACTCCCTTTCCCGGTAACGCCGTTCTTTTCCCCGTGAGGAGGTCCACGGCAGATGGCGACCGTTCCTTTCCACGATGTGACCGATACCCCGTTGGTCGAAACCAATCCCCCGAAGTTTCCTTATCCGGGCATTCCCACTACCTGCGACGGCGCCGAAGCGGTCGTCTGGGTCGAAAGCCGGATCTGTCAAGGCTCGGGCGCTTATCCCATCACCAGCTCGACCACGATGGCCACGGGTTTCAATCAGGCGGTGACCAACGGCGTGCCCAATCTGTGGGGCGAACAATTGGTGTTCATGGAGCCCGAGAGCGAGCATTCCTCAGCCACCTTCTGCGAAGGTTTCGCCTTGGCGGGGGGCCGCGTAACCAACTTCACCTCGGGCCAAGGTCTGGTGTTAATGAAGGAGGTGCTCTACACCATTGCGGGCAAGCGACTGCCGGTGGTGTTCAACATTGGCGCCCGAGCGCTCACCAGCCATAGTCTCAACGTTCACGCCGGCCATGACGATGTGATGAGCGTTGCCGACTGCGGTTGGGGCATGCTTTTCGCCCGCAATGCGCAAGAGGCCGGCGATTTGTGCCTGATCGCTCGCCGGGCGGCCGAGGCTTCTCACACTCCCTTCTTCAACGTGCAGGATGGTTTTCTGACCACGCACACGGTCGAAAGCGTGCGGTTGATCGAGCCGGAGTTTATGAAGAAGTTTGTCGGCCCTCCCTCAGAGAAATTGATCAACCTGATGGATCCGGCCAACCCCGTCATGTCGGGTGTTGTGCAGAATCAGGATTCGTACATGAAGGGTAAGATCGCTCAGAGGTGGTACTACGAGCAAGTTGAGCCCGCCCTGAAAGACGCTTTCAACGAGTTCTACCGCAACACTGGCCGCCGGTACGACTTTGTCGACCCGTACCGCTGTGACGACGCCGACTACATCCTGGTCGGTATGGGCTGCTACATGGAAACCGCCCAGGCCACGGTCGATTACCTGCGCGACCGCGGTGTGAAGGCCGGCTGCTTGAATATCTATTGCTTCCGTCCGTTTCCTGCGCGGCGGATCGTTCAGACGCTGTGCAACTGCCGGGCGTTCAGCGTGATCGAACGCATGGACGACCCGCTTTCGACCACCGGCAACCACCTAACCCGCGAGATTAAGGCCGCCTTCTGCGACGCCGTAACGGGGCAAAATGGCCAGGAAAAGATCGCCCGCGTTCCCAAGATCTATCACGGCGCGGCCGGGCTTGGGAGCCGCGACGTCACCCCCGGCGACATCGTCGCCATTTACAAGAACATGATGCACGACGGCCAGGATTTCTTTGTCGTGGGCCTCAAACATCCGCTCGCCCTGGAGCCGGGCGAAGACCCCGACCTCCGCCCGCACGGCGCGTTTTCCATGCGTGGCCACTCGGTCGGCGGTTACGGCTCGGTGACCACGAACAAGGTGATCGCCACCATCGCCGGGCAGGTATTCGGCAAAGACGTGCAGGCGTATCCCAAGTACGGGTCGGAAAAGAAGGGCCTGCCCACAACGTACTACCTGACCATTGCCGATTCGCACATTCGCACCCACAGCGAACTAGAGCGGGTCGAACTGGTTGTACTCAACGATACCAACGCCCTGTTCAGCGGTAATCCGCTTAAGGGCATGGTCGACGGCGGCGCCGTTTTTATGCAAAGCCATCTTCGTGCTCCGGCCGACGTATGGCGACGCATTCCGCCCGAACATCAAAGGACGATCCGAGAGAAATGCCTCCGGGTGTATTACATCGACATGGTCCAAATCGCCCGCGAGGTCGCCTCGGAACCCGACCTTCAGATGCGCATGCAAGGCATTGTGCTGTTGGGGGCCTTTTTGCGCCTCACGCCCTACGCCGCCGAAAGCGGCATGACCGACGAAGCAGTTTACGCGGGCGTCGAGAAAGCTCTGCGCAAGTACTTCGGCAAACGCGGCGAGCAAGTCGTCCAAGACAACCTTACCTGCGTTAAACGGGGCTACAGCGAAATGCAGGAAGTACCCCAGGAACTGATTCAACAAGCGAGCGGCAAACCCCAAGAATGTGTTGCCGGCCCGTAAGTAGTGAATTGCACGTGGGGAAGTATGCTGTCCGCCCCACGTAGGGACTGTTCGCGTCGTTCGTTCTGCCGCACGCTGCTTTCGGTTGGGAGCTTTCGATCATGGCCACCGTCGAAGAAAAAACTTGCTTGATGAATCAAGCCAACGCCCGCGATCCTTTTAACAACAACAGCTACGGCACGTTGGTCGACAAGCCTTATCCGCGAGTGAGTTTGCCCGTCTTGGACGTAGACGATTTCAACGACCGAATTATCCACGGCTACGAGGAAGGCCACGGCGAAAAAGAGCTGCCGGCCGACTTGTCGGTGGCCCGGTCGCTCATTCCGGCGGGCACGGCCAGTCTGCGCGATTTCAGTTACGTGGCGCCCGAGATTCCCCTCTACCTATCCGACCATTGCACCGGTTGCATGGACTGTGTTACCGAGTGCCCCGATACGGCCATCTTGGGTAAGGTCCTTTCAGAGTCGGACTTTCAAGCCAAATTGACCTCCATTCCCGATGAGAAGGACCGCCAGATGTTCGCGGCCCAATGGGCCAAGACTCGCAAATATTACGACGGGCCGCAAAAGAAAGGGCAGGAAGGGGGCGTGTTCGCCATCATCATTGACCCCAGTAAGTGCAAGGGCTGCGCCGAGTGCGTCACGGTATGCGACGACCACGCTCTCGAGATGACGTCCAAGACCGACAAAGTGATGGAGGACGTCCGTAAATCGCACCGCTACTTCAAGGACTTCGGCCCGTCCGACGATCGCTACATCAACGAAAATCTGCTCGTCGACATGATGCTCAAAGAACGCGCCCACATCTATACCGGTGGCGCCGGCTCTTGCGCCGGTTGCGGCGAAGGCACCGCCCTGCGCATGCTCTGTGCCGCTACGGGCGCCCGCTATGGCGATCAGTGGGGCATTGTGGCCGCCACCGGGTGCAACACGGTTTACACCTCGACGTATCCTTACAACCCCTACCTGGTGCCGTGGACCAACTCTCTCTTTGAAAATGCTCCGGCCGACGCAATGGGCGTGCGCGCCCGCTGGGACCAGATCGGTTGGCAAGACAAGCCGCTGTGGTGTATCGGCGGCGATGGCGCAATGTTTGACATTGGCTTCCAATCGCTCTCGCGAATGTTGGCCTCAGGGATGAACATCAAAGTTTTCGTGCTCGATACGCAGGTCTATTCCAACACCGGCGGGCAAGCCTCAACCAGCACTTTCACCGGGCAGAACACCAAGATGAGCCTGCACGGCAAGAAGATCGACGGCAAGCAGGAACGCCGCAAAGAGATTGCGCAGATTGCGATGATGCATCCCCGCACCTTTGTAGCTCAGACCACGTGCGCCCATGCGAATCACTTCTACAAGGCGGTGCTCGGCGCCTTAGAGTTCGACGGCCCGGCGTTAATTAGTTGCTACACCACTTGCCAACCCGAGCACGGTGTGGCCGACAACATGGCTCACGATCAGGCTCGCCTGGCGGTCGATAGTCGCGCTTTTCCGCTCTTGGTCTATGATCCCCGCAAAGGCGGTCGAATTCGAGAGCGCCTCTCGCTGCAAGGAAATCCAGCGCTCAAAGACGACTGGTATGTGAACCCCAAGACTGGCAAGCCGGTCACCTTCCTCGACTTCGCCCGCTCCGAAGGCCGCTTTGCTAAACATTTTGACCAAGAGGGGAACCCGAGCTCTACCCTCTTAGCCGCGATGCAAGATCGCCTGGAAAACTGGCGTCTTTTGCAGGAATTGGCGGGGTTGATTTAAGGAAGCGTAAATCATCAGGGGCTTGCTCGTGCGGCGATCGGTCGCGGCCCCCGACTTGGCCCTCTTACCGCACTCGTGCCCGGTGGATCTTGCGTCTGGGGACGCCTAGGCCGAACGGGCGCTTCTATGCCCGCAGGCGGCGAGTCGTGCTGCTGGCGGCGCGGCGGGCCTGAGCAAAACGCAGGGAGCGAGGTTTAAGGCGTTGAAAAGCGTTGAGCATTTGCCGCGCGTCGGTGAACCGTTTGCGCGGATCAGGATCTGTCGCCTTACGCAGCCACTGAATCAGGTCTGGATGGCCCTTTCGTCGCAGCCTTTCAATTCCCGGCGGCGGCCAGCGATAGGGCCATTCGGGCAGATAGCCGGTCAACATCCGGTAAATAATCAGGCCCATCGAAAAGACGTCCGATTGGAACGACGGTCGCCCAACGGCTTGTTCTGGGGCAATGTAACCTACCGTGCCCGACCCCGACGCCTTGATCGTTCGCATTACCACGCGGGCAATGCCAAAATCGGTCAACCGCAGTCGATTGCCGGGGAAGAGGATCAGGTTTTCGGGTTTAATGTCGCAGTGGACGATCCAATGGTCGTGGGCGTAGGCGACCGCCTCCATCATTTGCTCCGCGTAGTCGAAGGCGGTTTCCAGCGAGAGACGGCTGCGGAGTCGATCGGCCAGCGTCCGTTCGCCCAAGGCGAACACAATCACAAAATGGCCGTCAATGAACGAGGCATTCTTTAGCGGCAGGATGTTCGGATGGTCCAGCGTCGCGGCTAGCCGCACTTCCCGACGGAATTGCTCCAGCACGTGCGGCGTGACGAGGTGAGGGTGGGGAATTTTCAACGCCACCCGCACGCCCTCGATGGTGTCCAGCGCCTGATAGACCGCGGCGAACCCACCGTCGGCGATCTTACGTTCGATGCGGTATTTGTCGAGACGTTGATTGGCTTTGAACACAGGATGGGTGCGGATTGTCCGCAACTGCGGGCGGCGAGACGAAATCGACCGGGCGACATCCATCAGCTTAATCATCCGCAAAGCGCCTGGCGAATTGAAGGCTGTGAAAAAGAAAGGCGCGGCGTTCTCTTTATATCGACCATGACGGTTGCCAAGATGCAACCGAGTCGTACACGCTTCTCTGTGGTGGCGTTAATGTAGTTCTCTGGAGTGGTGTTGTTGGCCGTCACGGCGCGTGCCGCGTCGCGAGAGGGCAGTCGACAAACGAGAGGAGCAACCTTCGCGAGTCGCCGCTATCTGCAAGGTTTTTTCTTGCTTGGCGGCCTGGGGAGTGGTACGTTGAACGCGCTGCTCTTTTCGGCCGTCCTGATTAAGGAATTCTTCGTGGCCGACCTTGCGATAATCAATCCCCGGTTTGAGGTTTCTTACTGGGGTATGGAGCACGCTCTGCCGCTGTTCGGCAAAAAGGCGAATTTGCCCGTCGCCTGTCTGCCGCTCTTGGCCGCTCTGACTCCACCCGAGCACCGCGTGACGCTCTTTGATGAAAACGTGGAGCCGCTCGATTTTGACCAGCTTGCCCGGTTTGATCTCGTTGGTTTGACCGGCATGAGCGTGCAACGCTTTCGCATGCGGGAGATTCTACAAGAGCTGAAAGCCCGCGGCGTGATGACGGTCGTAGGCGGCCCTTGGGTAACCGTGGAAGAGAATTACTTTGACGGTTTGGCTGACGTAATTTTCGTGGGTGAGGCGGAAGAGACGCTGCGAAAATGCATTCAACTTGCGCCCGGCGA
>CAYWIS010000057.1:0-8252 GCA_964458385.1 uncultured Pirellulaceae bacterium
CATTTGCGAAGCTAATGGCGGAATAACAAGACGGCTCACCGGCGCAAGCCCGCAACATGACTTGCGGGCGGGCTTGCGCTCCCTTGTGGAAAGGTTTGGCTATGGCCCTTCGGGAAAAAATCAACGAAAAGCTGGTCCAAGTGCTCCAAGCGCACCAGGTGCAGGTGGTTGAGCCGCAAGCACAGACCTTGCAATTGAACGGCGTGCTGGCGGGGGCGCACTTCAGCAAGCCACGGACCAACATGCTATGGCGCCAACGGGGCCACGACACATGGCAAGTCTACGTCGACGAAGACTTCTACTACCTCGGCCCCGACGCCGACCGCCGCCGGCTCTTTTGCGGCGCCAAACAGGCGCGCTGGCTCGCCCTGACGCTGGAGGAGCCGATTCTCGGCAACCTGGACCGAGCCATCCTAAGCGGCTTGGAGTGCATCGACAGTCCTCTGCAAACCGCCTGGCGAAAGTACGGCGACTTGCGAGAAGACGCCGCGCCGCCGCGCGCCGTGGTGAAACGCTTAGAAGCGTTCGGCCTCGTATTGAGCGCCGAACAACTACGTACACCCGCCGTGCGTCCCACGCCGACCCAAGCCGACCGTGTGGCGTGCGTGGTGGCGACGGTTTATCGCAATCGGTCGCCTACCTGTCCTTTAATCCTCGGCGGCGCCGGATCGGGCAAATCCACGCTTGCCCGCCTGGCCGCCGCACGGCTCTTGGAGATCGGCGTTGCAGGGCGCGCCCTCTGGGTGCACAGTGCATCGCTGTGCGCCGGAATGATCTTTCCCCCGCAGTGCGACGAGCGCTTGGGCAAGACCTTGGACGCGGCCCTGCACGCCGAGCATGTCCTGCTAGTGCTAGAGCAATTCGACTTGCTGCTGGGGCATTCGCGGGTGGCGGCCGCGCTCGTGGCCGACGCCTTGGACGCCGGGTTGAAGATGATCGCGGTGGCCGACGAAGTCCCCTGGCGAGACGGCGCCGCCCCCTGGCCCGAATTGCGGCGCCGGGTGCAGATTGTGCCGCCCGTTCCCCTATCGCAAGAAGAAGTGGGAATGATCCTCAAGGCGCGGCTCGACGAGTTCACCCAAACGGAACCGCTTGAGGCGGCTCCCGAGTTGCTCACGGTTGTGCTCAAGCAGGCAGCGTGGATGCCAGGCCAAAACCCCGGCGCCGCGCTGGGGCTTCTCGAAGCGGTGCTGGCGCACGCCGCGCTGGAAGGACGCGTGCTGATCGGTCCGGACGATGTGTACCACGCCATCCAAGTGTACGGCGTTTCGGAAGAAGCGTGAAAGCGAATGGCCTTTGACTTCGCGCTGGAGAGTTCTCTTTGGTCACAAAACCGCAAGTCCCCCAACGCTTGCCGTCTTGGAGATCGCGTCTTCGGAGCGCAGGCGCCAAGAAGCTTGAAACGGGCGAGCTTCAACAAAGCAGGGCCTTCCTGTCATCCAAACAGGCTGTCAAAAGCCGGATACAAGGAGGCGGTCTATTGGCGTCTTTCGTTTTTTTCTTTTTTAGGAGCATGACTTATGCCGCTCGAAAGGTTTCGCAACTCGGGCGCCCCCACGTGGGGCCAAGATTCCTTCAACAACGATTTCGCCACGGGCGAACGGCGCGTCGAAGTGATTCATGGGGTGTATTCGCATTCGCTTCCTCTCGTTGGCATGACGGTCGCCCAGGCGCGCCACGAGTTGGCCGACCGCATGAACATCGCCCCCGACGCCGTCTCGGTTGTGGACGGTCAGGAAGTCGATGAAAACACCGTCCTTCAAGAAGGCCAAGTGCTGAACTTCGTTAAGCGTGCAGGAGAGAAAGGGTAAGCGTGCGAATCGCAAGCCGCGAATTGCGAGTAGGGGCCAAGCAGAAGGAACGCGGGGCGCCCCTACTCGCGCCGCCTTGGTTATGCGTTTTCTCCCCGAACTTCAACCAGGCCTTTTATTACTCTGCTCTCCCTCCCGTTTTTCCTTTTCCTGGTGCTTTCCATGGCTGACACACTGATCATCGCCAACGGCAAGGTCTCGTTGAAGACCGAAGAAGGCCAAACGATTGAGCGGCCCGAGGCCGATCTCTGCGCCATGTTCCTGCGCGAGAGCCGTGCGCCGATCGATGGCCTCGCCTTGCCCGACGGCGTGAAGTTCCTCCGATGGAGCGAGCCCTACTTGCTGGTCGTGCATCAACATCCGCCGTTTTGCCGGTCGCTGCGGTGGATCGCCAACGATTCGCCCGTCGACTTTGGCCCCGGCACGAAATACCGCAAGGTGCGGCTGAGCATGCCTTACGCCATCACCTTCGCCTTGTACTATCAGCGGGGCGAACAGTTGTTTTTGACGAGCTACAACGAACTGTACTTCCGCAATGAGCCGTTGCGGAGCAAGAGCGACTTACTGTGTTATCCCGCGCTGCTGAACGTTTCGATTATCAAGACTCCCAAGCGACTGCGATCTTGGATCTGCACGCAGCACTTGCACAACACGCCCAGCATGGACTGGACGGCTCAGTTGGGCAACCTCGTAACGCACACGTGGGATGGCGCTTTCAATCGGTCGTCGGAACGGCACGAGGGGCTCTCAAGCTGGGGATTCTCCCAAGGCATTCATCCCGACCTGCATCCGGTCGAACGCTGGGAGCAAGCCTCCAAGCAGGACGACGCTTTTGCTTTATCCCTTCCTTGGAAACCCGCGCTCACGGTGGGCGAATTGATGGATTGCCTGTTGGAAGAGATCGACAGGCAGAGCTATTCGATTCATTCCGTCGTTCCGCGGAGATCCTCCCCAACAAGCATCGTTCAACGTTACCTCAATTTCGTTCAACAGAATCCGGCGACCGCCGCAACGTAACCCGCATCCACAGAAGTCAGAACGATCTACAGGCTCCGTCGGTCAGGCGGAGCTTTCGGTCAGCCCATGTCTTAGCGCTTCGGCGTTTTGAAGCGGCTCGCGCGCGGTTCTTCGGCTGTGCACGATAGCCACACCGCGCACCGGTCGCGTCGTCTCTCGCTTTGGCTCTGTATCCCTTGCGGCCGCCGATTGGCCCAGGAGTCATCTATGTCGAAGATTCCCCTGTACTTGAAAACCTCGGCCGATATGGAGCGGCCCGAAGATTCCGAATACTACTTGTTGACCCGCTCGGGTCTGTACTTTTGCCGCAATCATCCCTGGTTTCAAAGCGACGTCTTGGCGAGCAAGGCGCCGTACTGGCTGGAGGAGCATACGTCGCAGTTGGCTCTGAACTACCCCAAGCTGCCGAAGGCCGCCTTGGAGTATGTTGTGGGTTTCTTTCGGAAGGTGTACGTCAAGCACGGCTCGGAATCGATCGTGCTGATGTTGTGGGACCTGGTAAAGCAGCGTTACCGCATCTTCGTTCCCAAGCAACAAGCAACCGTGTGGGAGAATTCCTTCGGCGTGCGTTCCGCGCTGGACGTCACCTACGAGACACCCAGCCAACTGCCGCCCCGGCATATCATCGCCATGTCGATCCACTGCCACGGCGATCATGGCGCTTATAGCTCTTGGACTGACGAAGCCGACGAAGTGTATCGCGACGGCGTCCACGCGGTGGTCGGGCGCATCGACCGTCGGCAGCCCGACTTCCACGTGGCGTTGGCGGTCGATGGACGCCGTTTCGAACTTGAGTTTGACGATGTGTTCCAGGGTTTTGAAAAGCCGCGCCGCCACATTCCTCAACGGTGGATGGACCAGCTTACCGTCAAGGTCAAACGGCCCCTATGGTTCACCAACGTCAAAACCGTCCACCCAAGCTCCAAGAACAGCAACGAGAGCTTCAGAGGATCTAGCGACGCATAACCAAGAGACAAGCGATTCTTCTTATTTCCCAGGAGCAGGCTATGGCGACCACGGCGAAGAAGTCTCCCTCCAAAGCAAACTCCCCGCGGCGCTCTCAGGGCAAACGTCCAACCAAGTCTGCCCGCGGCAAGTCGCGACCTGCCGAATCAACCGATGAACTGATCTGCCAGCTCCCGCCGGGAGCGCGGGTCAAGATCATCGGGCTAGGAGGCATCGGCTGCATTGTGTTGGAGTTTTTGGGCCGTTACCTCAAGAGTCAGCGGCACATTCCGGGGCTGCGTCTGGTGCTCATCGACGGCGACACCTTTGAACCGGCCAACGATCAGCGGATGGCGTTTCAGACCCTGGGCAATAAGGCCGAAGTGAAGGCCGCCGAAACACTCCAGGCGCTTGCTCCCTTTGACGGCTCCCTTGTCGCGGTGAATCAGTATGTCAACGCCGAGAACATTCACGGTCTGATTAAGTCAGGAGATATGGTCATCCTGACCGTCGACAATCATCCCACGCGGCGGTTGGTTTCCGAACATTGCCAGACGCTCAAGGAAGTCGCCTTGTTCAGCGGCGGGAATGAGGGCGTTGCCCCACCCCGGGAGCGCGGAGTGTACGGCAACGTACAAATCTACGTTCGCAAGAATGGCCGCGATATAACGGCGCCGCTAACTCGGTTCCATCCCGAGATTGCTCACGCCACGGGCGACCTTCCCGGCGGCCCCAACTGCGGCGAACTGGCGCTCTCCACGCCGCAGATTCTGTTCGCCAATCTGGCGGTCGCCAGCGCCTTGTGCAATGCCTTCTTCGCCTACGTAACCGGCAACTTGCGCTATCAAGAAGCGAAGCTCGACATCCTGGAGAACCGCCTCTTACCGCAACTGCCGCTTCCTCAAGATACCGTCGTTCCGCAGATGACGGCTCGAACGTAATCTTCCTTCGTTCCCAGCCACCGCCTGGGAACGAAGGAAGGTGTCAAGCAGAGCGTTTCGCCCCACGACGCCGACCGTAAAGTTACGCGGCGTGCAGTTGTCGGGCGTCTTTGGCGCAGTCGATCCAGTAAGCCACTTCGGCCAAGTCGGGCGCGGGGCTGTCGCGCAAGATGCGCTGACCTTCGGATGACGCCGCAAACGGCTTCACCGTTTCGTACAGTCGTACGGCGTCGCTGGTAGCCAGCCGAGCCACGGTGTTCACGCCGCAAGCCACCAGGATTTGCGCGTCGTGACCGCGAAGTTGCGGCACCGAGCACACCAACTCGGCGGCTGCCTGCCAGTCGCGAATCGTCTGCGCGGTAATGCGGCTATGGCCAATCCTCCGGGCAGCGCTTTCGGGAGAAATCGTCAACAGGTCAGCCACGGTCTTAACGCCAATGGCGTGCAAGCGTTCCGCGGTACGAAGGCCAATCCCGGGAGCGTCGCTCACGGGGCTAGACAACTCCAGATAAAACCGCCGCTTGGCGCCGTCTGGGTAACTTTCGGAGAGCAAACGCGGAGGAAGCTCCGACGAGTGCGCCGGATCGTACCAGCGACGACTGCGATGGGTCTGTTGGCGCCGCGACCAATGACGCTTTTGCGTCTCGCGCAGCGATTGCGTCGCCCGGCCCGAGCCGATCCAGCTCGCCAGGCGGGCCAACTCTTCATCGTCGCCCATGTGGAACAACCGGCGGCCTTCATCCGTCACCAGGCATTGCTCCACCCGTTGCAGCAACTCTTCGGGCGACAGCCGCTCCAATTCCTCGCTGGAGGTCACGCCGCTGGCGACAAGAATCCGCGCATCATACGCTCGTAAGTGTGGCGTATCGCACATCAGCCGCGCCATCGCCTGCCATTGACGAATGGTCTCGGCCGAAATTCGCAAGCGAGCCAGGCGGTTCTCCACAGCCAACGGCGAAAGCGCCAGAAACTCGCCCACCGTGGTCACTCCTTGGGCGGCCAGCTCAGCGGCGGCCGCCTTATCGATATCCGGAGCGTAATGCACCGCGTCGCTACGTTGCAGGTAATGCCGCGGTTGACGCGAACTGTTGTCGCGGCGCCAATCGTCGTCGCTTTCGCGCAGCGGCGGCGTCAGATCGTTTTCTAAATACGCCAATGGATTAGACGAAGCGACGGCGGACGCCACCAATGGCACGCTCACCGTAGGTTCGCTCGTCCAACGAATCGCCTGTTGCTCGTGCAGGCTCGAATCGGCCGGCAGCTCCAGCACGGGCACATCCAGCCGCCGGAACAGACGGGCCACTTGCTCGCGGCACGTGAACACAAACACCTGGCGGCCGTGCGAGGAGAACTCACACAACAGCCGGGCGACTTGCTCGGCCTGAGCTAGATCAAAGTTCACAAACGTATCGTCCAAGAGCAACGGCAAGTACACGCCTCGTCGCGCGTACCCGGCCACCAAAGCCAGACACAGCGACAGGTGGACCCGATCGCGGATCGACCGTCCTTGGGTGTCCAGCGCGAACGACTCGCCACGGGCGTCCTCTAACCAGATGGTCCGATCGTTGCGCCACACGTGAATGTAGCGGAACTGGCCGTCGGTCATCCGCCGCAGGTAGTCTGAAGCTTCCTGAATCACCGTCGGTTGAAGCGCCGGCGGCTCGGGTGTTCGGGCTCGCAGCAGCGCTTCGCTGCGTTCGTACGCGCTGAGCCGCTCTTGCCGCTCGTCCAACTCACGCTGGAGGGCAGCCAATTCACGGCGGCGGGCCTCCAGCGGCGCTTCCACTTCGGCCAGCGTGGGCAGCCGCTCCAAGCGGCGAAGCTCCTCGTGCAGGTCGGCTAACTCGATTTCGCACCGGCGGAGACGTTCGGCCGTTTCTTGACGGCGAAGCCGCGTGGGAGCGATGGCGGAATTCTGGATTTCCAACTCGCGCTCAATGCGTTCCTTCCGCCGTATCAGACGCTGAATATGCGAAGTCACCTCGGCGTGGCAGCGGCGAAGTTGATGCAATTCGGTGGTGATTTCGTCGCGCCGATCGCTCAAATAATGACGGTTCAATTCGCGACAAAGCTGGTAGACCTCTTCGCGCACGGCCCGCACCAGCGGCGAGCAGCGGCGGTCGGCCTCGCGGCAGTTGCAGTTCTCGCCCGCGGGCGGATCGGCCAACAAGCGAATTTCACCTTGTAACTGATCGAGACGTTGTTCGATGGCGTCGATGTGCTTCTGAGCTTCACTCCAGATCACCACCGGCGAGTCGGGCCCGTCAGCGGTCCAGCTCATTACTTCGCGCCGCAACCGCGTGCGGCGGTCCGTCACGTCTTGCTGCACTTGGCGCCAACGATCCAGTTGCGACTGGATCGCTTGCAGGCGGCCTTGCAGGGTCAGCCCCTCGGCGTCCTCATCATCGTCGGCGCCGACCAAGACCGCAGCCGATTGCGCCGCACGGCGCTCTTCCCAGGCGGCAATCTCATCGTCGAGTGTTTTCAATTCGCGGCGCAGGCGGACCGCTTCCGCTTCACACCGCGCCAGGTCGTCTTGCACGCGGCGCAGCTCGTCGTCGCGACGATAACGCCAATGAACGCGGTCGCGCTCCAGTTCGCCAATTTCGGTTTCGACCACGCGGCGGCGCTCTTTCACCCGGGCAATTTCGCGCCGCTCTTCGTCGATGCGCCGCAACAGATCGAGTTCTTCTCCCCGCGGCGGCGCCGGTTCGCGAGGCGTTTCGACCAGTTCAAACCCGTGCGCCAGCGCGGTTTGCACCAAGGTTTCGGTGGGCGGCGTGTCGCGGAAGCTGGCGGTAAAGATCAGGCGGAACACCGACTCTTCCACGCCCGAGAGCAACTCAGGAAGCGCGTCGCGGTCGATGGTGGCCCCGTCGGGGGTATGTAAGCTCAGCCGGCCTGTGCGAGTTCCGTTGTCGTGCCGGCGAATGGTGCGGCGTCCGTGCGGCCCCTCAACCGTCACCGAACCGCCCCACGGCGAGCTTTGGGCCGGCGCCAGGCTTTCTTGAAAGTGCGGAAAGCCATACAACATGGCCTGCAAGAACCGCACAACCGTCGTCTTACCTGAACCGTTGGCGCCGTAAACCACGTTCAGCCGGTCGTCCAGGTCGCTCAGTCGTAGCTTAGACCAGGCTCCATACCGATCAATCGCTAGCTCCTTGATTTTCACGTGTCGCTCCTTCCGTGGCGCGGGAATTCTGGGTCACCCATGGTGGGAGGGAGCCAGACTTTAATTTTTTTTCCAATTTTTCGCCAGCCGAATTTGTGAGCCAGCGCAAGTGCCTATGCGCCAAGGTTTTCCGGCAAGCTTAAGGATTGCGGCGACCGGGCGTGATCCAGCAAGATCCGTGCGGTTCCATTCCCACATGGGGGTAATAGGTTGCCGCCTTGGGCGCCGCCAGCAGGATGAGCGTGGTCTGTAGGCCCGCCGCCTCATGCGTGCGCCGCAGCAACTCCCGGCCGATGCCTTGGCGTTGAAACTGCACGTCCACGGCCAGATCGGTCAACTGCATCATGGCCTCCTCTAGGCGATCTG
>CAYWIS010000057.1:8262-29215 GCA_964458385.1 uncultured Pirellulaceae bacterium
CCAGATCGGAAAGATACGTGCAGTAGTGAAAATCGGTCAGCGCCCGCGACACCCCGACCAATTTCCCCGCCACGCGGGCCGTCACAACGAGGTCGGCGTGGCGCAGCATCCCTTCCATGCGCTTTTCGTCATCCACAGGTCGCCGTTCGGCCAAGGTGGAGCGGCGTAGTACGTCAATGAACTCGGCGACCGTCAACTCTGGTTCGATTTGGTAAACAACATCCATGCAGTGACTTCCTTCACTCTTGGTTGGCCGCTTGGCATTCGCGCCACAACGGGAGGAGAAAACCCAGCGCCCCAGACTCTCGACAGCGGCCCAAGACGCAAGCAGCGCCGTGCCATTTCCTTAACGGATAGCCAAGGTCTTAGTTGCCGCGTTCCCAAACGCCGTACTGAACGATGCAGAACAGTGCATTAAACAGATCCCGTATACCGATCTTCTTTCCCTCGGCGTACGTGCGCGGGCGATACGAAATCGGCGTCTCGCATACGCGATACTTATGACGCGCGATCTTGGCGGTCACTTCCGGTTCAAAGCCAAACCGGTCCTGCTGCAACTCAATGCGCTGAATGACGTCGCGGCGGAAGGCTTTATAGCAGGTTTCCATATCGGTCAACCGCAGCCCAGTGAAACAATTCGACGCCCAGGTGAGCAGCGCATTACCCAACCAATGCACAAGCGACGGATCGCGCTGGCGCCGCTGGCGGAACTCGGCGCTCTCGTGGCGGTCGCTTAGGTAACGCGAACCATACACCACGTCGGCCCGGCCTTCGATAATGGGCTGCACCAGGCGTGGAAGGTCGCGGGGGTCGTACTCCAGGTCGGCGTCCTGCACCACAACCACGTCGCCACGCGCCAGCGCAAACCCAGTGCGCAAGGCCGCGCCTTTGCCTTCGTTCTTCGGCTTGTAAACAATGCGAATATCCTCGTCGTTCTCGTACCGGCGCAAAATGTTGCGAGTCCCGTCGGTGCTACAATCGTCGATAATCAAGAGTTCGACAGGAAGCGGCAATGCCCGCAAACTCTCAATCACTTGGACGATAGTGGCTTCCTCGTTGTAGACGGGAATCACCACCGAGAGCAAAAAGCCCGGCGGCGCCACAAAGCGGTCGGGTTCGACCAGTGCCGACCCCAGTTGCTCCAAGGCGTCTAGCGACCGCTCTACGCGCTCCTGGGGAAAGGTTTCGGTCGCGGAAGAAGCCTCTAAGGTCTGTGGACGGTCGGCGGCGACGGTCATAGCAATTAATCCCAAGTTTCCCATTGGCCGCGTCTCGCTCTCTAGCGCGAAACACCAACGTAACTATAGATCACAAGAGCGGGCGCAGCGCCGCGGCCTACTTCCCACGAGACAAGCCTGGTACATTGAACCGCGCCCCTTCTTTCCCGGCGTTCTGCCGCAAGCCAAGCGCATGGCGTCGTGCGGTTTCCGTCGGCAATCGAGAAGGGGCGAGATAATGACAGGAAACGGATTAGTTTTGCGCCGCGCCCGCCGGCGCTTTTTCTAGCGATTTTACGTTTTACGCAGCCTTCTCTTGTATGAATCACGCTGTCAGCCAATCCCACGTCGACATCGGCGACGTCCGCTTGAAGCTCAGTCAACCGCATAACCCCTCGGGCGAATGGATCGGACAGCGCGAGATCCTCAAGCAACTCTTAGCCTGCTGGTTAGTGGTCGACCCCAAGGATTTACCGCTTACGCCGCGCTTGGTGGGCCCGCCTGGCATCGGCAAGACGGCCCTGGCGGTGGCGGGCGCCCGGGAACGCAAGCAAGAGCTGTACATCTACCAATGCACCGCCGATACCCGCCCCGAAGATCTGCTGGTCACGCCCGTGCTGGCGGAAAGCGGTAAGATCGCCTACCATGCTTCGCCACTTGTGACGGCCATGATTCGCGGCGGGGTGTGTATTCTGGACGAAGGGAACCGGATGAATGAAAAGTCGTGGGCTAGTCTGGCGCCGCTCTTCGACCAGCGCCGGTACGTGGAGTCGATTGTGGCGGGAGTGACCATTCACGCGCATCCCGACTTCCGCTGCGCGGTAACGATGAATCAGGATGACTCAACCTACGAAATCCCCGACTACATTCTCAGCCGTCTTCAACCGACCTTGACGGTGGGCTTTCCCGACCGGCAAGACGAGCTGGCGATCTTGCAATATCACCTCCCCTTTGCCGAGCCGGAAATGCTGGCCATGACGGTCGATTTCCTTCAGCGCTCGCATGAATTGAATCTCGATTTTTCGCCGCGCGATGGAATCAACCTGCTGCGTTACGCCATGAAGCGTCTGGCCCAGACCGAGGGCCATCCGGTACAGAAGGACCAAGCCTGGCGTGAAGGGCTGGAGCGCTGTCTGGGGGAAGACGCCCTGGACCTGCAATCGCTGGCCGAGCGCCGACAGCGCACTTTAGGGGGCGGGGCCGTACCGCTGGGCTTGGGCGATTTCTTCTTCTCACCCGACGATCCACTCCACCCCGACCGCGACGAAGACGACGAGGACGAATACCGGTAACATCCCGTTATTGCGGATAAGCCGATTTTTCCGGGCCGGTCGACGCTTTGCGTAGGCCGGCCTTTTTGCAATCCGCCGCCTTCTTTCTTGTCCTTGCGTTGATCCCCAAGAGGCAGGAACAACAGCCAGACGCACTTCCTGTGAGCCAAGCGGCAGTGAAGTGTGGGTAAATGGCCCACAGGGCGGGCTTGGCGAAAAGGGGCCGACTTTTCTCTGAGGAACTATGTCGTTTTCGAATGCCGCTTTACGACGCCCGAAAAATTTTGTTCGAAATTTTGTCGGGTTCTTTGACGGTTTGACGGTGACTGAGATGTGGGGCGAACAAAACCCTCCCTTGGAAACGACCAGGAACCCAAACCATGTTGACTCGCACCTTCTTGACGCTTGCTCTGGCCGGATTCGCCCTGACCGGGACTGCGACGGCCAACACGTACAGCCACATCGACGGCCTGGCCGTCCAGTTGACCCGCTACGCTCGACAGTTGGATCAAGAGTTCACGGCGCATTACCGCCATACCTCGCAATTCCGTCACCTGCGCGAAGACGCCCGGCAAATGATCCGCCTGGCCGAACACATTCACGAGGTGGCCCATCACCAGGGTTCGCTCTCGCACTTGGAAAGCGACCTGCGGCAATTGGATCGTCTGTTCCACCACATCGAAGATTTGGTGGAAGAGATTGAGCATAACGCCGCCGGACTGGGTCACTACCACGGCCATTTCGGCAGCTACTACGGCACATACAGCGGCGGGCACATTCACGGCAATACCCGCCATGTGCGCCGCATCCTGAAATCCATGGAAGATACACTCCACCACCTGCACGACGACGTGCGAGAGTTGGCGCGGCTCGAAGAAGCACGCCACCACCACAATCACCACGGCCCAGTAATTCGATTCAGCCGCCCTGGCTTCTCGATTTGGCTGGGCCATTAAGACAACGAGCGAGACGGGTCACTCCGAAGACCGCGTTGCTTGGAGCAACGCGGTTTTTTTGTGCGCGCGGTGCGGGCCGCTCGAAAAGCGGCGCCGGGCAAGCTACAATCCATCAACGGCGACGGATGGTTTCCGCCGCTTGGAAGTTCTTCCTGTGGAACGCTGGGACGAAGCCTCCTCCATGCGCATAAGATTGCCTGCGTCCCGCCTTATAAGGATTGCCCCATGTCGATGCTCTTACCTTCGTTGACGCTCCTGGTCGCCCTTGCTGCTAGTGGCGAAGCGGGAACGCTATCCACCTGGGAAGGCGAGATGATTGCCGAACGGGCTGAACACAACGTGGGGCCGAAAACCATTACGCTGACGGTGTTCATCGCCGACGCCGACGCCGATTCGACCACCTATCTTTGGACGCTCGCCGATGAAGGTCGCGGCGGCTTTCCATGGACCGGACGCTATGGTCAATGGCGCGTCACCCGCGACGGCCGCACCATCCGCGGCGCGGCGCCCTCGCTGCTGTTCGACCACGGCGAAGGTTTGACCGAGGCGACCATCGACCTACTGTTCACGCGGCCGGCCGACGAGTTGCGAGAAGGCGTTTCGTGGAAGCAGGGATCATTGGAGTTCACAACGGGAGCCAGCGGCGCGCGGGACGGTCGCGAGGCCTGGCGCGTGGAAGTTCGCGGCCCGTACGGCCCCAAGGGCATGTTGTGGTTCGATCGGGCGACGGGCGCCGCAATTGCCGCCGCGCAGCGCATGACGCTCGGACGCGGCAAGCCATATGGGGTCCAATTGAAGCGTACAAAATCGGAAACTCTTTCCGAAGCGCAAGCAGCGAAAATCGTGGCGGCGTTTGAACAATGGCTCGCGCTCCGCGACACCTTGAAGTTGGAGCCCGACGCTCGGGAGGTGTCGTGGAGCGATGAACAGTTAAACGTGCTGAAAAAAGATCTTCCCCAGGCCGTCGCCGCCGCCGCCAACACACCGTTGGCCGAGATCGCCGCCGACGCCGAGGAAGACCTGCGGCTGCAGAACGGCCGCTCGGGCCGCGTGGCGGCGATGCGCACCAAATTGCTCGATCGGCCGGCGCCGCACTTTGAGCTGCAAGGGATGCGCGGCGAGAAGCTTGCCAGCACCGACTTGGCCGGCTCCGTCACGGTGCTCCACTTCTGGGAATACCGCGACACGCCGCTGGAAGAGCCTTACGGACAGGTCGGCTATCTCGACTTCCTCTATCGCAAGCACAAGGCCGCCGGTCTGAAGGTTGTTGGCGTGTCGGTGGATGAGCGCTTCGCCGACCGCAACACCCGAAACCAGGCGATTTCCAGCACCCGCAAACTGCAATCGTTTATGAACCTGAGTTATCCGATCTACCTGGACGACGGCGCCATGCTCAAGCGATTTGGCGATCCGCGGGCCGCAGGGGGCAAGCTGCCGCTGTTTGTGATGATCGGAGCCGACGGCAAGGTGCTGCATTACCACGCGGGTTTCCACGAGGTCGACCGCGACCTGGGGCTGAAAGAACTCGACGAGGCCGCCACGAAGGCGCTCAAGCCGTAACTCTCCACGCCCCATCAAGGCAGGCGACGTTCTCTTGCACACGCTGTATCGAAAGGGCCCGTCCCCAAGAGGCGGGCCCTACGGGGCGGGTTTGGGCTCCGACTGTTTCTTCTGCTCCTCGGGCGGCAAGAGCGCAAAGCGGATGCGGAATGGCTTGCGGCCGTCGGCGGAGGTGGGAGAGTAGATGCTTTGGAGCTCTGCTCGTAAGGCGGCTAAGGTTTCAAAGCCGTCGCGCACGGCGTCTTCCTCGGTCAGGTCATCAAGCGTGATTTGCTCGACCGACTCGATCCGAATGTATCCGGCGCCGGGAATGTAGCTTCGCTGCCCAGTGCGCATCATGCGAAACTTCCACATCCGGATCGTTTGCGTCTTGCTCCCCTGGCGGATCGCTTCAAGGAATTTCTTCTTGAACAAGAGCATGGCATTGGGCTCGCAAGTTTACCCGCAAAGTAACCGGCAAGACGCGCAGCAGCAACAAAAACAAGAACCCAAAAGCCTCCACGTTCAACGCAGGATGGTTCAACTCACAACGGCCAACAGGTGAGGTGGCGTTCTTCTCTTGTCGCAACAACGCCGTTAGTTGCACGGCAACAACACCTTATCTGGATTCATAAGGTTATTCGGATCGAGAGCCTGCTTGATGGCCCGCATGACGTCCACCGCCTCGCCATGCTCTTGCAAAAGGAACTCGCGTTTTCCCAGGCCGATGCCGTGTTCGCCGGTGCAGGTACCTTCCAGCTCCAAGGCGATCTCAACAATCCGACGGTTCATTGTTTGTGCGGCGGCTAGCTCATGTTCGCTATGGGGGTCGATCATTAACAACACATGGAAGTTGCCGTCGCCCACGTGGCCAAAGAGCGGCGCAGGAAACGGCGCCTCATCCAAAAGACGCTTCGTACGCAGAATGCCTTCCGCCAAACGCGAGACGGGCACGCACACATCGGTCGCATACGCGATCGATCCCGGCCGCAGGGCCAGCGCGGCATAGTAGGCGTCGTAGCGAGCTTGCCAGAGGCGGTCGCGGTCGGCCTTTTCGAGCGCCCATTGGAACTCGCCGCCGCCTAAACGCGCGGTGATTTCGCCTACTCGCCGCGCATGTTCGACCACCGCCGCCAACGTCCCATCGAACTCAAAGAACAATGTAGGCGCAGCCGCATAGGGCAAGTTGGAGTAGCGGGCGATGGCGGTCATGAGCGTTTCGTCTAGCAGCTCGATCCGCGCCATGGGAATGCCCGCCGTCATGATTTGCGTGACGGCGTCGACGGCGGGTTCGATGCCCTCAAAGCGACACACGGCGGCGCTCGCGGCTTCGGGCGTGATCGCTAACCGCAAGGTGACTTCCGTAATCACGCCCAACGTGCCTTCGGAGCCGACCAACAGCCGCGTCAGATCGTAACCAGCCGACGACTTGCGCGCTCGGCCGCCGGTGCGAATCACGCGGCCATCGGCCAACACCGCGGTTAGTCCCAAGACGTTATCGCGCATGGAGCCGTAACGTACGGCCGACTGGCCCGAAGCGTTCGTCGCGCACATCCCGCCCAGCGAAGCGTCGGCGCCCGGATCGACCGGAAAGAACAACCCTGGGAAGTTCTCCTCCAAGTGCCGGTTAAGCTGCTTGCGCGTGACGCCCGCCTCAACAGTCGCGTCACGATCGGGAGCGCTGACGCGCACGATGCGGTTCATCCTTCGCAAGTCAAGAGACAGCCCTCCCCGCGTGGCCACTACCCCACCTTCGACTGCGGTCCCTGTCCCAAAAGGAACGATCGGCGTACGGTGGGCGGCGCAAATCTGCACCACGCGGGCCGTTTCTTCCGAGCTTTGCGGATAGGCCACGGCCTGGGGCAGGTGGGGCGGGTGGCGAGAGATGTCATGGCTATGCTCCGCCAGCACGTCGGCGTCGGTCGAAACGCGATCGCCCAGCAGATTCCGCAATTCGGAAATCCAGGCCGCAGTCATATATGAGGCGCCCAATGCGAAGAATGGTCGGTCATTCCGCAAAATTCGCCCTTGTTATACCATGTTGCCTAGGGAAAGCGTCCCCGACGTCTCTGTTCCCCAAGGACGCCACAACCACAAAAGCGGGGGCGTCTGCAGCGGGTGGCGTCGCCCACCCGCTGCATGAATTTGGGAGCTGACGCGCGTTGCGCGGGGAAATGCTGTGCGTTTCGTCAGGGGGGAGTAGCTCGCCCCTCGGACAACAAGCGAAGGAGTTACCATCCAATGAGTTCCACAGGCCGACCACCAGGACCGAAAGGTCATTGGCTGTGGGGACACGTGGGCGAACTGCGGGGCGACATGCTGGAGTTCTTTACCCGCTGCGCTCGAGACTATGGCGACGTGGTCTGGCTGCGTTTCGTGGACCGCAATGCGGTGCTCGTTTCGCACCCCGACGCCATTGAGCAGGTGCTCGTTCACGACCATCGGAACTTCACCAAGAACTACGCCCTGAGTTTCCTCCGCCCCGTGCTGGGCCAGGGCCTGCTTTTGAGCGAAGGCGAACTGTGGCGGCGCCAGCGGCAGCTAACGCAGCCGTCCTTCCACCGAGATCGGGTTGCGGAGTTCGGTCCGCTGATTGTCGACGAAGCGCAGCAGCTCTATCGTTCCTGGTCGACGGGGCAAACCATCGACCTGCACGCCGAGATGGTCAAGCTCACGCTGGCGGTGGCCGCCAAAGCGCTTTTGGGCGTGGAGTTGGGCGACGACTACGACACGGTCTTCCGTTCGCACTTGGCGATTCTGGAGCATTTCCGCCGCCGGTGCGAAACGACGATCCGCCCACCGCTGTGGATTCCAACCGAGAACAACCGCCGCTTGCGGCGCGCGGTGCGCGACCTGCAACGTTTGATTGATCGCATTATTCAGGAGCGCCGCGCTGCGGGCCAGCAGCGTGACGACGTGCTCTCGCGATTGCTCCAGGCCCGCGATCAAGACGACGGCCAGGGCATGACCGACCAGCAGTTGCGCGACGAAACCATGACCATGCTCATGGCGGGGCACGAAACGACCGCCAACGCCCTGACCTTTACCTGCTTGCTGTTGGCTGAACATCCGGAAGTAGAAGCCCGGCTGCTCCACGAGTTGGACGAGCAACTGGGCGGCCGGGCGCCGACCGTAGCCGATTTGCCGCGTTTGACCTACCTAGAGCAGGTGCTCAAAGAGTCGCTGCGTTTGTATCCGCCGGCATTCGCCGTGGGGCGTCGCGCCATCCACGATTGCCAGATCGGCGGCTACACCATCCCCGCCAAGACCAACGTATTAATCTCCCAATGGGTGGTCCACCACGACGAGCGCTGGTTTAAGCGCCCGTGGGATTTTGATCCCGACCGTTGGACGCCCGAGCGCGCCGAAGGGCTGCCCAAATTCGCCTGGTTTCCCTTTGGCGCCGGGCCGCGCCGCTGCATCGGCAGCTCGCTGGCCATGCTTGAGGCGAGTCTGGTCTTGGCGACGATCTTGCCCGCGGTCACGCTGGAGCGCATCAAGGCAGGCCCGCCGCAACCGTGGCCGACGGTCACGCTTCGCCCGGTCGGCAACGTCCATGTGCGCGTCGCTCCCCGTGAACCGGCTCTGGTGCGCTGAGCAACGGAACCCTCGTAAATTTAAGAAGCGGCCGCCAGCGCGCTGCTAAGAGGCGGACGTAGACTTTCTGCGCGCTTCAAACAAGTCGTAGAGCGCGAAGAAGGTTTCGCGCATGTCGCCGGCATGAGCTGTAAAGCAGCGTTCTACATCGTCGGGAGCGATCAACGCGGGCCAGCCTTCGAGAAGGCGTGCGGCCACGCGCTGTGCTAATTCGACGGTGGGCCGAGTCACGTAGAGATCGGGTAAGCCCAAGTTACGATGGGTGGTCGCCAGCAGCCCCCAGCCGCGTTGGCGGCAAAGCCGCTTTAGACGCCCACGCCGCCACCACGCAAGCTGCTCCAGGCCATCAATGACGAGCACCGTCCGCGCATTCACCCCAGCGTGCGGCGGCCAGCCGACCGGCAAACGGCGCTGTCCTTGATGCAAGCAAAGATGCTCCACCCGCCAGCCTTGTTCGCGCAGCTTCGGCAGCAAGGCAGCCAGCAAGGTTGATTTGCCCGAGCCGTGAGGTCCGCGAATCTGGCCCCAATGCCCGTTGCGCTCCCAACGCGCAAGGCAGCTTTCGATCGACTCCCCCGGCTCAAACAGAAACGCAACGGCGCCGGGTCGAATTTGACTGCTGGAAAAAGGGTTAGCCGTGCTGAGGCGAGGAGGCATCGCTAGGCGCCGCCGAAGCCGAAATGTTCTTCTCTTGGCGGCCGTTGAGGCTTTCTTTGGGCGAACTGGTGGACCGTAGCGGCGCCAGTTGAAACGGCATTTCGTAAGAAATTTCCTTGCCGCGTTTCATAAACAGCCGCACGCGGACACACCAGCGAATCTTGACGATTTCGCCATCGTAGGTGCTAGGGCTTTTGGGGAGAATGGTCTTGAGGGTGAACTGCTGGCGAAACTCGTCGTCGGGCGAGCGCGGGGTGCGACGCTCAAAGTAGTGGATGCCCATATCCACATCCCCTTTGCCGTCGGTGTGCCACAGTACCGAGGCTTCCAGCGCGTGAATGTCGTCCGGATCGACGGCGTCGATCTGGTACTGGCATTCCAGCTCATCGCCCGGCTGATAGACCGGACGTTGGCGGCGAATGTGAATGCTGATGAGCGGCTCCATAGCGATGGCGCGGCCGACGAAACGGGGCGAAGTCAGGGCTTGGGGGATGAATCGGGATACAGCAGAATCGGAAAGCATCGTTCAAACCGGGGCCAACCTTCGGCCTCCCCCTCGACGACCAGTTTCCAACGGATAGCGTTGTGCGGCGATTGAAACGAGTGCATAGCGTCGTCCGGCGCCTGGAGCGTCGAACGGTGCTCGTAGGGCGCCTCGGGACGGACCTTCACATTCTCGGCCCGGAACACTGGCTGACGGCGCACCTCGCGCCGCTCGGTCCGCACGTTGGTGCCTTGGTGAAAGATAGCTTCTTCCTCGCATACCAGCGAGACCTACAGCGACCGAATCGCATGCCGGCCTCGCTGAAGCAGCCAAATTTCGTACTGGCGTCCCGGATGCAGCGGCATATCGGAAATTTCCATGCAGGTGGGACCGATGCCCGTGGCGGCTCGCAGCTCGCGCACAAAATAGTACATTCCCCACGCGCCCAGCACGACAAATCCAATCACAAAAATCGTTAAAAACCACAGGGGCTCGCCCGAGCGGTGGCTATTAATCGCTACAAAAATAAGCACCACCCCCACCGCGTTCCAAACTAACCCCAGGATTGTGGCCAACACTAATCCCCAGGCCGGCGCTGAAGCAGCGGGAAGCCGATAGGCTAATTTCACCCCTGGGCTATTGGTCAAATCGGACGGGCGGGGAACGCCTGGATAATCGCGAGCCGAGACGCGAGACTCGCCCAGCAGTTCAAATTGCGAGGCTTGTTGACGTAGCGCTGCGCGGCGTTCGGCCGAGGCGCCTACTTCCAGCACCGTGAGAATCACGCCCACGCCGCCAATGACCACCAGCGCAGCAAGCACCGCCAGCAGCAGACCAAACGCCCATCCTGTCAGCGGCGGAAGCACCTTGGGAGGGAGCAACTCCCATACGGTCAACAACCCTAGCCCCACCGACCCGATCAGCGCCAGCGTTCCATAAAAGAACGCTTCTCCTACCCCCGCCACAACCGGCGAACCGGTTCGACGGGCGCCGCGTTTCTTTCCGACTAAACGAAAATAGCGCGACAACGAAGCCGCCTCCTCTTCCGTAATGCACGAAGTCTATTCCGTCATTGTACCGCGCGTGGGGGCGCAGTATCGTGGCATTTTGCCCCATCTGTCCCAATCCGACCAGCGGGCGTCGTCCAGTTCTCTCTAGCACTACGGCCAATCTATGACGGAATTACCCCCTCGGGACAGCGGCGCAGGAGCGCCGCCTGCAATATTCCGGGTTTCGCTTGGCGCCTTCTTGCTAACGGCCATCCTCTCGGCGGCGCATGCGGGCGATTGGCCGCAAATCTTGGGGCCCAGCCGTAACGGTGTGGCTCCAGGCGAAACGCTGCCCGCACGACTGCCGGCCGGAGGACCTCCGACCGCGTGGACATATCCCCTAGGCGCAGGCTACGCCGGACCGGTGGTGACAGGAAACACGGTGGTGGTGTTCCACCGCGTGCGCGACGTGGAGCGACTGGAAGCCTTGGACGCCACAACGGGAAAATCGCTCTGGAAGGCCGACTTCCCCGCAACGTATGGAGGCGGCATTGATCCCGACGTCGGCCCGCGGGCTACACCGCTGATCCATCAAGGACGCGTCTATGCGTTTGGCGCCGCCGCTGATCTGCACTGCGTCGACCTGAAGACAGGCCGCAAGGTTTGGTCGCGGGCGGCTGGCGCCGACTACCACGCTCAGGAAGGCTACTTTGGCGCTGGCAGCACGCCAATCGTGGCCGATGGCAAAGTGATTGTGAACTTGGGCGGGCGCGATGGAGCGGGAATTGTCGCTTTCGCCCTCGATACCGGCAAGACCGTCTGGCAGGCGACGGACGAAGCCGCCAGCTACAGCTCGCCCACGTTGACCACGCTCGACGGCCAGCAGCTTGTCATCTTTGTAACCCGGCTCAACTGTGTGGCGCTCGATCCGGCCAGCGGCCAGGTGCGGTTCCGCTTCCCGTTTGGTCAGCGCGGTCCGACCGTCAACGCCGCCACGCCGCTGGTGTTCGAAAACAACCGGCTATTTGTTTCGGCCGCCTATGGCGTGGGCGCGGTGCTAGCCGAGATCACGCCGCAAGCGGCCAAAACGGTATGGGCGAACGACGAGTCGATGTCGAGCCAGTACGCCACCTGCGTCTATCGCCAGGGTCATCTTTACGGCATCGATGGCCGGGAAGATTACCAGAACGGCAAACTTCGCTGCATCGAGGCCGCCACAGGCAAGGTTGTTTGGTCGGTTGACGATTTTGGCGTTGGTCATGTGCTTTTGGTGGGCGACAAGCTCCTAGTGCTTAAGACGACCGGCGAATTGGTGATCGCCCCCGCTACGCCGCAAGGCTACCAACCGCAGGCAACGGCCCAAGTCAACCGAGAAGGCGTAACCCGTGCGCTGCCGGCGCTGGCCGACGGCCGGTTCTATTTCCGCACCAACGACAACAACGCGGGTGTGCTAAAATGCGTGCGTCTGTATGAGTGAGCCCGGGTGAATGATTTCGATCCGCGGAGGCCCGCCATGAGCATGCCCATCAGCGCCACGATCGACCTGGAAGGCGAACTCCATTACCTCCGCCAAGGGCCTACCACAGGACGTCCCATTGTCTTGTTGCACGGGGCGAGCTTCTCTTCGCGAACCTGGCGCGAGATCGGCACGCTGGACGCCTTATCGCGAGCCGGCTGGCGAGCTTACGCTATTGATCTGCCGGGGTTTGGGGCATCGGAGCCTACGACCATCCCGGTTGAGGAGTGGCTCAGGCGACTACTCAACACGTTGAATCTAGAGCGGCCCGTGGTGGTTTCACCGTCGATGAGCGGCCGGTACGCCTTGCCGCTGGTAACCAGCGATCCCCAAAGTCTGAGCGGGTTTGTCGCCGTGGCCCCGGTGGCGCTCCCGCAATACCGCGAGGAACTGTCACAGATCGACATTCCCGTACTGGCAATCTGGGGCGAACATGACCAAACCATTCCCCAGGAGCAAGCCGATTGGCTGGTCGGCGTCCATGAGAAAAGCCGCAAGGTGATCATTCCCGGCGGCAGCCATGCGCCCTACATGAGCGCTCCCGAAGCATTCCATCAGGCTCTTATTGAGTTTCTCAGCGAGCTAGAGTAACCCCAACATTCCCTGGTTACTCGGCGAACACGCAAGACGCACAATCGACCGCGTGGGCCAAGTTACATCAAGTGCCGAAGCATCCACGTGGCCAAACCGAGCGTCAGGAAGAATCCAGAAGCGTCGGTGATGGTAGTCAAAATGGGCGCCGACGCCAGGGCGGGATCAAAACCCAGACGTTTGAGCACCAGCGGAAGCGCGCCGCCCAGACACGCCGCGATCAATACGCTGAGCGTTTGCGCCCCGCCAATCACAAGCCCCAGGTAGGGGTTCCCTTTCCAAAGGTAGGCCACCACGCTAAGAACTAGCCCTAGAATTACGCCGTTGATCGCCCCCACGGCGGCTTCTTTGCCGATCACCCACCCCACCTCGTGCGGCTGGACCAGGTCCAGCGTTAACTCCCGCAAGGTGACAGCGATGGCCTGATTCCCGGCGTTGCCGCTCATGCCCGAGACGATCGGTAAGAAGACCGCCAGCGCGATTACCTGGGCCAAGGTGTCTTCAAAAAAAGCGACCACAGTAGCAGCCACTCCACTTAGCAACAGAGTGACGCTCAACCACGCTAACCGGCCGAAGACGCGCGTCCGCAACGGCAGGGTGCGGAACTCCTCGCCCGCCACAAGACCGCTGAATCGCAAGAAGGTTTGCTCGGCCCGCTCCATGACGGCGTCTTCTAGGTCGGCGCGGGTAACAACGCCTAGCAGGCGATTTTGCTCGTCCACCACCGGAGCCGCCAGGAAGCCGTACGTTTCAAAGAAAGCTTCCAGCTCATCCAGTCCGGCGTCGACGCGCACCGTAGCAGGCTCAGGAAGCACTGCGGCCTCCAAGAGAGCGTCGTCCGGCAGGAACAGCAAGTCGCGCAGCCGAACCACCCCCAGCAACGTCCCTTCAGGCGACACCACGTACACGTACTGCACGTGAAATTGCGCATACCGCTCGGCATGACTCCGCAAATCATGGACGACCTCGGCCGCTCGCGTCGTGTGCGGATACGCCAGGTACTCGGTGACCATCAAGCCGCCGGCCGAATCGGCGGGGTATTGGCGCAGGTAGTGGACATCGGCCACTTCGGCCGGCGCCATATGCGAGAGGACCGCCTCGGCCTGCTCGGGCTCCAGTTGCGTGAGAACGTCGGTCTGCTCGTCGCTGGGCAAACGGTCGAGGATTTGCGCCGCTACGTCGGGCGGCAGGTTCTCCACCGTCGCGGTCGACAAAGCCAGCGGCAATTCGCTTAGGAGCTGCGCCGCTTCTTCGGCGGTCAAGGCGGCGAGCACCTGCTCCTGTTCCTCGGGCGTTAAACGCGAAAACAGGCGCGTCCCATCCGATGCTGGCAACTCGCTCCAAAACTCGCGGATCGCCGCGGGCTCGCCTGCGGCGATTCGTCGTTCCAGTTCTTCTTCCGGCGAAGTTGCGCTCATGGCTCCACCCCTTGGTTCTCGACACGACGTCCGTCACACACTCCGCCGAAAACATCTCGCCATGACGAACGCCAGGTTCTACTTTAGCGACTCCAGGTAGGCGATCAGATCAGCCAGTTGCTCGGGAGTGAGATTGTTGGCCAGACCAAGGGGCATCATCGAGACTTCCTGCTTGACGCGTTCTTCAATCTCGTCCTTCTTGAGCGAGACCGCCAAGCCGTCGTTCTGGCGAATCTGCACGGTGTCGGCGCTTTCGCTTACCACAAAACCGGTTACGATCTTTCCGTCCACCGTGACAAAGCTGTAGGTGTCAAACCCTTGGGCGATCTTCGCACTGGGCTTGAGAATCGACTCGGCCAATTCCGTGCGGTTGTAACGTTTGCCGATATCTACCAGATGCGGCCCCTTGGGCGTTTGGCCGTCGGCGTCGGTATGGCAAGCGACGCACGACTGCTGGGCAAATAATTGCTTGCCGCGCGTCGCATCGCCCGGCGCTTGCTCAATGCGCGCAAGAACTTGCTCGAAGGGAAGATTGGCAATTTGGTTGGGGTTGTTGGGATCAGCCGCAGGCAGGGTGATGGGCGATTGCCGCTCTTGTTGGGCTGCGGCAACGTCGGCGGCGGCTACGCCCGCGATCGTCACTTTGTGACGAGCAAGTTGCTGGCGCAAGTCCTCGGCGGCGGCCGGTTCCGAGTCAAGCACCGCGGTGCGCACCACTTGGGCAATGCGTTCGCTTTGCGACCACGGTTTGCGGTCGTAATACGGCCCGCTGGTATCGGGGCGCGTGCCCCACCAGTCGCCGCGATAGTCACCCTCGCGATAGTACAGACGAATCAAGGTCGTCAGAATCGCTTGGCGCCGGTCGACTTCTCGGGCCTGAGCCAGACTCCGAATCAAGCCGCTCACGGCGGCCTCGGTGTGCATGTCGCGGAGGGCCGCCAAGGCGCCGTCGGCATACGGTCCGCTCAACGCCGTTACACAGGTCTCGGCCGCATTGAGCGCCACAAGGGCCCGCACGGCCAGGTGCGGAATCACGCGCCCTGGATCGGGCTGTGCATGGAACGGTTCCGCCGAGGGCGGCGGCTCATCGGCTGCACGGGCCGTCAACGGCAAGATCGCTTCGGCCGCTTCGGTCCGTCCCAGCCGTCCTAGACTAATGAGCGCCTGCGCGCGGACGCGCGGGTTCTCATCTTGCAGAGCGGTCAGGAACAACTCGAGCGGAACGCCGTCCAGTTGTGTGCGGCGGTCGGTTAGCGCTCGCAAGGCCCATTCACGCACCGCGGCGTCTTTCGCCAATTCCACCAGCGTCGGATGGGCCGCCACGCCGGCCAACTGCTTGAGCGTAAAAATCGCCGCCACGCGCCCATACAGCGGCTGCGACGAATCCGACGCCAGAGCGACCAGGTGCGTTTTACGGGCGTCGCTGACGCCGCGGCGAAGCAACTCACGTTGGCTGTGCAGCCGGTGAACCGCACTGGGGGCGGCCAAGTAGTTCACCAGTTGCTCATCGCTGGCCGCCTTCAAGTCGGGGAACGGCTTGGGCAGAAAATCCTTGGGCGTGATCTGCGCCACGAAACCCACGTTCGGGGTGCTGAAGTTGAAGCCGCCGTCTTTCCAACTGCTAACATACATCCGCCCGCTGCCGTCCACGTCGATATCGGTCGGCCGCGGAATCTTGAGGAACACCGCCTGGTGAGCGTCGAAGGTGGGGCCATGCGCCGGCAAGTTGTGCCGGTAGACTTCGCTGCGTCCCCAGTCGCAGGTGTACAGCGCATCGCCGTACTGCTGCGGCCAGCGCAGGTCGTGCAGGTACATTCCTCCGCAGCCCGAGCCGCCGCCGTAATCGGCCAGCGGCGGAGCGATCTCGTCGGGAAAGTTGATATACAGCGACGGATAGCCATACTCAGCCGATTGCAAAATGTGGCTTAGCCGCACATTCCAACCGCCGCCGTCGTTGGTGTTATCGCGGGTGAAGAGGTTCAGGTACGGGTCAATGCCCACGTCGAGCACGTTCCGCAGCCCCCAGGCATAAATCTCCATTTCCGTTCCGTCGGGCCGCACGCGCACAATGCCGCCGCCCCGGCGGCTGAGTTTCGTTCCATCGGTCCCTTCCGCTTCGGCGATGCCAAAGTCGCCCACGGCAATGTAGATCCAGCCATCGATGCCCATGCGGATGCCGTTGGTCGTATGGTCGGCGCCGCGCTGGGCCACTTGATCGGTGCTAATGCCCGTGAGCAGCGTTTGCTCGCGGTCGGCCACACCGTCATGGTTGTCATCATGAAACACCGTCAGAAACGGCGGATGAAGCACCCACAGCGAACCGTCGTCGTAGATCAGGCCGCGCGGGTGATCGACCTTAGCGAATTCGGTAATGCGGTCTGCTTTTCCGTCGCCATCCACATCGACGCAGCACAGCACCTTGCCGCGGCCTTTCTCGCGTCCCAGCGAGCCTTGCTCGTCCACGCCCACGAACACTTCACCGGTGGGAGCGGCGGCCAGACACACCGGGTAGTTCACCTGCGGCGGAGCCCCAAACAGCGAGACGTTGAACTCAGTCGCCGGCAGCGAAGGATCCGCCACAACTTGCACATCGGCTACGCTGGCCGGCGGGCCAGAAGCGTCGCCCAGCCCGGCAGGCAATTCAGGGAGCTTGCCGGTGTAAGCTTCAAACTCCCAAAAGCTGCCCCAACCGCCGGTGCTCGATCCCAAGAACGTGACCCGCAGGAACCGCGTTCCTGGGGCGTCGACCTCGTGCGGCGCAATCCGCTGAACGCGCTGGTTATTTGACTGGTCAACCACGGTCGTCCAGGTCTGGCCGTCGGGCGAGGCGTCGACCTTGTATCGGTAAGCCGCGTTCGATTCCCAGTGAATGCGCAACGAACGGACGTGTTCGGGCTTGCCCAGATCCACCTGCCACCACTGATTCGCCTGCGGGCCAGAGGCGCACCAACGGGTGCGTAAGTCGCCATCGACCGCTTTGGGAGCCAGGTTGTTCTTGTTCTTTTCTTCGCTGCTGGCCGTGGTCAGTTTGTTACGCGTCAGGTTCCCCTCGCCGCAGCACCCTTGCGAAGGCAAAGCAGCCGGCGTCGCGTCGACGGGGGCCGTGGCCAACTTGCGGATTTCGGCGTCGGTCTGAGCGTCGGTAGGTGTGAACGCCGTCGCATCGGTGCGTCCTACCGCCCACAGCAAGCCGCGCGTGACCATGTCGAGATAAATGGGCTCGACCATCGTTTCGTTGTAGTGGCCAATGGTGGTGGCGAACACGCGGCCTTTGCCGTATTGATTCGTCCAAATACAGACCTGAGGCTCGTTGTTGTCTTGTCGGCGGGCTTGCGCCAGCGGGGTGGCGGTCGGCCAAACTTTGACGGTGTGGTACAACTCGCCGCGGGGCGTACTCCAGCGGTCGCCAAAGCGAGCCATGATGGGATGCTCGGGCGCCAGATTCTCGACCGTGTAAGCGTAATGCGGCCCGTGCCCCGGCGACTGCACTCCAACAAACTCAAACCATTGATCGGTCCCGGTGCGGTAGCAGTGCATGGCGCAGTGAATGAGCACGGCCGGCACGCCCTCGCGATGTGGCTTGAGAATGCGTTCAACCCATTCCTGGTCGCGTACGTTGGCAAAACATTCGTTATGCACTACCACGTCGAAGCCTTCGGCCCAGTCAGGGTCTTCGTAGAGCGGAATTTTGGCGTCGGTGCTGCTGCCGCCCTGGTGAACGACGGTCCATTGCACGTTGGCCCGGGCCGAAATGCCGCGCGTGAGGATCAACTTCTGCCGGGCGTAGTCGTGACAGCAACCGCCGGTCACGAGCAAAGCGCGAATGGGCTTTTCGGCTGGCGGCGCTTCGGCGGCCGACGCTCGCGACGGCCAGAGTGGGACCAAGACGGTTAATGCGAGCAACAAATGCTTCATGGCGGGATGAATAGGCGGGAGGGCCAGAGAGGACAAAGCCCCGATTATAGTCACAATGCCGCTCTCAAGGGCAGGCCAATGCGTCCCCCTCCCTGTACAGAGGTTGAGACAATGCGCCCGTTGGCTCAACGCGCAGCCATTGCGCTACCCTGTGCAGGCGGAACGTTTGCGCCTTGCGTGCTTCTGCGCCGGGGGCGCCGGCGGCCGTCGGCACGTTTCACACCCTTTCGGGCTCAGTTCTCACCCACAACGTCGAGCCAACTCTAGTGGGCCGCGCGGTAGAGAAACGGACGGCGGAACATGCCGCCGAAGTGATGCGGGTTATAAATCCGTAGCACAATGCGATTGGGGCCGGGCTTGAGCTTCCCTGCCAGGTCGACATCCCATTCAAAACGGTAGTCATTCATCCACCAGACGCCCTTGAACGGGCGATGGGCGACCTGCTCGCCGTTCACATACAGCCAGCACTCGTTGAATAATCCCGGGAACCGCAGATGAACTTTGCCTTGCGTCTGTTCAGGCGTTAACTCCACGTCGGTCTGATACCAGGCGTGGCCGGTGTAACTCTGGAAATCGGGGGTAATCACTCCCTGCGCTTGGATGTATTGATCGACGCGCAGTTGCTCTCCGTGGCCAGGGTTATTCTGGCGATCTTCTAGCGACACCGGCTGCGGCAGCGAATTCCACCAGGTCAGGTCGATTGGCTGGTTGGCCCATCCTTCCTTTACGCCCAGGTCGTGCGGGTCACGGCGGAAATTCCAAACCAGCGGCAGTTTCGCCACCAGCCGGCCCTTGGGCCCCTCGGTGAACTCCAAGAGTTCGCGATACTGCTGGACTTCTCCAGGCCACCACGCATAGCCATGTTCACCGATGTTCTTATAGGTGGTGAAGGCGGGATTCATTGCCGTTAACTGCTCGCGCGCCGCAAGTCCACGTTCGCCCGCGGCTACCGCTGTTCTATAGTCGACCTCGGTGTTGGCGGCGGTCACCATCGCCATATAGGCTTCGAGCACTTGGAAGCCCAGCCGAGTGAACTTCATCCGGTCAAGAACTCGCGCGTTATCTCGGTCGTTTGCCTTGGAGGCCAACGGCTGGACCGCCGCTTCGGCTCGGGCCAAGCAATCGCGCAGTTTGGCCAGCAATTCGGGAGTGTAAATCGCCGGCGCCACGAAATGCTCGTGTTCGGTAACAATGGTTTCTTCCCACGCTTGGAATATGGCCTTCCAGTATTCCGCCATAGGTCCAGCCGCGGGACCGTAAAACTTGATGTAGAACTCGGCCAGGTGCGCGTCCACATCGAGATTGGGGTTCCACAGCAGTTGTCCCCGGAGGTGGAGGTTCGTGAACGTGGTGGCTAAAGCGCCCCGGCTTTCGGTATCCACCCCCAGGATGCCCGCCTTCTGGTAATGCTTGACATCGCCGCGAAAAGCCTGATGCGAAGGGTTAGGCAAATCGCGCCACACAAGCATGCTTTGGTCGTAGTCATAGATGACCAGCCGACCCTGCATCACCTTGGCCCATTTCTCCATTATCTGGCGGTACTCTTGCCGCGGGCCCGAGCGTGGGTCGTCCATGCTGTGGATGGGGTCGATATCGATTGGCGCCAGATAGCCGACCAGCGGCCGAGCAGCGGTCACTTCCCGCACTGGAGGCAAGGTAATGTTCGAGTAGATCAAAAACCCGATCTTCGCCTGGCTGTTGGGCGCCTGACGCATCAGGATCTCGGCCACTTTGTTATAGAAGACCATGAAGGCGTCGGTGTACGACTGGGTAAGAAAGTACTTGTCGTACTGAAGCGAGATCAGTTCTTTATCTTGCTGCGAGTCCGACTCATAGACGCCGTCCTCCATGCCCAGCATGATGTTCTCCCCCTGGGCGTACTGCGGCAACACCTGGGCGGCCACATGCTGAGCGGTGCGATCCTCGGAGATCGGCACATTGAACATCGTCTTGCCGGGCGGAATTAGGTCTTTCGTATACTTCCCCAGGTTGTGGCCGTTAGGCACATGAACTTCGTTGAAGAAGTTGCGGCGCATGAACTCGTCTTTTCCCGTCGTGTCGCCGTTCCAACTGATCCAATAACGGCGGACCTCGAACGGCGAGCCATACGCGTAGTCCAAGTCGCCCACCTTCAACTCAGCGTGACGAGGGATGCACTCGCCAAACTCACCGGGCATATACCATCGGCAGCCCCAACGCCGCAGCAGCTCGGCCGCCGCGTAGTAGTGGCTGTCGTCATTGACGCCCGCCACGTACACGCGGTTCCCCTCTCGGGAGAGCACAATGGCGTCGGCCCGCAGCAGCGGATTGGGCTTGGCGGCTTTCGCCAACTTCTCACGCAGCGCCGGCTGAGCCTCAAGGGCCGCCTGCCCCACAACCAAAACGGGCCCCTTGCCTTGCAATGCGGACGTAAGCGTTTCGGCCGTGTCGGCCAGCTTCGGCTGGGCGCCCGTCATTTGTTGAATGTAGTGAACCAGATCCGTCGCGGCCCGCTTCTCCCAAGGCCCCGCGGCCGGCGCCACCGCTACGATGGCCGAAGTGCGCCCATCCGCGGCAATGACCAGGTCTTGGGCCCCAGATGTTCCCGCCACCTGCGCCGCAGCCGCGCTCGCAAGCACGAACACCAAAAGACACGCAACCATATTGCGAGGGAGAGAAAGCTTCATGGTTCTGCTGGGTTGGACCGGAAAGCCGCGCTAAGGTAACGCCAAGGCGCCGCGAAACACGGAGCAAGACTACCATAGTCGCTTGGCCAAGGAAATATTTAGGCCCAGTGAAGCTTTGCCCGATGCGCGTTATGCCT
>CAYWIS010000058.1:0-28917 GCA_964458385.1 uncultured Pirellulaceae bacterium
GGCCCAAGCGGGGATCGCCGTTGAAGTTTTTGACGGCGGCGAGCCCGAACCGTCGATCGAAGTAGCGCTGAGCGCGGCCGAGCACGCCCGACGGTTTGGGCCCGACGTGATCGTCGGCGTCGGGGGCGGAAGCAATCTCGACCTGGCCAAGATTGTGGCGATCCTTCACACGCACGGCGGCCATCCCAGCGCTTACTTTAGCTGGGACAACGTGCCTGGTCCGGTTACGCCCTTGATTGGCGTTCCGACCACCGCCGGCACCGGCAGCGAAGTTTCCCATGCGGCGGTTCTGACCGATACGCAGCAAAAGATCAAAGTCAGCACGTTGAGCAATTACCTGCGGCCGGCCGTGGCGGTAGTCGATCCCGAGTTGACCGTAACCTGTCCTGCGCAGGTGACCGCCGATAGCGGCATCGACGCACTGACACACGCCATCGAGGCCTACACCGCAACCGACTTTTCCGCCATGCCCGTCGGCCCCGGCGAAACGGTCCCATACGACGGCCGGCACCCGTTGGGCGATGTGTTCGCCGAGAAGGCGATCGCGCTGATCGGTCAACACCTGCGCACCGCGGTTCGCGAACCGGAGAACCTGGATGCTCGTGAAGGGATGGCCTTGGCGGCCACTCTGGCCGGCTTGGCTTTTTCCAATTGCGGCGTGGCGTTGGTGCACGCCTTGGAATACCCCATGGGTGGCGAGTTGCACTGCTCGCACGGCGCCGGCAATGGGCTGCTGTTGCCGTACGTCATGCGGTACAACCTGCCCGAGCGCACTCCCCAACTGGCTCGCATCGCAGCGTTGTTGGGCGAAGACACGCAGGGCCTGACCGAGCATCAAGCCGCCGAGCGGGCCATTATGGCGGTCGAACAACTGAAGCGCGATATCAACATCCCTGAGCGAATTCGCGACCTGGGAGCACGGCCCTCGCAGCTTCCCGGATTTGCTCACAAGGCCTTCCAAATCAAACGCTTGATGACGACCAATCCTCGCCGTCCCACGGAAGAGGATCTGTTCACCATTTTGCAAGAGGCGTTTTAGCCGCTTCTGACGTTGGCCAAAGCTCCCCGGCGAGGGAATCGCCCCAGGAATCGCACGCCCGAAGCGTTCAACATCAACATCGATTCGCACGCCCGCCCGCGGCGCGATGGTGCGGCGAGTCTTATCGAGCAAGCCCATGTGGTGGGCGCCGCGGTTGTCATTGGTGAAGCACCTGCGGTCGTTGGCGCCGCTCCACGTGCGATCCCGAAGCGGGGCAAGGAAGATCTCGACAATCCGCGCCGCGATAGCTACCACCCAACGGACGCCCCACTTGGTCACCCGTTGTCGCCGCGGGGCAATGCGCTGGTGCGTTCCGGGATGCGACGTCGCACAACACCACTGGCCCTGGGCAGGAGTGTCTTTACGCGCTGCGGCGCGCAGGTTGATTGAGAGAATCGTCGATTGGCTCATACTCGGATTGCGTAGGCGCCGCCAACCGACCAGGACGGGGACCGACGGTCGAGACGGCAGCGGAGGGAAACAAACGCGCTTGGTCAAGTGCAGAAAGAAGAGCAATTGCGGGCGGGAAGACGAGAAATCAGACGGGCTGTATTCTATTATATCGAACAGATGTTCATTTTTTGAATTTTTTATTCTCTTATCCGATGAAGATCATTATTTAACGCGCAGCAAAACACACCGCCACCTCAAATCGCCCTTGTTTTGCCGATGGATCGGACTGATAAGGCGGTAGGAACCGCCCTTACTTTTTGGGGCTGGCGCTCGTTTTCCGACGTCTTCGTTGCGGCGGGGTGAAGAAGAAAGTCCACAACCGCTCTGGAGCGGAACAATGGCGGAACCGTCTCCGCTCACGGCGGCGGCGCCATACCGCATGAGCTGAACCGCTCACGGCGCTGCCGGCGCCCTTGGGTCGATTGGCAAGGCGTAGAACCGCGTTGCAGGTCGAATCGGAGAGTTGTCGGGAAGATCTCGGCAGATTGAGCAACGCCTCCGGCAGGCGCCGTCTTGCCGCTCACATTCCGCAATCAATAAACAGCAGAGGGGAGCCGTCAACCAAGGAGATAAGTTTTTAAAAAATACTAATACATAAACATGAAATTCAACACGATTTTATAAACATACAGAACCTGCGTTATCACCGATTACGGCTGGCCTGGCAACTCTCAGAGTTTACTTGAGCACGCTGCGGTAGTAGTCGATGGAGCGGCGCAGGCCTTCTTCCAAATTGACCGGCGGCTCGTACCCTAGACGCTGCGACGCCAAGGTCACATCAGCCATGCTGTGACGCACGTCGCCCACGCGGGGCGGTTCAAATCGCGGCTCCACGTGCGTGGAAAGGAGTTCGTTGAGCAAGTCCATGAGCCGCAACAGGCTCGTCGAGCGACCGTCGGCAATGTTGAATACCTGACCGGCTACGTCGTTAGCGTCGGCCGCAAGCAGATTGCCGTGCACCACGTTAGCCACGTAGGTGAAATCGCGCGTTTGTTGTCCGTCGCCGTAGATCACCGGCCGCTCGCCCTTGAGCATCGCGCGGATGAATCGCGGGATCACGGCCGAGTACGGACTATCAGGATCTTGCCGCGGCCCGAACACGTTGAAGTATCGCAGTCCGACGGTTTCCAGGCCGTAGCTGTGATAGAACGCCTGGCAGTACAACTCGCCGCAAAGCTTGGCGGCGGCGTAGGGCGAGAGCGGGCGCACCGGATCGCTCTCGCGTTTGGCGAGCGTGGGCTGATCGCCGTAAGCCGCGCTCGAGGCGGCATAGACCACGCGTCGCACGCCGGCCCGGCGCGCCTGATCAAGAAGCACGACGGTCAACGTGCCGCAATGGGCGTGCGACTCGACGGGACGTTCCACGCTCAGCGTGACCGACGGCAGCGCCGCTTGATGAAAGATACAATCGACCCCCGCCACCGCGCGGGCGACCAGGCTTTCGTCCAGCAGAGAGCCTTCCCAGAGTTCGATCTGGTCGGCCACGTGCGCCAAGTTCTCACGAGAGCCTGTGCTAAAATTATCCAGCACGCGGACGCGGTCGCCCCGTTCCACCAATGCATCAACCAGGTGCGAGCCGATAAAACCCGCACCACCCGTCACTAAGACCGTCCGCATCGTTGATCTCCCACGCGTCGACAAATCTCCCCAACAAGAATAGGTTGTCGACAGCGATCGGTAGAAAAATTCCTTTTCCGCAACCGAAGAACGAGCGGCCCAAACGCCAGCCCCATCCGACTTTCCTCCTTAGCCGCATAGCCTGGCGGGAACCGACGCCCCAAGGCGTCAGGTTTTGGCGCCGGTTCGGCGACGGCGCGTTCGGCGAGAAGCCCCGTTGGAAAATAGCTCAGGAATAGCGGTTAGGTCGTGCAATTCGGCCAGCCCCGCGTCGGCAATCTCGTGGCCGGTCAAATAGCGACCGGGATTGGTCCACTTGGCCAACTGCTCGGTGGAAATGCCGAAGAAGCGGCACAAGAGCGAGTCCATCTCTTTCTCCAGATACGAGAAATGCCGGGCCCACTCGGCGGCTTCGATCTGCAATACGTGCTCTTCGCTTTGCCATTTCATGGGATGAAACAGCAGCACGCTATAGGGCGTGACAATGCGCCGTCGGCAGGCCGCAAAGGGCCACAGCGCCGCCGACGAACATTCCCCCGTCACCACCCCCGTGGCGTGCAGTCCGCGAACCACGATCAACGTCATCAGTGAGATTGCCGCGTATGCGCTGCCGCCGGGCGAATCGAAATAGATTGTGCATTGTCCGCCGGGAGGCACGCTTAGCAATTTCTCGCTCAGATCGCCTGCGTTGTCGCTTAGCTCGCCGACAAAGGCGATCTCTAATGGGCCTTCGTCGTCTTCGCAACGGTCAGAATCGTCTGGTCGATGTCGGGCCATAATCTAGTCCTGGGCCTAAAACCCCCCGAAGCGCCGAGCGGCCCGACAAGGCCACGTTCCGCCCCACCGCGCCAGCGCCGCGCTTCTCCGTCTGTCAGCAAGGTATTCGTTCGCGCGCCGCGCTGCAAGCATCGAGAGACCGCGGCCCCCGCCGTTTGGCCCACTTCCCCAGGCCGACGGGAGCGGGCAGCGTCGGCCATTATGACCGCCCGGCAAAGAAATAAGGCGCCAGTCCTCTCTTCCCCCCGCCGCCTCAAGATATATCATGCGGGGCCAGAAGATTGTTCGTGGCGACCAAGGCTCCATGTCATTCGAAAGGCGCCTGCGATGACTCTGTTGCTCTTGTTCACTCTCTCGGGGACCGCGGCCGATCCAACGCCCGAGCAGCTAGCGCTGCTCAAGACATTTCGGCAAGAGTTTGTGCTCATCACGCCAGGGGAAGGCGCGTACCCAGCCAGCTTTGTGATGGGCGCTGACGACGGCCCGGCGAACCAGCGGCCGGCCCATCGCGTCACCTTTCGCGCTCCCTTCCACATCGCCAAGTACGAGGTTCCACAAAACCTATGGGAGGCGGTGATGGGGCATAATCCCAGTCGCTGGAAAGGGCCGCGCAATTCCGTCGAGCGGATCTCGTGGGACGAAGCCCAACAGTTCTGCCGGCAGGTCACGGCCTTGATGCAGGCCGCAGGGCTCATCGAAAAGAACCAGGTCATTCGTCTTCCCTCGGAAGCAGAATGGGAATACGTAGCGCGAGCCGGAACGCAGACTCGCTATTCCTTTGGCGACGATGTTGGCCAACTCGGCGACTACGCCTGGTACACGGGAAACGCAGCAGGAAACGATCCGCCCGTTGGCGCCAAAAAGCCTAATCCTTGGGGCCTTTACGACGTTCATGGTTACTTGTGGGAGTGGTGCGCCGATCCCTGGCACGACAACTATGAGAACGCCCCCACCGACGGCTCGGTATGGAGCCAAGGGGGCGACTCGCGCCGACGCGTGTTGCGCGGTGGAAGCTGGAAAGATCCGGCCGAACCACTTGCCAGCCGCCATCGCCTAGCTGCTCCGGTTGACCTCCGCGATGACGCCGTCGGCCTTCGCTGCGTGTTGGCGGAAAAGTAATCCCGCCTTCCGCCACGCAAGACACCGAAAGCTCGGAACGATCGAATTTCGCGCGGCGCGTTCTCGTTGCCCCCCTCAGCGTCGCGCGGGAAGAGCCAGCAAGAACCGCGTGGCCGAAACCGGAAAAGCGCAGCCTGTGCAGGGCTCCGATTCTTGGCCGCGGGGAATATTGCCGCCCTTGCGAGGCTCTATCAAGGAAGAGCAACGTCCGGCGCACAGGAGAAAGTTCCCATGTCGGTTCACTTCGTAGGCCATCTGCGCCGCGTTGGTGGCGATTGGTTCATGCATCGCGGTTGGGTTCTGCTCGCATTAGTCGGCGTTCTCGGCTGCGCCCAGGCCGTGGACTCGGAACGCGCGACCGCCCCCACCGCGCACGAAGCGCCCGCCGATGCCGACGTAGCTCCAGCCGAAGATGCGGCCGATCCACAGGCCGCCACGCCTGTAGCTCGGAAGCTCATTTACACTGCCACGGTACATCTGGTGGTAAAGGATTTCGGCGCCACCGATAGCAAGATCCAATCGCTGACCGAGTCGGTTGGCGGGTTCATTGCGGAGTTCCGCGAGGACCGCACCTACGGCGATCGACGGGCAGGGCGTTGGGTGGTGCGCATTCCTACCGCACGGTTTCAAGAGTTTCTCGACCAGGTCGTGACGTTCGGCGTTCCCGAGACGCGCCAGATCGACGCTCAGGATGTGACCGAAGAGTATGTCGATCTGGAAGCCCGCATCGCCAACAAGAAGAAGCTTGAGCAACGCATCCTCGACCTGCTAGAGAACCAGACAGGCGAGATCAAAGATGTGATTGCGGTTGAAACCGAATTGGCGCGCGTGCGAGAAGAGATCGAACGCATGGAAGGCCGACTGCGATATCTGGCGAATCGGGTGGAGTTGACCACCATCACCATCTCCGCGCGTGAAGAGGTCGACTACGTCCCGCCGCAAGCGCCGACCTTCACGGGCAAGGTGCGCAACGTGTGGGGCCAATCACTAGCGGCGCTGCGGCAAACGGCCGAGGTCTTCGCGCTGGCCGCGGTGGCGCTCACGCCTTGGCTCACGGTCATGGCGGTGTTCGGCGCGCCGTTGGTGATCGGCTTAGTCCGCTGGTGGCGCCGACGATAAAAGGCGAACGGCCGCCTTAACATCACGTCGTCCCGCGGCTTCAACGTCGCCTCCGGCCGGGTCGATGCCTACGCCGATTGTTTTGCCGTGGGCGGGTGATTACGATGGGGAGGCGTTTCCTGAGTTCCTCCAGGAAGCGGCCATCGGCCGCAATCCTTTACTCACCTTCCTTCCATCATTCCTGCCATGACGATTCGCCTTGCTCTTTCGGTGCTTGCCTGCGTTGCGCTTTCGGCTCCGCTTTGGGCCGACGATGCGGAAGAAGGCTTCAAGCCTTTGTTCAACGGCCAGAACTTGGACGGCTGGCAAGGGGCCGTCAATGGCTACCTGGTTGAAGACGGCGCCATTGTGTGCGACCCCAAGATGGGCGGCCTCTTGTACACCAAGGACCAGTACGGCGACTTTCACCTCAAGTTCGAGTTCAAGCTGACTCCTGGCGCCAACAACGGTCTGGGCATTCGCACCCCCATCGGCGGCGACCCCGCGTATGTGGGTATGGAGCTGCAAATCCTCGACAACAACGCCCCGCAGTACAAGGGTATTCAGCCCTATCAGCGACACGGTTCCATCTACGGCGTTGTGCCGGCCTCGAAAGACGCACTCAAGCCGGTGGGCGAGTGGAACCAACAAGAAGTGATTGCCAAGGGCAAGCACATCAAGGTGATTCTCAACGGCGAAACCATCGTCGACGCCAACATCGAAGAAGCTTCCAAAAACGGCACCATTGATGGCCGCAACCATCCTGGCCTCCAGCGCGATAAAGGCCACATTTGCTTCTGCGGCCACGGCTCGCGCGTGGAGTTCCGCAATCTGCGAATCAAGGAACTCTAGTCAACTTGGGCAAACCGGGAGAATAGCGCCGGCGGTGGCGGTTATCGCACGGCGGCGCACGGCAGTTCGCTCTCCTGGCCGTAAAGACCGAAGAAGAGTCATAACCCGAGCGATGGGCCTTGCCATCGCTCGCCCTGTCCCCGCAAGTCCGGAGGACGCCGGCAGGCGGGAGTGCGAGAATCCAAAGAAAGGGGAAAAAACCGGCGCGTCACGTGAACGATGGCAGTTCCAGCTTGCCCCGTCAGTCGTTCAATTCGGTGGCCACTGGTTGACGCTCGTCGTCGTTGCACTTTCCCCGGCTTCCCCGCCAGATGTAAGGGAAGGCCTGCTCGGCGGGAGGATACGCCTGCCCAACTTTCGCAATTCCCTTCGGGGGTTGCTCTTGTCGGATTTTGACGGGGCGGATTAGATTGTGTGTTTAGGGAGGAACCGGTCCAGGCTTCTCCGCGCCTGGTGATGCAAGGATGTTCTCGACGCGCATTTACCGTTGGCCGCTGGCGGCGGGCCTTTGGCTCGCCGCGTCTTGTGCATTGGCGGGACCGGCGGAAGACCAATATGCGGTCGCCGCGGGACATTATGCGGCAGGTCGGTGGCGCCTGGCGTCGGAGGAGTTCGACGCCTTTCTGGTGCAGTTCCCCGACCACAAAATGGCCGATCTGGTACGATTCTTTCGGGGCGAGGCCCTCGTCCAGCAAGGCCAATACGCTGAAGCCCGCAAACGTTTCGCCGAGTTCCTCCAGGCGCAGCCCGACCATCAACACGCGCCCCAGGCCCGGTTCCGCATCGCCGAGGCGGCTCACCTCTTGGGGGAAGCCGATGCTGCCCGGCAAGCCTTTGAAGATTTTCGCGCCCGTCACCCGGAGCACAAACTGAACGAGTTTGTGCTGCCGTATCTGGGCGATCTGGCGCTAGCCCGTCGCGACGCAGCCGCCGCGCAAACGCTCTACGCTCAGGCCTTGGAAAACTACCCCCAAAGCTCACTCCGCGACCATTGTCGCCTGGGACTGGCGCGGGCCTTAGAGGCGCTGGGCGACCTAGCCGGCGCCGAACGCTTCTACCGGTTTGTCGCCGAGCAGAATCAAGCCGGCCTCGCCGACGACGCCTATTTGGGATTGGGCTTGCTGCTGTACAACCAGCGTCGCTACGAACCAGCAGCGCAAGCGTTTCGCCGTCTGGAATCGGAGCACCCTGAAAGTGAACACGTTGGCGCCGCGCTCTACTGGCAGGGCCGAGTGCAGTTCGCCATGCAGAACTGGGAAGGCGCCATCGCCACGTTATCCAAAGCGCCGGTGCTGCGCGATCCGAAGTTGGCGCCAGCCGCCGCCTTTACCACAGGCGAAGCGCTGGCGCGCCTGGGCCGCACCGACGAAGCGCATGCCCGACTAGGCGAAGTCGTGGAGAAATGGCCGCAAAGCGAATGGGCCGACGACGCTCTGCAAGCCCGCATTGACCTGGCTCTCGCCACGGGCGAAGCCGAAATGGTCGACGCCTTGGCCACCGACTTCGCTCAGCGTTTCCCGCAAAGCGGCCTCTTAGCCACGGTCCAGCTAGCTCATGGGCGTTCGCTCCTCCATCGCCAGAAGCACGCCCAGGCCGAAGCCGTCTTTGAACAACTTTTGGTCGTAGCCGAGCAAGAGCCCAATTCACCGGCAGCGGCTCGTGGTGATGTTTATCGCTATTACCTTGGTCTATCCCGCATTGGCGCCGGCAACTTTGAAGGGGCGTTGGCGGCGCTAGAGCCGATCCGATTGGATGGCGATAACCCCGACCTGGCCGCGGGAGTGCGTGTCGCGCGCGCCGCGGCGCTACTGGGATTGGAGCGTTTCTCCGATGCAACTCCGCTCCTGCGTGAATATCTGGCGGCGCAGCCCAACGGCCCTGACGCGCCCAAGTGCCGCGCGCAATTGGTCTTGGCTTTGACGCGGCTCGGTCAATTGGACGAAGCCGCCGCAGCGCACGCCGAGTTGGCGCAAAAACATCCCGATCATCCGCACTTCCTTCCGGCCACCGAGTTCCTTGCCGAAACCGCCTACGCCGCGGAGAACAAGGAACTGGCTCGGCGCATGTTCACGGTGCTAGCGCGCGAGGGCAATCCACCCCAGTTCGTCGCCAAGGGACTTTCTGGGCTGGCCTGGTTGGACTTTGAGAACAACGATCCCGAAGAATCGGCCGCCGCCTTCGAACGTGTGCTGCAAACTCATCCCGACAGTAAACTGGCCGCCGAAGCCGCCATGATGCAAGGCCGCGCGCAAGAGCGGCTCGGCAAGCTCGATGGCGCCGCGGCCATGTATCGTCTGGTGCTCGAGCGGTACGCTACCTCGGAGCAAGCGCCCGCGGCCCTCTTCGCCTTGGCGCGGCTCATGACCCGGCAAGGACAACATGCCGAAGCGGCGGCCCTCTATGAGCGGCGCGTCAAGGAATATCCTGACGCCGCCGACCTGGATGCCGCCCTCTATCAATGGGCCTGGGCGTTGGTGGACGCGAACCAACCGGCGGCTGCCGACACGGTGTTCGCCACGTTGGTGAACGAACATCGCCAAAGCCCGTATTGGGCGGATGCCGCCTATCGCTTGGCTGAGCGCGCCACGCACGCCAAGGACTATCCACGGGCTCGCCGGCTGGTGGAGGATTTGCTTGCATCGTCGCCCAACGGCGATGTGCTAGCGCACGCCTTGTACCTTCAAGGACAAATCGCGGCGATGGAGGAACGCTGGTTCGACGTCGCGCCGCCCATGGAGCGCGTGGCGCGCGAGTTCCCCGAGTCGTCGCTCCGATTGCCCGCCCTGTATTGGGCCGCCGAGAGCTATTACCGCCAGCGCGATTACGAAGAAGCCGGCCGCCGTTTTGACGAGCTGGCGCCGTTGGCCGATTCGGGCGACGCCTCGTGGCTGGCGATGGTTCCTCTGCGGCAAGCGCAGGTGCTGGCGCACAAGAAACAGTGGCGAGAAGCATACGAGTTAGCATCCACCATTGCCGAGCGGTTCCCCGATTTCCGCCAGCAATACGAAGTGGACTATCTGCTCGGCCGTTGCTTGATGGCGCAAGCCAAGTTCCAAGACGCGCGCGCCGCCTTCGAGCAAACGATCCGCTCCACCACCGGCGGACGCACCGAAACGGCCGCCATGGCGCAGTGGATGATCGGTGAGACGTACTTCCATCAGAAGAATTACCTAGAGGCGATCAAGGCGTACCACCGGGTGGAGCAATTGTTCCCCTTCCCGCGATGGCAAGCGGGAGCGTTACTGCAATCGGGCAAATGCCATGAAATGCTGGGCGACTTCCGCCAGGCGGTAACGCTCTACGCCCAGGTATTGAAAGATTTTCCTGATACGCCCTTTGCCGAAGAAGCGTCGCAGCGGCTGCGTGTCGCACAGAAACGCGCTGCCCTGACGCCCTGACGCCGGCAACGGGTTTGTTGGCGGCCTACTCCGACTCACGAATCACCCAAGCCGTTCGCTTGTTTCAACACGTCCGAAAAGCGTGCGAAACGGCGCCAAGACACACACCACGGAGGAGAGATTTTTTCCATGCGCGATGACCGACCCATCCGGCGAATGGCGGCGGCCGTGGTCCTGGCCGCGGGCGCCGCGTTGGCGCCGCTAGCGCTAGCGCAAACCGCGGGGGATAACTTCACGCCCGCCGAAGCCCCGCCGGTTGTGAACCTACCCACCCCCGACGCGCCAGCCACGCCGCCTGCAGACGCCATCCCCGTCAAGAATCTGCTGGAGGTGATTCGGGAAGGCGGGATCTTAATGTATCCCATTGGGCTGTGCTCGTTCATCCTGTGCATCTTTGTCTTCGAACGGGCGATCATGTTGCGGCGTGGACGCGTCATTCCACGGCCGTTCGTTAAGCGTTTTATGCAGCAACTCAGCGAAGGCGAGCTCGACCGCGACCAGGCGCTCGAGTTATGCCTGAAGAACCGCAGCCCGGTCAGCGAAGTTTTCGCCGGCGCAATCAAGAAATGGGGACGGCCTTCTGTCGAAGTCGAACAAGCCATCATCGATGCGGGCGAGCGCGTGACCAACGGCCTGCGACGCTACCTGCGGCTATTGAACGGTATTTCGACGGTCAGCCCGCTTCTGGGACTCTTAGGCACGGTGTTCGGCATGATCCAGTCGTTCAACGCCATTGCCGTGGCCGACGCCATGGGGCGCCCCGAAGCGTTAGCGTCGGGCATTAGCGAGGCGCTGCTGACCACCGCGGCCGGGTTGACCGTGGCCATTCCTGCACTCATTGCGTACTTGTTCTTCATTGGACGCGTGGATGCGCTGGTCATCGAGTTAGACGCCTTGGGGCAGGAATTGGTCGAAATCATTTCGGCTGAGGCTCAAGCCGAACGCAGCTCTCGCTCCAAGAAGAGCCGCACCAACGTTGCATAAGTCAACACGAACTCAAACGCATGGCAAGCAGAGGACTACCGCTACCGAACATCCCGCGGCCGAAGATCGCTGTGAGTTCCCTAACAGACATGACCTCACGGCCGGCATCATGGATGGCTTTTGCCTCTCTTCGCCAAGCGGCCGGCGCGCCGGCTGGCCTGCGAACCAATTCAGGATGAAGTTTTATGCCGCTCAAGACGCATCAGGACGAAGCGCCCTCGCTGAACTTGACCTCCATGATCGACGTGGTCTTTCTGCTCATCATCTTTTTCATGGTGGGCACAAAATTCACCGACATGGAGCGCAACATCGCTCTCCAAGTGCCGCAAGTCAGTGATGGCGGCGCCCTGGCCCCGGCGCCCGAGAAGCGCGTAATCAACGTCTATCGGGATGGGCGGATCTCGTTGGACCGTCAATTCGTGACGCTGGAGCAACTGACCGCAGAGCTGGCGGCGGCGCGGGCCGAATACGCCGATTTAGGCGTCATTGTACGCGGCGACGCCGAGGGGCCGTTTCAACACGTCGCTAGCGCGCTGAACGCCTGCCGGCAAGCCGGCGTAAGCGATATGGGCATTTCGGTGCGGCTGGCGCGAAACGAGGACTAGATCGCACGGGCGCAAGATCCAACTCACAAGCTCAGAGCAAGTGTGGCCCACACGGCCGCCACGGGGCAACAATTACGAAAGCGGAATTCCCATGGATGCTTTCGATTGGGGATGGTGGACGAATCTGGTCGACGAGGGCTTCTCCAACCGCAACATCGCTTTGTTGCTGTGGGGTGGAGTGGCCATGCTCACGCTGTCGCTCTTGGTGCTTACGCGCACCCGGTGGGGCCAGGCCAAGCCACTTTCCAAATGCGTATTCCTGTCGCTCTACGTTCATTTTCTGCTCGGCGGCTACGCTTACACCACGCGCGTGATCCTTCCTTTACCGCCGCCGGTGCACGAACCGGTAATGAAATTGACGTATGTGTCGGCCAGCGCCGCAGAGCCGCAAACCGGGGAAGCCTCACAGATGCAACCCTGGGACCGCTTGGCCGCCGATGCGCCCCTACACCCCGACTTGGCCCAGCCTGAGCGTCAAGACGCCGCGCCGCAAGTTGAGCCAACGCGCAACGTTGAGGTAACCGCACCGAGCGTCTTCGACATGGCGCCCACCGACGTTCCGCCAACCGACGAGCCCGAACGCCCCGAGCCCGACGCTCCTCAAGCGCCACGAATCGTAGCAGCGGCCGCCGTAGCGCCAGCCCCCATCGAGCAACCGACGCCGCCTCAGCCCAAGGCCGCACCCGTGGAAACACCCGAGCCAGATCTGCCCGGTGTGGGCGAGTTAGCGCGGGTCGATATCCCGGCGCCCGAAATGCTTCCCACGCGCCGGCCAGCTTCGGCGGATCTCGCCCAGGAGCTGTTAGATAGCGCCGGATCGCTCCAGCGTTTGTCGGATGCGCTTCCGGCCGACTTGGCAATGGCCGCCCGCAGCGAGCACGACGACCTTTCGCAAGCGGCAAACCGTCCTGGCGTAGCAAGCGGCGATGTGAATCAATCGGGTAACGATCCGGGGGCCTCGGGCCAACGTAGTTTAGACTTCGCCACAGCCGGTCAACCCACAATCGGCGCGGCCGTGGCCGCCCTTCCGATTCCGCGTCGCCTGGGCGATGGCGCCGAGATGCCCGACTTGTATCGCCTGCGCGTGGGTGAAGGTCGCGCGTTGGCCGCCCGAGAGTTGGGCGCCACGCCCGAGTCGGAGGCGGCCGTTGAAGCGGCGTTACGATGGCTAGCGGCGCACCAGGAAACCGACGGACGCTGGAGCGCCAGCCGACACGGAGCCGGCCGGGAAGACAAAGTGCTAGGGCATGACCGCGGCGGCGCCGGCGCCAAAGCCGACACCGCGGTGACGGCCTTGGCTCTGCTAGCGTTTCTAGGCGCCGGGCACACGCATCTGGAAGGGCCCTATCGCAAGAACGTACAACACGGGTTGGAGTATCTCCTTCGCACCCAACGCACCGATGGCGACCTCTCGGGCGAGGCCGAGTTCTTCGCCCGCATGTATTGTCACGGCATGGCCTCGCTGGCCATGAGCGAGGCCCTTGCCCTCACCGGCGATGTGCGGCTCAGGCCGTTTGTGGAGCGAGCGGTAGCGTTCTCCCTTGCCTGCCAGCATCCTACAAACGGCGGCTGGCGATATCAGAAAGGCGATCTGGGCGATATGAGCCAGTTCGGCTGGCAAGTGATGGCGCTCAAGAGCGCCGAGCTGGCCGGCCTCCCCATTCCGCAATCAGCCCGCGATGGCATGTATCGTTTCCTGCGCAGCACGTCGTCGGGCGTCCATGGCGGTCTGGCCAGTTATCGCAGCGGCGAGCGTGTATCGCGCACCATGACCGCCGAAGCGCTGGCGTGCCGTTATTTTCTGGATGGCGAGCCAGGGCCGAACCTTCGCCGCGAGGCAGTCAGCTACATCATGGAAGAGTTGCCGCAGGATGGACGGCCGAATTTCTACTACTGGTACTACGCCACGCTCGCGATGTTCCAGACCCAGGACGAACACTGGCGCACTTGGAACGCCGCCTTGCAGGATCAACTCATCAGCCGCCAGCGCCGCGATGGCGACGCCGCCGGCAGTTGGGACGCCACGTGCATTTGGGGCGGCTACGGCGGTCGCGTCTATACCACCGCCACGGCTTGCTTGTGCCTGGAAGTTTACTACCGTTACCTTCCCATCACCGCGGGGCGTTAAAATTCAACTTGCGCCGCGGCCCTAGCTGCGCCGACCATTCCCCGTTACTACGACGAAGCCGGCGTTGGTTCCCGGTATAGACCGTGCGTTTCGATGTACTTTTCTACGGCGCGCGGGGTGCGGTACCGGATGCTCTTGCCGGCCGCCACGCGGCGGCGGAGATCGGTGCTGCTAAGGTCCACCAGCGGCATCGTCACCTGACAACGGCGAATCGCTTCCAGGCGTTCGGGCGTGGTCAGTCCTTGCAGCAGGTCGTAATTGACGGGCGGATAATCGGGGCGTGCAACCGCAACGGGAATAGCCAGTTCGCAAATCCGGGCCGGTTCGCGCCAGTTGGGAAAGTCCTGAAAACTATCGGCCCCCATCAGGAAGAACAACTCGGCTTCCGGATACTGTGCATGCAGCTCGGCCAGCGTATCCACGGTGTAACTTACCCCGCCGCGGTCAATTTCCACGGTGGAAACGTGCAGCGCTTCGTGCCCTGCTACAGCCAGCTTGAGCATTTCGACCCGATGTTTGGCCGGCGCCGACGCGCACCCCTGCTTGAATGGCGAAGTGGCTGTGGGCGTCAGCCAAACTACGTCGAGATTCAACTCCTCGCGGCAACATTCCGCCAGGAGCAAGTGCCCGTAATGCACCGGATCAAACGAACCGCCGTACAGCCCCAAACGCATGAGAAATCCGACATCCAAGGTTGACAACACTTGAGGATTGGCTCGCGGATCGCCCGGTTCTTTTCCGTGTTGCGACGGCGGGCCAAAATGGGAACGTCCATCGTATTCTCCCTCTGCCCCCAACGGCAACCATGAGCCAATTGATGAAAATCGCTGGCGTGCAAATGGACGTTGCACTGGCCGACAAAGAGCGCAACTTACAAACCATTGAGGACCGTCTGCGCGAAGCCGTCCGCCACGGCGCGCAGTTAGTGGTGTTCCCCGAATGCGCCGTAACCGGCTATTGCTTTGAGAGCCTGGCCGAAGCGCAAGCCGTAGCCGAACCGATGGACGGTCCCAGTGTGCGCCGTCTGGAAGCGATGTGCCGCGAATACGACGTCTTCGCCGTGGTTGGAACAGTCGAGGCTGACGGGCCGCGCGTGTTCAACGTATGCGTATTGACAGGCCCCCAAGGCTTGCTGGGAGTTTATCGCAAGATTCACTTGCCGCACTTGGGCTTGGACAATTTCTCAACGCCAGGGGATCGGCCTTTCCGAGTCTGGCAAGCAGGTCCAATCCGGTTGGGAATGAACATCTGTTACGACGTATCGTTCCCCGAAAGCTCACGAATAATGGCGCTGGCCGGCGCCGATTTGATCGCGCTACCCACCAACTGGCCCCCCGGCGCCGGGTGCGTGGCCTGCTACGCCCCCAATACCCGGGCCATGGAGAACCATGTGTATTACATCGCCGTCAACCGCGTGGGCGAAGAACGAGGGTTCCAGTTCATCGGCCAAAGCCGCATCTGTGAGCCGTACGGCAACACAATCGCTTCCGCCGACGAGACCAGCGAAACGATCCTCTATGCCGAAATCGACCCTGAGTTGCCCCGCAACAAACACCTGGTGCGCGTTCCCAGCAAACACGAAATCCATCGTTTCCACGACCGCCGCCCCGAGATGTACGGTCCCCTTGTTGAGCCGGTCCAGCGCGCGGACCACCCCGCTTAAAATCGCAAAAAATTTCGTCGTTTCGCACGTCTGACCACACTTTCCTGGCGTCAGAAGAAACGGAGAAGAGGGAAAATTCTGCTTCCAACTTTCATTTTCCACCATTCTGTTTTTCTAAAGCATTTCCGTGCGCTGTAGCGCACAATAAAGAAACGAAGGTGCCCCAAGCACAAAAAATGACGAGCGAAAAAATCGACGCCCACGAAATTCGCGGTCGAGAACAAAACAGCGATTCTTTATGCAGCAATGCATGAGGGATTCCCCACCTCTTGAGAAGCGAGAAATTTTTTCGATTCACTTCACCGCACAGTCGATGGAAGAGAAACGCCGCTACCGGCTGTCGATAGCGGCGTTTTTCTCGCAATTCCTCTGCGCGGCGGTAATCGGTCGCTTGAGGATCGCCCAGGGTGCGAATACAATTTCAAGGACCACTCACTCCTCCCTCCGACCCGACTCTTCATGAGCGACATCCATCACGAGTGCGGCGTGGCTGCGGTTTACCACTTGCCCGGCCAAGGCCGTAGTCCTCTCGGGCCTGACCAAGGGCCGGAAGAAACCTCACGCCTGATCCCCCGAATGCTCTTGGACATTCAGAACCGGGGGCAACTGGCGGCGGGCATGACCAGTTATCACCCGCGGCGCAGCCAATTGATCGACACACACAAAGACGTGGGCACCGTCAACGAGGTGTTCCGTCTCTCGCACCAGGCCGAATACGAAAGCCTGATGCAAGAGTACGCGGGGCCGGCGGCCATCGGGCATGTGCGTTACGCCACCTGTGGGCTTGACGATCGCAGTTACGCTCAACCCTTTGAGCGCCACCACTTGCAGAAACACAAGTGGTTCAGCTTCGCTTTCAATGGGCAACTAGCGAACTACCAAGAGCTGCGCGACAAACTGCTCAGCGACGGCGACCACCATCTGGCCCGCGAGTCGGATACAGAAATTTTCATGCATGAGCTCAGCCGCGAGCTTTCGGGCGACCGCCGGCCGACGCTCATCGAGATGATGACCAACGTGCATCGTCGCTTAGACGGCGCCTACTCGATCGCGTACCTGAACGCCTGCGGCGACATGATGATCGCCCGCGACCCGCTGGGCATCAAGCCATTGTGTTGGGCCAAAGAAGGGCCGCTTTTTGCCGCCGCCAGCGAAAGCGTGGCCTTGTTGAACCTGGGCTTCAAGCCTGAGAACATTCGCTCTCTGGATCCCGGGTCGGCCATTACGATTGTCGACGGCCGGCTCCAGATCGAACGGTTTGCCGACAACCCCGGCCGGGCGCACTGCTTCTTTGAATGGGTTTACTTTGCAAACGTGGCCAGCACGCTGGACGACTGCAGCGTGTACCTGTCGCGCACCGCCCTGGGTGAAGAACTGGCGCGGTTGGAGTTAGAAGCAGGCGACGTGCCGCTGGAGGACGCCGTGGTGGTTCCGGTGCCCGACACCAGCAAGGCGGCCGCCGACGCTATGGCCTTCCGCTTAGGAATTCCCTCGCGCGAAGGTTTGATCCGCAACCGGTACAGTGGGCGTACGTTCATCGAGAGCGGGCAGGGCCGTCGCCGCAAAGCGCAAACCAAGTACACGCCGCTGCGCGAAGTGCTCCAAGGACGCCGAATCTTCTTGGTGGAAGATTCGATCGTCCGCTCAACCACGATGAAGGTGCTTCTCAAGCGGATTCGTGAGTACGGCGGCGCCAAGGAGATCCACGTACGAGTCGCCTGCCCGCCGATTATCGCCCCGTGCTTCTACGGGATCGACATGTCCACCGTCGACGAACTGTTCGCTCCCAAGTTCCTTCAGGGCCGACAGTTAACCCCGGAAGTTCAGGCCGAAATGGCCAAAGCGCTGGAGGCCGATTCACTCCGCTATTTGCCGGTGGAGTCGATCGCTCGCGCCATTGGCTACGAAGAAGAGGAACTCTGCCAAGCGTGTATCACCGGCAAGTATCCGACGCGACACGGCCAAAAGCTCTACCAGATCGCCCTGGCTAACGCCGGCTCTGGTCACGCACGCACCTACGAGCGTCAACTTGCCGAAACCGTGAGCTAAAGGCCCCCAGTTCCCCAAGCCGATCGGCCGGCGACCAAGCGGTCGCCGGCTCCCCGCACCTCTCCATCATACCCCGCAAGCCAAGACCAATTCCGCCCCCAGTTCGTTTCCGCTGCGGAACGGCACAACGATCCTTCTCCTCTTTTTGTCACTCCGTTCCCCAGTACCGTTTCTCTAGTCGTCACTTCTTTCGCACAACGTTCCTGCGACCGCCACAGCGCGCTTTCTGGGGAATTTCGGCAACACCGCCTTTGGCGGGCGAAGCGTGCTGAGTAGAATTACGGTAGGCGGGCTGTACTGGCCTATTCCCCTATCAGCGATGGCTCCTTCTGGAGCGAGTGCCGTGTCTAGTCACGAACGAATCCGCCGCCAGCAAATCCTTCGGGAAGCCGAAGGTTACCTGGAATTGCTCCTCTCGGCTCCGGACGAGTTTGGGCTATCGGCCGAACCGCGCCATCGCTTGGCGCGGCGCGCCCTGAAGACCTTGGACCAGGTCGATTTCACTGGTCCCCGCAAGGCGCAGCAACTCTATCTGCAAGGCCAAGCTCTACGAGCCATGGACCTGTTCGGCCAGGCGATCCGTCCGCTTGAACAATCCGCCGAGTTGGACCCAGAGAACCTCCATGTCTGGCTCGCCCTTGGTTGGTGCTACAAGCGCGTCGGCCGTCTTGACTTGGCGATTCACGCGCTGGAAGAAGCGCTAGAAGTGGATTCAGAAGCCGCCATCGTCTACTACAACCTGGCCTGCTACTGGAGTCTCCGGTCGAACGTCAAGCACGCCGTGCACTACCTACGCTTGGCCTTCGATCTCGATCCCCACTATCGCGACCTCCTAGACTCCGAACCCGACTTCGACCCCATCCGCTCCCACCCCGGCTTCCAAGCCATTAAAGAAGTGATTGTCTAGAAACGACAGATCACCATCGGATGGGCGCGACGAAAGTGTCGGGCGCTGCACGGAGTTAGGCCGCATCGATCGGCCGAATTCTCCGCGATATTGATGCTTGGGCATCCGTATCCTGCGGAATTTGCTGGTTTTGGGAATCGTAGAGTTTATACTCTTTTTGTTGGGTTGCCACTCCTTTCCCTCAACCATTTCCCAGCATTTCTATGCGCCGCCCCCAAACTCTTCGATCTCGAAGAAGCCTTCGGCAACGCCCTCTTTGCGGGCAAATGTTGGAGGATCGTTGTGTGCTTGCTCCTATCGTTTTGACGGCAGAAGAGCAACTCATCGTGGAGCTAATAAATCGTGCAAGGACCAACCCATTAGCCGAAGCGCAACGGTACGGGATTGATCTCAACGCAGGGCTGCCAGCGGGAACAATTTCGACCACACCTAAGCAACCCTTGGCTCCGCATCAAGCGCTCATCATAGCCGCCGAGGGCCACGCTGAAGACATGCTCGCTCGTGACTTCTTCTCTCATACGAATCCAGAAGGGGATGGCCCAACCGAGCGAGCCCAAGACGAAGGTTATCCTGGCACCGTGGGAGAAAACATCAACGTACGGGGCACCACCGGCGCGCTAGACCGAATTGATGTCGTATACCAACACCACGCAGATCTTTTTCGGAGCGCCGACCACCGCAGAAATCTCCTGCGAGATCACTACTCCGACATTGGCACGGGAGTCGCCTATGGGCTATTCACCGATAGGGGAACAACCTACAACGCCAGCACCGCGGTGGAGATGTTCGGCTCATCTGTCGGCGGCCAGATAACAGGGGTTGTCTATGATGAGACCGCCGTCGTTGATGTGAATCCCGACCATTTTGATGCGGGCCTTTACAACATTGGAGAAGGTCTTAGCGGAGTAACGGTCACGGCGCGCAGCTCTACGGGCGCTGTCTTCACCACGCAAACAGGCCCGTCAGGCGGTTATACCCTTGCGGCTCCGCCTGGGACATACACATTGACATTATCCGGTGGTTCCTTGAATGGTGTGTACGTTATTGCGAACGTCCAACATCGTCCCGATCCCAACTCCTTTGTCAACACGAAGGTAGATTTTGAAATCAGTTCGCTCCCTTCCGCGCCGCTCATAGCCCGCGCTCATATCGCTGGACGAAATGCCGCGACCGGCCAGTGGTGGGTAGCGCAATCAACGGGCTCGGAGTTTGTGAGCCGACCTTGGGGGACTTGGAATACGCAGGCAACCTGGCTCAACGTTGTCTCGGGTGATTTCAATGGCGACGGGCTTGAGGACATTGCAGGGCGCAATCAAGCAACCGGTGATTGGTGGGTTTCAATTTCCAATGGCGACACGTTTACTACATCGAAGTGGGGCAAATGGAGTCCAACAACCAACTGGGTTGACGTGTACGCGACCGACGTCGATGGCGATGGTCGAACCGATCTGGTTGGACGCGTAGCCGCTTCAGGCGATTGGTGGGTAGCTCGCTCTACCGCCGCGGGCTTTGAAAATCAACGCTGGGGTACTTGGAGCTCGTCAACCAATTGGGTTGATGTCTTACCGGCCGACGTAGATGGAGACGGCCGCGCTGATTTGGTAGGTCGAAGCGCCCAGACCGGATATTGGTGGGTCGCTTTGTCCAATGGAAATCAATTCCTCACGACTCGATGGGGCAAATGGAGCCCAACGACCAACTGGGTTGACGTGCATGCGGCCGATGTCGACGGCGACGGACGAACCGATCTGGTTGGACGCGTAGCCGCTTCGGGCGATTGGTGGGTGGCGTTGGCGCGCGATTCGGAATTCGCTAATCAACGCTGGGGTACTTGGAGCTCGTCAACCAATTGGGTTGATGTGCAGGTGGGCGCTTTCGCGCCAATCGGCTCACCCATGGCGGCCCAATTTGCTTCCGGGTTGGAGAACTTCGATAAGTTCGCTGTGCCCGAGGGTGAGGCAGCTCCCGGCTATTACGGGGCGGACGAATCACTTGGGAACGACGCTAACGCCACGATAGCTTTCACGCTATCGCAATTCCCGTTTCAAGATCCAAGCGTGCGAGGTGGGCATATCGATTGGGGCCGCGAAGGGACAGTCTATCCCCACGCCAGCGCATCGTATCGAGGGCAATCGTTCGACGCCCCACCGCGTACCAACCTCCACGATGCGACCAAGGCAACGCAAAAGGCAAATCGCCGAGTCGACCTACTTACCGAAGTATTGCTGGAATGCGTTGAAGAAATCGGCCTGCCGAATTCCATCCAACCCGGAAGTAATGCCAATGGTACGCAAGACGCGTTAGTACTTGCTAAGCATCGCACAGCGCATCAAGTGCGCGATGCGATATTCTCCCAGTGGACAGGTTAGATCGCCTGCCTACGAGAATCTTCTGTCCACGCGGACCGAAGATTCGTGGTGGCCAAGTCGCCGGCGCAATTACGCGCCGGTTTTTCTTGGCTTCGTCCATACACCTTGTTAGGCCTTTCGAACCTTGTGGCGGCCGCTTACCACGTTGCGGGTCGCGTTGCGGGTATCAACCACGAGCGGCGAGTAGCGGACAATAAAGTCCCAATCGTACGCCGAATGATCCGTGGCGATGAGGACGCAGTCTTGAGACGCCAAGTATTCGGGGGTTAACGGTTCGCTCGCCAGGCGCGGAACATTATAGTGACGCATGGTCGGAAGCGTAGGCACGTGGGGATCATTGTAACTCAACACGGCGCCCCGAGCTTGTAGCAGCTCCATCAATTTGAACGAAGGACTTTCACGCGGATCATCCACATCCTTCTTGTAAGCTACACCCAAGATCGCGATTTTGCTTCCGCGAACTGGCTTGCCCACATCATTCAAGGCGTCGGCAACCTTGTTAACTACGTAATACGGCATTTGTGTGTTAACTTCGCCCGCCAGCTCAATGAAGCGTGTATTCAGTTCGTGCTTGCGTGCTAGCCAACTCAAATAGAACGGATCGATTGGAATGCAGTGCCCGCCTAAGCCAGGACCAGGATAGAAGGCGGTGAAACCGAAAGGCTTGGTCTTAGCGGCCTCAATGACCTCCCACACGTCAATGCCCATGTGGTCGAACAGCACTTTCAGTTCGTTCACCAACGCAATATTGACGGCTCGGTATGTATTTTCGAGAATTTTGCAAGCTTCCGCGACTTCGCAGCTTGAAACCGGCACTGTGCGCACTACCGCGTTGGAATACAGCAATGACGCTAATTCAAGGCTGACCTCATCCATGCCGCCCACAACCTTAGGAATTGTGTGCGCGGTGAAATTCGGATTGCCTGGGTCTTCTCGCTCGGGGCTGAACGCGAGGTAAAAATCACTCCCGCAGATCAAGCCCGACTCTTCGAGGATCGGCTTCACGACATCACGAGTCGTCCCCGGATAGGTAGTGCTTTCTAGCACGACCAATTGTCCGGGCCGCAATGCTGCGCTAATTTGCCGAGCCGTCGCCTCAACGTAGCTTAAGTCTGGATCCCTGCTTTCATTGAGCGGTGTAGGAACGCAAATCAGAATAGCGTCGGCTTCCGCCAAGCGTTCCATCTGCGAAGTAGGAAAGAACTTCTCCTCTTGTACCGACTGGGTAATCCACTGCGAAGGAATATGCGCAATGTAACTCTCGCCACGTAGCAGGCGCTCGACCTTCCGTTCGTCCACATCAAAGCCCAGGGTGGAGTACCCCGCATTCACAAAGGCCTTGATTAGCGGCAAGCCCACATAGCCCAAACCAATAACACCCACCTTGGCGGTCTTGTGTTGGATCGCTTCGCGCAGCGCATGGGAACGATCGCTGATGACAGCCGTAGCGCTCATGCCAGTGACTCCTTTCGAGAACAACCAAACTAGATCAGCAAAGCGACCCGCCGTAGCCGCCGCACGGGGGAATATAGCGGCTATGTTCGGCAGCGCAAACGGCAAACTTTCACTTTCCTTCCCAACCGGTAAATGTTTCAAGAAAACTGAACTTGAACCCGAATTTCGCATTGGCGTATAGTTCGCCTCCCTCTTCTGCAGGGCAGACGACTTCCGTTCCTTGTCACGGCAGGCGCAACGCGCCAGGGGCCTATTTCTCAGCCGAAGGACCGTCCATGCTTGCTCGACTTGCGCTAGTGCTCCCGATTTATAGCGCGATTTACATTACCTGCTTCGCGACGGCTTACCTCCTGCGTTTCGATTTTCGCCTGCCAAGTAGTGAAGCAAACAAGTTGCTTGCCACACTGCCATGGCTGCTGGCGGTCAAGATGACATGGCTGCTAGCAATGCGCGATTGGCGGCGCCGGCATCGCTTTACTACCATGTCAGACCTGAGACCCTTGGTAATCAGCGCAATCGCGGGCGCTGGACTCTTATATCTGTGCAATGTCGCGGCTAACCTTGGCGTCCCTCGATCGGTTGTCTTACTTGACGCGCTTCTGAGTATTGTGGCGGTTGGAGGCCTGCGCGCCGCCGCCCGCGTCTGGGGCGACAACCTCCCATTCTCGACAGGTGTCAAACAACGCACTTTAATTTACGGAGCGAACTCCGACGCGTTGAGCCTGCTACGTTCACTTCAGGTGAGCGGCTCGGAGTATCTTGTCGTTGGCTTTGTCGATCCCGATCACGAATCGCCGAATACGCTGATTGCAGGGAAACCCGTTTTCAATCGCCGACAGCTTGTCGACGCAGCGCGGAAGCTCAATGCGCAACATCTCTTGGTTCCTAGTTGCGTTCCGGGGCAGCAGGTACGGTCGCTCATCCACACTCTGCACAACTCAGGAGTTAAGACGCACGTCATCCCCGCCATCAGCGAGATCGTGCAAGGACGCATTAAACTGGCGGTTCGCGATGTAACCATCGAAGACCTGCTTCGTCGCCCGCCCATGGAGCTCGACCTGCAGCAAATCCGGGGCTACATCGAAGGCAAGCGAGTGCTCGTAACCGGAGGCGCAGGAAGCATCGGTTCGGAGCTGTGCCGCCAAATTCTTTCGCTTAAGCCCCAGTCGCTGGTTCTCTTAGACCAGTCCGAGTATGGCGTGTTCTCCATGGAGCAAGAGTTCAATGCTGCCGGGATCAACGACGTCGAAATCCACTATGCGATTTGCGATGTTTTTGACGCCGAATCCCTAGACTGCATTGTCAAGGAGCACCGCCCACATCTCGTGTTCCATGCGGCAGCCTACAAGCACGTGCCGCTCATGGAGGCCAACCCCAGGGAGGCAATCCGAAACAACGTTTTTGGCACGAAGAATGTCGTCGACGCAGCGGACCGTTATAACGCCGAAGCCCTGGTGCTCATTTCGACAGATAAGGCGGTTCGCCCCACTAGTATCATGGGGTCGACCAAGTTGATTGCCGAGAAATACCTTCAAACAGTCGCTTCCCGCTCGCGTGTTCGTTTGGTGACGGTGCGATTTGGAAACGTTCTTAACTCGGTGGGAAGCGTTGTGCCAACGTTCCGTCGGCAAATTGAAAACGGCGGCCCCATCACCGTGACGCATCCTGACATGGTGCGTTATTTCATGACGATTCCCGAAGCGGTCCAACTCGTTCTCCAAGCCGGGGCCATCGGAAAATCGGGCGACCTATTGATACTGGATATGGGCGAACCCGTAAAGATTGTCGACTTGGCCAAAGATATGATCGAGTTGTCGGGCCTAAGGTACCCAGACGACATCGATATCGTCTTCACAGGTCTACGACCGGGAGAGAAACTTTACGAAGAGCTCTTTTATGAGTCCGAGAAAACCTTGACAAAAGTTCATGAGAAAATCTTTCTCGCCCCTCGCAGGCCCGTCGATCTGCTCAGAGAAGGGCGAGATCTTCAACAACTCAAAGCAGCGTTATCTGGCACTTCTCAACAGGCTGCAAAAGTGCTCAAACAAATCGTTGCAGCCCACGTCGAACAAGAGACCATTTCTTCGCCACTTCGAAAGGCTGCCTAACCGATGGTGCGTTTGCCTTGCAAGAGAAAGCGCCGGCATTCCAGTCGCGAGCACGGTCGCTGTCTCTAGCCTGCTTCTGATTTGGCTACGCAGACTTATAAGAGTTCAGGGCGACGTACTTTTTCGCGAATTGCCGCCACTGGAGAGCGTACCCCGACGGCCGTCACCGCACGAGAACGTACGCGCCGCTGGCGTCCATTAACTCAGTAGGAAGTGAACGCAGTTTTCAACGTACTCGTCCGGGCTTCAGCCACCTAACCTGCTCGCCTCTCGTTAGGTCACAAACGCGACCGCACACAGCAACGCATCTCGTACTAACGAACAATTCCGCGTATATGCGTACTCACAGATGTTACAAACCGGCGAGAGCCAGTTTCTGTGGTCCATCGCGTGTCGCCATCGCGCCAGACTTAGCCGCTTTCTGTTAAGACTTCCAGAAGAGGTATCTCTTCGGGGTCCGCCCTCTCTGTCAACAACGTCCTGAGCCGCTTGTGCTCCGCGATCTCATACCCTACTTGAGCCATTGGGTTTTTTCGGGCGCACACCGCATAGCGATTGCGTGAGCGACGCAACGCCCGGTTGGTATCTCCCTGCCTATACAATCTGGCCACGGGTCCCCCCCCGCCTCGTGTCTGCCTTTCGCAAATTCTTAAGATTTGTTCGCGCTTGTGCCGCTTCCTCGAACGCCTCAAAACCTTCCGAAAACCTCTCGTAGTAAACGCGAAAGTAGCGATATGTCCCTGCAGGCCACATGTTGTAGTTGAAAAAGGGACGCCCTCCGGTTGGCGCACGATTCCCTCTACCGCGCCACGACCACTCGTCGCAATTCCTTTCCAAACTCTGCACGCCTGACCGCTCGCCAAAAATTGTTGTCGTGTCTCTCCCAAGTTTAGGCATAAAAGCGGTAGGAAATCCCCAGTAACAGATTTTGTTGACTAGAGGACAGAGGCAAAACACAATCAATTACCATAACGAAAGCGCCCTATTTCCTTCTTTAGCATTATTCACTTTTCCCATTCGAACGTATTCGCGAGGAACGCTCTGCAATAGGTGTCGTGACGACTTACCCCGCGGATCAGTTCTATCAGCCGGCACACTTCAGGTCCTGGCTCCCCAAATTTGGTCCCCAGAACCAAGTCGTTACGGCACTTTAAGTTACGTTCTCCGCCTCGCACGCAAAACGGTCTTGGGGCGTTAAGGAAGAAGGCAAAGAGAAACGTCGTTTCCGGTCATGATCATGAGCCCTCTTAACAATTGATCGGCCGGAGTTATGAGTTTTGAAAGGTCAAGTGCCATGCTTAACAGTTCGCTTCTTCGTCTCGCTTCTTCGTCGTTGGACTTCTCGACTCTCTTCACGGAAAACCCGCCAGCGTTCTTGTCGAAAGCGTTTCTCGTCTTCCAGTAGGCGGCTCATCCCACGCGTGGAGACGCTGGAAACACGAAGCCTGCTCGCAACCATTACGGTGACCAGCGCCGAGGACAATCTCTACGAAGACGGGCTGGTTACTCTCCGGGAAGCTCTTCTCGCGGCCGAGACAGACACCTCGGTGGATGGCTCTACCGCAGGCAATGGCGCCGATGTTATTCGCTTCGCTCCCCATTTGGCCGGACGAACGATCCGGTTGCAGTCGAAGGGAGACTACACACTCGGCGGCAGTGCGTTTGGCATCACGACCGAGGTGACCATCGAAGGGGAGCCTGAGCGGGGTCAGGTTCTGCTCCGGGACGTGGCCGAAGCATTTCGAACCTTTTTTGTTCACGAAACCGGCAACCTCACCCTTAAAAACCTCACGCTTCAAGGAGGTTTTTCCCAAGGGGGGCACGCTACCGGCGCCGGCGGTGGTGGAGCTGGAATGGGCGGAGCGATCTTCAACGACCGGGGAACTGTCGTTGCCGTCAACACCACGATCTCCCATAACCTCGTGGCCGGTCGTTTCGGAGGAAAGCCTGACTTGCGCTCTGGGGAAGGTAGGGGATACGGCGGCATTTTTAACTATGATGGCGCCATTACCTTATTGCATGTCTCTATGGCCGATAACAAGGCAACATCCGAGGGAAGCCCAATTTATCAATACAGTGGAAGTTTGGAAATCATTAACACGGGCATTGAAAGCATCGTCGTGCTTTACGGTGGAACGGCTACCGGCTCCCATAATCTGCTGCACTACGGTCTAGCTGTAGCAGAGGCGGGCGCTTCCGCAACTTTTAACTTCACGAATACTTCTACCGCATGGCGCGTAGGCAACAATGACTTGTATGATATGACGCCTTTAACAGCCGGTCCCTGGCCGACGAAGGTTCGTCTCGTGCGCACCTCCATTGACGCCTTCGCATCGGTAATCGATAAAGGAACTCCAAGTGTGTTTGACCACCCACTTTTCCTCGTGGAAACCGATGCCAGGAATCGGCCGCGATCGGTTGATGGAAACAACGATCTGACGGCCCTGCCGGATATTGGGGCCGTCGAGTTTCAACCACGGGAAGACCGCGCCGCATCGATTCCGTCGGATATCATCGGTCGTGACGCCAACGCCGGATACTGGTACGTCTCCCAGACGAACGCCGACGGTACGGCCTTTGACATTCACGGCGACGTCTCGGGAAGGTGGTCGCCGTCATCCGACTGGCAAGATGTGGTCACGGGAGACTTTAATGGCGATGGGAAAACCGATATTGCCGGCCGCGGCAACGGCAGTTGGTGGATAGCAATCTCCGACGGCGGCCGTTTTATTAATCACTTGGCGGCACGCTGGTCCCCCACCGCTACCTGGGAGGATGTTGTAACCGGCGACTTTAACGGCGACGGCCGTGCGGATATTGCGGGCCGCGCCAACGGGAAATGGTGGGTGGCGCGCAGCACCGGGAGCAAGTTCGTCAATGAACTTTGGGCGACTTGGTCAACTTCGACCACATGGCTGAACGTTATGGTAGGCGACTTCAACCGTGATGGAATCGCAGACATCGTTGGCCGTGCAGAACATACAGACGTCTGGTGGGTTGGCCTATCAAATGGATTGAGCTTTACCAACAAGAAGTGGGACAGTTGGGGCTACGACCTTGATTGGGTGGACGTTACAATCGGGATCTTTTGATTTGTGCTTAGCCTAACCGGGGTGACGCCGAGTACTGGCGGACACGAAAGTCGTTACCGGCTCCCCTGCGTCATTGAGCTAGCGTAGCGAAAGAGTAAATCGAGGCTGGCGGAGCTTGCTCCCCAGCCTCGATTAATACTCCTGCCGTGGCGTCCCATGCCGGGTCTTCGCCGCGGAATCACTCCTCGCTCAAAGACGAGGATGACGCAGCAAAGTTACGCAAAGCCTGGAGTGACTCTGAGTGGTTCATGAGCGGCTAGGTTACGGGTGCTCTCCAAGCGTTTCTAAGACGCGGGCCCCATAGCGTGTACGAGCGGTTGTTTGCGTCGCCAAGGACACGAATGCGTTGTTGCCCCCTAGCGACTTTACTGGCTCTAGCAACTTGCAGGGAAACAGCCTGTCCATCGGCGAAAAGTTAACTTGAGCAAACCGATCCGTAAAAACACTTGAAGGCAGTACGCATCACCGGCCCGGGAATGCAAAGGCCAAGAGATCGGAAATGTTCTCTCCGTCCGGCAGGCACGTTTCGTTAACAGTGCGCCGAAGAGTTGCACCGTCACCCACGCGGTCGCACGATGAGCGTGACCGTCCGAACACGCCTTGGTCCATGCGCCGCCAATCACCCTGCCGGCTTGAACGAACCTAAACCCCGTAATAGGAGCGATACCATTCAACAAAATTCGAAACGCCAACATCAATAGGAGTGTTCGGACGAAAGTCCACGTCGCGCATCAGGTCATCGACGTCTGCAAAAGTAGCGGGCACATCGCCGGGCTGCATGGGCAGCATGTTCTTCTTGGCACGTTTCCCCAATGCCTTCTCGATGGTTTCGATCATGTCCATCAGTTTAACCGGCTGGTTATTCCCGATATTGTAAATCTTGAAAGGCGCTCTGCTGGAGCCTGGATCTGGTTGGTCGCCCGACCAGTCAGAATTGGGCTGAGGGATTCGGTCAGCCACCCGCACAACCCCCTCGACAATGTCATCAATGTAGGTGAAGTCGCGCTGCATTTGGCCGTGATTGAAAACATCAATCGGCCGATCTTCAAGAATCGCCCGCGTAAAGAGAAACATTGCCATATCGGGGCGCCCCCAAGGACCATACACCGTGAAGAAACGCAACCCGGTTGTGGGTAACCCGTAGAGATGGCTATAGGTGTGAGCCATTAACTCGTTGGCCTTTTTCGTCGCCGCATAAAGGCTA
>CAYWIS010000059.1:0-24702 GCA_964458385.1 uncultured Pirellulaceae bacterium
TTATGTCGTCGAAGACGCCCATGAACGCATCACACCGCTCTTGGATCAATTTCTCCAGGTAGGGCAACCCTCGGGACGTTCGTAATGAGCCGAGACTTACAGGGGGAAACTTCCGAACTTGCCCCACATAAGGAGCAACGGCAGCGTGTGCTGACAATTGGCCAGTGTGCTTCGCTGGCGTGTTTGCTCGAGGCGGCGGCGCCCAAACCGGGGAACGTGCATCGCGGCGCCGATTTTGAAGATGTGACCTTCTATGACTTTGCGGCCAGCGCTGTGGCGATTGCTCCCATAATGGACCGTGCAGCCCAACAGGGCGTTGGCGCGACGGTGTTAGCCGCAATTCAAGCGACGCGTCGTGTGGTTCAGACGAACACGAACTTGGGAATGGTGCTTTTGATGGCGCCGCTGGCGGCGACGCCCCCCGACGTGCCTTTACGCACCGGAATCGCTCAGGTGCTCAAGCGCCTGACCGTGGATGACGCCCGGCAGGTTTATCAAGCGATTCGCCTTGCGGAACCGGGGGGAATGGGAGAAGTTCCCCAAATGGACATTGCCGGCCCACCGCCGCCCGACTTACAAGCAGCAATGCGGTTAGCGGCCGATCGTGACCTGGTCGCCCGGCAATATTCGGAGAACTTCGCGCAGGTGTTGGATTTTGTTGCACCCGTCTTAGTAGCGGGGCAGGCGGCGGGTTGGTCGCTCATCGAAAGCATCGTCTATGCCCACGTGAAAACGATGTGCGAGTTTCCGGACAGCTTGATCGCCCGCAAATGCGGCGAGGCGGTCGCTCGCGAAGCAGCCGCCCGAGCGGGCCGCGTGTTGGACGCGGGGCAGCCAGGCGATCAAGACTATTACTTGGCGTTGTCGGACTTGGATCTATGGTTGCGGGCCGATGGACATCGCCGCAATCCGGGGACGACCGCCGATTTGATTGCGGCGGGGTTGTTCGTGGGCTTGCGCGAAGGGGACCTTGAGCCGCCGTACCGGTGGTGACTTGGCCTTGGAACCCACAGGAGAAGAACGGAGCCATGGCGGAGCGTTATTTTGTTCGTCTTGAGAAGGAGTACCTCGTTTTTAGCGCGGCGCACTTCATCACCTTCAACGGGAACGTGTGCGAACGGCTGCACGGCCACAATTACCGCGTATCGTGCGAGGTGCACGGTCCGCTCGATGAGAACTCCTACGTGATCGACTTCATCGCCTTACGCGACACGCTGCGCAACCTTGTTGATGAACTCGACCACCGCGTGATGCTGCCCACCCAGCATCCAGCCATTCGTGTCACGGCGGACGACCGTGAGGTCACCGCCGTGTTTGAGGATCGCCGCTGGGTCTTTCCGCGGGGAGACTGCGTACTGCTCCCTGTGGCGAACACAACGGCAGAGTTGGTAGCCCGTTATTTGGGACTTCGACTGCTTGACGAGCTGGAAGCCCGCACGGGGACGCGTCCAACCTTCGTTCGAATCGGAATTGACGAAAATTTCGGGCAATGGGGATTTTGCGAGTTAGGCGAGCCCGCAGAAAAAACGTTTGCCCGTTGAAGTCTGCGCCCTAATGTTGAATAGACCTACGTTCGAGGGGGGCAGCCTTCATGAGCGCCGAGCATATTCACCCGTTTATCCGCTCGCTTGCACGCACCTTCCAGACGATGCTTCAGTGCGAAGTCAGTCTGGGGAAACTCTGGTCCCATGCCGAGCGGGCGCCGCTGTACGATGTGACGGCGGTTATCGGGATGACGGGTAAGGCGACAGGCACGGTCGTTGTCAGCTTTTCTCAGAGTCTGGCGCTAAAAGCGGCGGCTACGATGCTGCTGACCGAAACCCATGAAATTGACGCCGATGTGATCGACGCCGTTGGCGAGTTGACCAACATGATTGCCGGCGGCGCCAAGGCCGAATTGCCTCAATGGGAGATGTCGCTGAGCACGCCCAGCATGGTGGTGGGAACACCGCATACCGTGCGTTTTCCCTCCCATGTGCATCCGGTCTGCATGACCTTGCATACCGCCTGGGGACCACTGGCGTTGGAGGTGGGATTAGCCATTCCCAAGACAGCCGCCCAACCGTCCAACAAGGTTCTTGCCGAGCCGGTTGGCCGTTAACATTCCAGGCTTACTGCTTGGCGCTCGCACGGCGCTGCGCGCCAGGGGCCTAGCCCGGCGGTTTCCCTCAAGTCATTGAAATCGCGATTGCCGTGCCAACAAACGCACGGCGGCAAGCGAGGGACGCCCCACCAAGATGCGCCCCTGCGGATAAGAAACACCGCCGAGATTTTCACCATGCGGTTGCGGTCTCGGCGGTGTACGTTCTTATTGCTCAACGCGATTCTTGGGAGCGGCTTAGCGCTTCTTCGGGAACATCGGTCCGCCGTACTGCGCGCCGGCGCCCAATTCCTCTTCGATCCGCAAAAGCTGGTTGTACTTGGCCATGCGGTCGCTGCGCGAAGCCGACCCGGTTTTGATTTGTCCCGTCGAAAGTGCGACGGCCAGATCGGCAATGGTGGCGTCTTCGGTCTCACCGCTGCGATGGCTCGAGATGCTGGTGTAGCCGTTGCGGTGCGCCAATTGAATGGCGGCGATCGTTTCTGATACGGTGCCGATTTGGTTGACCTTGATCAAGATGCTGTTGGCCACCCCTTGATCAATTCCGCGCTGCAAACGCTCGGTATTGGTTACGAATAAGTCGTCGCCGACCAGTTGGACACGGTCGCCCAGGCGTGTGGTCAGTAGCTTCCAGCCGTCCCAGTCGTCCTCGCTGCAGCCGTCCTCAATTGAGCAAATAGGATAGTTCTCGGCCCAGTCGGCTAGCAGTTCGACCATTCCCGCCGAATCGAGTTGTTTACCGCCGATGGTGTAAATGCCTTTTTCGGCGTCGTACAGTTCGGTGGCCGCCACGTCGAGCGCAATCTGCACTTGGTCGCGAGGCTTGTAGCCGGCCTGTTGGATCGCTTCCATGATCAAGTCCAGCGCATCGCGGTCGCTGGCCAAGTTGGGAGCGAAACCGCCTTCGTCGCCCACGGCCGTGTTGAGGCCTTTGCCCTTAAGCACTTTCTTTAGATGGTGGAAAATCTCCACGCCACAGCGGAGAGCGTCGCTGAACCGCTCGAATCCCAGCGGCATAATCATGAACTCTTGCACGTCGAGCGAATTGTCGGCGTGCTGTCCGCCGTTGATGATATTCATCATCGGCGCGGGAAGCACCCGAGCGCCGACCCCTCCCAAGTAACGGTACAGCGGCTGGTTGGTGGACACGGCCGCGGCCTTGGCCACCGCCATCGAGACGCCCAAAATCGCGTTAGCGCCAAGCTTCTTCTTATTGGGCGTGCCATCCAGATCGATCAGCACCTGGTCGATCGTTAATTGATCCAGAGCGTCGTAACCTTGGAGAGCGTCAGAAATGGTCGTATTGACGTTCTCGACCGCTTTCGTCACGCCTTTGCCCAGGAACATGCTCTTGTCTTCGTCGCGCAGTTCCCAAGCCTCGTGAACGCCGGTGCTGGCTCCGCTGGGCACCGCCGCTCGCCCTTGGGCTCCGTCCATCAAGGTCACTTCGACTTCGACGGTAGGATTGCCGCGGCTATCAAAAATCTGGCGGGCGTGAATGGAATCGATAATGCTGCCTGACATCATCTTTGGCGTCCGTTGTGTGAGAGGAATACCCCGTGACTCGTCGACGGGTATTGTGCCGCAAAAGCGATTGGTTGACTAGGCGTGGCAACGTGCCGCTCAGGGGCCTAAAGATAGAATTTTCGCCAGGCGTTTCCCAAGGGAAGCGCGGCTACACCAAGATCAATTGCCCGGCGCATTCCCAGCGCAGCGGCGCCCCGCGGCGTAATTCGGCCGTAAGGGAAAATTGACCACCGCAGCGCGGGCGTTAACGGAGCGCGCTTGCTGGTTGCGGTTCACGCTTGACCGACGAGGTTAAGCCCGGCGCCTCACGGGCGGGAGGCGTAAACACGGTCACGGCGCGCGGAACCACGCGGAAATGGGCAGGCGTGTAGGTCAAGATTTCGCCATCGGCGTTCACGGCGCGACGGCGACGGGTGATGATCTCAAATTCTCGACCGCGAAATGTACGCACGTAGGCGCGATTCTTCAGTCGCCCCGACTTTAATGCCCACAGCAGAGGGGGGAGTTGCCACCAGTGATTGACTTCCAGGCAGAATAGATCGAGCCACTGATCGTCAATCGCCGCATCTTCCGCCACGCTCAGAAACCCGCCATAGAACCGGCCGTTACCCACGGTGATTTGCACGCACCGGGTTGTGTAGACTTCGTTGTCGGTGCGTATCTCGGCGTGAAAAGGACGCAAGTTGCGTAGCACGCGGCTCGCGGTAATCAGATACGCCAAGGCGCCCCAACGCTTCTTCACATCGCGCGTCAGTTGCGAGGTGATCTCCACGCTCATGCCCATTCCGGCCACATTAAAATAGTACTTGCCGTTGACGCATCCGACATCGATTTGGCGCCTATTGCCGTCGGCAATGACTCGGCAGGCATGGTCTAAGTCTGCTCCAATCCCCAAGGTATGCGCGAGGTCATTCGCAGTGCCCAGCGGCAGGATCCCCAGTGGCAAACCCGTTTCGACCAGTCCCTGAACGGCGCCGTTTAAGGTTCCGTCGCCGCCGCCAATTACCACCAGATCGACGCTCTTGTGGTGTTCGAGAATAAGCCGCGTCAGGTCATCTCGCTTCCGAATGCGTTTGGGGATCAGCTCAAACCCATAGCTTTTAAGCTGCTCGAAGGCGTAGTCGAGCCTTTGCGCGACCTTGCGCGCCCCTAAATTGCCCAGGAACAGCGCGCGCTTGAGTTCCGATTGAGGTTTGCCTGCTTCCATGAGTCCCGGCCTTACGTTGAGTCCCGCAGAGAAATTCGGTCGCGGGCGCTTCTCCTAACAGCAAATGCCGGGCCAAAACTCATTTCCACTAACTGCCTGGGCAAGCGCAGCTTCCTCTACTCAGCGAGTCAGCGCCGCGCGGGGGCCGATAGCGGTGGAAGATTTCTCGCCTTCCTCCGCGTACGTTTGAGAACGGTCGGTAATACCGGAGGCCCGTCGCAGGCGACGGAGTTACATGATGGCGAAGTAATTCGCCACCGCAAAGTCGAACGCCTCGGTCGTAAGCTTGAGCTCTTTGCGCTCATATAGGCAATGATGGCGCACTTGAAGCAGCAGGTCGCGCGGTTGGCAGCAACGGAAGGGGCGGTTCGCCTGACGATAGTGCTTTTGGATGACGTACTCGATGACGCCCTCGTGATATTCGAATCCCAACTTGGGGCACATCATGCGGAACAGTTCGCGGAACTCGTCCTCCGTCGGATCGGTGACTTCGATCTTGTAAGGAATTCGACGCAAGAAGGCGTCGTCGCACAAATCGCGCGGTTCGAGGTTGGTAGAAAAAATGATAAGCTGATCAAACGGCACCTGGATCTTCTTGCCGTTCGCCATGTTAAGATAGTCATAGCGTTTTTCCAGGGGCACAATCCAGCGATTGAGCAACTCGTCGGTGCTCATCCGTTGCCGGCCAAAGTCGTCGATCACCAACGTGCCGCAGTTACTCTTAAGCTGCACGGGCGCTTCGCTCACCCCGGTGGACGAGTTCAGGGCCACTTCCAGGTTTTCCATGGTCAATTCACCGCCCACCACAATCGTGGGACGACGAATGCGGACCCAACGCTTGTCGATCTGTGACTGATCGAGCAGGCCCTCGTTCTTTTCCAGCGGAACCTCTTCATGGTTCATGGGGTCGAATAACCGCATGATTTCGCCGTCGATCCCCAATGCCCGAGGAATCCAGATGTATTCCCCAAACGCCTTTGTCACACGTTCGGCGATGCTCGTCTTGCCGTTGCCGGGGGCGCCGTAGAGGAACATACCACGGCTTGAGTTAATCGCCGGTCCCAACCGCGCAAGCATTTCGGGCGTGATGAGCAAGTCGGAAAAGGCGTTCCGCAAATCTTCCGGCGTGGGGTGCTGGTTCTCCAGCGACTGCGCCTTGACGCTGGCAATGTAATCGGACAGCGATACCGGCGCCGCGCCAAAGTAGGTGCAGTGCGCCGCATAGCGACGCGCACGCTCGCGCCCGAGATCGGTCAGTTGGTAGAGGTAGTCGCCCATGGTGGCCGCCCCGCGATACACCACCAACTGGTCGAACTTCATCTGCCGTAAAACTTCTTCCACCAGAACGAACGGCAGTTTGAGTTGGTCGGCAATCTGGCGACCGGTTTGGTCGCCGCGCGTGAGCAGATACTTGAGCGTTAGCGCCTCTACCTCGGCGTCGGTCAGACCTGCCGCTTGCAGTGAGGTCGGCTCCAGCGGAATAAACGTGTCTTTGGGTTCTTCGCGCTTGGGTGGAGGTGGCGCCACTTCGGGCACTGCGGGAATGTGCTCGGGTTCGGGCGCGGGGGCTACGGCGCTGGCGTTACGGGTCAAATGATGAATGCGTTCAAGCAAACGATCGAGCTTTTCGTCGCGAGGTTCGACGTCGCTCGACTCTGGCCGCGAGGGTTCTTCGAAATTGTCCACGGGATCCGGGGCCGGCGGTGGATGGAGTGCGGTTGTCTCGGCTGGCCCAGGATCCTGTGATTTTCCCACAAGTCGCGAAAACAGGTGATCGCCAAAAGAACCGCGCATTGCCATTACCGGCTACATCAGGTCACGAAGGAATAGACAGAACATCTGAGCAACCTTAGGTCGCATCCCCACGAGGGTCAAATGCCGCTGCGGCGCTACTTGTTTGCTGGACCGCTAGGGACTAGAATCGCCCGGTGTAACTCATAGTGAGGCAAGGAATTACGACGGCCGTCCTGCTGGCGGCGAAGCCGCCGTCACGGTTCTACGTGGGGCGGTCCGGGGCGACGCCTTCAGCTTCACCTCCTTGGTTCCGCCTCGCCGACTCATCATCCCTTTGCGTCTGGGAGCGTTATATGCGCGTAACCTTTCAACGTTTTCTGCTGGTCCTGTTGCTTGTGCCGATTGTTGCGGCGGGGTGCCAATCGCGGCGCGGAGGCGATTCCGCCTCGTCGAGCGACGACCCTGCGGCGCAACAAACCGCCGACGCGGCGATCGATGTGCGGAGCGCCAAGTGGCCGATCCAGGCGGGCAAATACACGATTCTTGGCATCTTGACCGATAATAAGGATCACACGCGGGCCAAGGGCAACGCCGAAGATACGTTGGCGAACCATCCCGACATCAAGTGCATGGTCGGCTTATGGGCTTACAATCCGCCGGCGATCCTTTCGGCGATCAAAGGCGCCGGCAAGGAAGGCCAGGTTCAGATTGTCGGTTTTGACGAGCATCGCGATACGCTCCAAGCCATCGCCGACGGAGAAATCTACGGCACCGTGGTGCAACAGCCGTTCCTGTTTGGTTACAAGTCGGTGGAGTACCTTGCGGCGCTGGCTCGCGGACAGAAAGCTCCAACGCCCGAGAGCGGCGAGATCTACATCCCCCACACGGTCATCAAGCAAGATAATGTGGTCGAGTTCCGCCAAAAGGTTGAAGCCATGCTGGCGGGCAACGGCGAACCGCCGCAGCATGACGCCGAGTACGACACCACGCAGCCGGTAAGCGTTGCCTTCATTACCAACTCGGTCGATCCTTTCTGGACCTTGGCCGAAAAAGGCTGCCAATTGGCTGCGCCAGCGTTCAATGCGAACTGCCAGGTGCTGATGCCGCCAAACGGCCAGGTCGAAGAACAAAAACGCTATATCGAGGAGTTGATCGCATCGCGATGCCAAGGCCTGGCCATCAGCCCCATCGATCCCGCGAACCAAGGCGATATTATCAACCAGGCTTGCGAATCGATGCATGTCATCTGCCAAGATTCCGATGCGCCGAACACCAATCGCCTGTTCTACCTTGGCACAAGCAACTATTTGGCTGGGCGCGCCGCCGGCAAGTTGGTTAAAGAAGCCTGTCCCGAGGGCGGCAAGGTCATGATCTTTGTTGGCAAGATGGAAGTGCTCAATGCTCAGGAACGAAGCCAAGGCGTCATTGATGAACTGATGGACGCTCCCATGCCCGAGGAGCTTGCCAGCAGCGAGACCTAAACCGCATGGCTCCGTGTCTTGCCAAAGGTTAGGGAGCCGCCGAAGGAACCGCTTGGCGGCTCCCAGACTCCCATGGACGGGTGGGGCTTTTTCCTTTTGTTTGCTTGCTTGCCGTTATGCCGCCTTTACTGGAAGTTCGTCAAATCTCCAAGCGTTTTCCAGGTGTGAAAGCGCTGCAGGGAGTCAGCCTGCATTTGGAGCGAGGCGAAGCCCTGGCGGTCATCGGTGAGAACGGAGCGGGTAAGAGCACGTTGATGAAGATCCTTGCCGGCGTGCAGACGCCCGACGAGGGAGAGATCTTCATCGACGGCCAGCCGGTATCGATTCCTTCGGTTCGCCGCGCTACGGAGCTAGGAATTGCCCTGATTCACCAAGAGTTGAATCTGGCGGGCAATCTTGATATTGCGGCGAACCTCTACCTGGGCCGGGAGCCGCGGCGCTTTGGCTTGATCAACTTCTCGGCCATCTATCGCGACGCCCGCGAGGTGTTGCGGCGTGTAGGGCTTAACCTCTCGCCGCGCACTTTGGTCGGATCGTTGCCCATTGGCCAGCAGCAGTTGGTCGAGATTGCTAAAGCGCTCTCGGCTAACGCCCGCGTGCTGATCATGGATGAGCCGACTTCCAGCCTATCTTCCGGCGAGTCGGCGCGGCTGTTTGAAGTGATCCATGATCTCAAATCCAAGGGGGTGAGCATTGTCTATATCTCACACCGCTTGGGCGAAGTGAAAGAAGTTTGTGACCGTGTGACCGTACTGCGCGACGGGCAAAACGCCGGCGAACTCGCCCGCGAGGAGATTAGCCACGACCGCATGGTGCGGCTCATGGTCGGGCGCGACCTGTCGCAGTTTTACGTGCGCAAGTCGCATACGCCCGGCCAGGTGATGTTGGAAGCGGTTAATCTGCGCGTTCCCGGGCGCAGCCAATATCCCATCAACTTTGCAATTCGGGCCGGCGAGATCGTCGGTATGGCGGGGCTGGTCGGGGCGGGACGCTCCGAATTGCTGCGCGTGCTGTTTGGAATTGATCGGGCGGTGGGGGGCGAAATTCGCGTCGCTGGCCAACCCGTGGTGTTTAACAGCCCGCGCGATGCAATTCGGGCCGGCTTGGGCCTGGCCCCCGAAGATCGCAAGGAGCAAGGCCTAATTCTGGAAATGGCGGTACGTCCGAATATCAGCCTAGCGAGCCTCAAACGCGATCAAAAGTTGGGTTTTCGCAGCTTCGCCAAAGAACGCGCCGCCGCCGCCACCATGATTGAGAAACTGAACATCAAGACGCCAAGCCAGGAACAGGTGGTTCAGTTTCTCTCGGGTGGGAACCAGCAAAAGGTGGTGCTGGGAAAATGGCTGAATATTCGGCCCCGCGTGCTGCTGCTGGATGAACCGACCCGCGGCGTTGACATCGGCGCCAAGCGAGAAATCTACGCCATCATGGAGGAACTGGCGGCCCAGGGCGTGGCGATCCTGTTCGTCTCCAGCGAAATGGAAGAGATTCTCGGCATGTCGGATCGCGTTCTGGTGATGCACGAGGGGCGCATCACGGGCGAACTCCCCCGACATGCCCTTAGCGAAGAAGCGGTCATGCAGCTTGCGACAGGCCAGCCGTTAGCTATCGATGAAGCCGCCGAGTACGCTCGCACGTAAGAGCGCGCTTCACGGGCGATGCACCGCTGCGGCGAAATTCTCCAGGGCTGGCTAGATCGCAACGGCGACAAGCGCCGCCGTGCGATCGTGTAATCCCTTTGGCGCCGCCTATCCGCGCCGTTCCATGCGGGTGTCGTCGGACATATCGATTTCGATGGGGCGGGCCACCTTTTCGACCGTTCCAGGAACCACACGCGGCCCAGGCGAGGATTCTTCGATAATGCGTTTCAGTTCGTCGGCGTCGATGGATTCGACTTCGATGAGCCGTTCGGCAAGCGCCACCAAGGCGTCGCGGCGGTGCTCCAAGATGTGCCGCACGCGCTCCAAGGCCTCGTTGAGAATGCGGCGGATTTCTTCGTCGATTTCTCGGGCTGTTTGTTCGCTATGGGTGCGAATGCGTTCGTCGCCTTTGCCGGTCGCTAAGAACGGTGAACTGGCTGATTCACGGAAATTAATTCGCCCCAGCCTGCTCATGCCGTAATCCATGACCATGCTGCGGGCAATTTCGGTAGCTCGCTCCAGGTCGTTTTGGGCGCCGGTCGAAATATCCTGGAAGATGATCTCTTCGGCAATCGTGCCGCCCAACAACACCTGAATACGGCTTTCAAGCTCGGTCTTGGTCATCAAATAGCGGTCGCCTTCGGGCCGCTGCATGGTGTAGCCCAACGCCGCAAAGCCGCGCGGGATAATCGACACCTTATGCACCGGGTCGGTGTTCGGCAGGCAGTAAGCGACCAGGGCGTGGCCGCTTTCGTGATAGGCGACACGTTGCTTTTCTTCTTCGTTCATCACTCGCTGCTTCTTTTCCAAGCCCGCGGTGACGCGCTCCACGCCTTCGTTGAACTCTTCAATGCCAACCGAGGTTTTTCCTTTGCGGGCCGCCAGCAACGTCGCCTCGTTCACCAGGTTCGCCAGGTCGGCGCCCACAAAACCCGACGTGATCGAAGCCACCGCATGCAAGTCCACGTGCGGATCCAGCTTCACGTCTTTGACGTGCACCTTGAGAATGTCCTCGCGTCCTCGTACGTCGGGACGATCAACCAGCACTTGCCGGTCAAAGCGGCCGGCTCGCAACAACGCCGGGTCGAGCGTTTCGGGGCGGTTAGTGGCGCCCACAATGATAATCCCCGAATTGGAGTCGAAGCCGTCCATTTCGACCAGCAACGCGTTGAGCGTTTGTTCTCGTTCGTCATGGCCGCCGACAATGCTGTTGCCGCGGCTCTTGCCCAACGCGTCCAACTCGTCGATGAAGATAATGCAAGGCGACTTGGCTTCGGCTTGCTGGAACAAATCGCGCACACGCGCCGCGCCTACGCCGACGAACATTTCCACAAAATCGGAGCCCGACAGACTGAAAAAGGGAACCCCCGCTTCGCCTGCAATGGCGCGGGCCAGAAGCGTCTTCCCGGTGCCCGGCGGACCCACCAACAGCACCCCCTTGGGGATGCGGCCGCCAAGGCTTTGATACTTTTCGGGCGCCCGGAGGAAGTCGACAATCTCTTTCACTTCCTCTACCGCTTCGTCAATTCCGGCGGCGTCGTCAAAGGTGACGCCAATGTCCTCTTGGAGGTAGAGGCGGCCTCGGCTGCGGCCAAACGACATGGGCGACCCAGCTCCATTGAGCCGCCGCATCATTACAATAAACAAGACGACGAACAGCGCCGTAACCAGCAGGATCGGCAAGTTCGATTTCCAGAAATTGGGCTCTTCGTAGTCCCAATTGATTTCGTCCTTCTTGGCAAGCAGCAGGTCTTCCAGTCTCTGGTTGGCCTCGGGCGAGTCGTTCAGATTCGTCCGGAAGGTCACGCCGCGCTCGGTTCGATTGCCCGACTCCTTAAAGTTCAGAATGTGGCGGTCCACCTTCCCAGTTACCGAGTTGGGCTGGACCTTGACATCGCGAATGTTGCTGTATTGAACGGTATGGGTACGGATCTTGGTTTCAACCTCACCCTTCTCGATCAGAGTCAGCAAGTCGGGATAAGTAATGCGGTCGGCGGCGTTAATGGTGATCCAGACCACGGCGAACATCACCACCGCCGCAGCCCCAATGAGATACCAGAGGATATTTTGCCCCCCTTCGGAGCGTTTCTCTCCGGACCTGCGCTCCTGCCCTTTTTCCGACTTCATACAACGGGTTCCTCACCGAGAATCAATTTAGGGAACTCCCTTGACGGAATTATACCTGGAGATCGGTTCCCCAAGTCCGGGAAACCGAGCGATTGCGGGAGTTCGACGAGAATTGCCGCTTCCCTACAAACGGCGCCGTGTGTGCTTTGGCGTTCCTGGACCGCTGGCCCGCCCAGAATTGCGCCCGAGAAAAGAATCGTAGCGGCGAGAGTGCGCCGCTACGAAGTTCTGAACGCCAGAGCGGTGCAGGAGGCTATTCGCGGACTTGCCGGAAGATAAACACGCCCCGCTTGTTGGAAATGGCAATGTCCAGCAGTTGGTCGCCGTCGATGTCGGCCAGCTCAAACTGCGTGCCAACACCGCTATTGTGGTCGATTTGATGGCTAATCCATACCGGTCGGCCGTCTTTGCGGGTCAATTCGAACCAGTGGAGCACAGCCGGTTGGTCGCCGCCCGGATCTCCCGACGCGTGCGCCCACCACCGTTTGCCGGTTACGAAATCCAACAGGCCGTCGCCGTTGATATCGGCCATACAGACGGAATGGGTTTGCGAGAACGATTCGTCAATGGTGTGTGTCTTCCATTGCCCATCGCCCAGTTGTTCATGCCACCAGATGCCGAAGGCGTGCGGGCTGCTGGTGAGCACATCGTTATCGCCGTCGCCGTCAAAGTCGTAAACATGAATATCGGCCGCCTTGCCTCCAAACGGAGCGGGGTGGAACTTCCAAGGCTGATCCGACGATGTTTCTGGAGCTTCCCACCAGCCTTCGGCGCAGACAATGTCTTTGCGGCCATCGCCGTTGATGTCGCCCACGCCCAGGCCATGCGAGTACTTCTGCGTGCCGGGAGCAGCCTTCTCGGAAACCGCATGCAGAATCCAGGGCTGGTAAGGATCTGCGGCCGGAGTGGCGTAGCCCATGCGGCGTTCCGGACCATCGGGCTGTTGCGGATCGGGTGAGAAGGCGAACACCAATTCTCGCTTGCCGTCGCCGTCCAAATCGCGGTACTGCGGGCTTTCATTATTGGTGACCGGCGTAAGCGTGTGCCGTTTCCACGGTCCGGGTTTGCCTTGCGGGTTCTCAAACCACCAGGTGGGCGTGCCGGGGAAATCGACGACGAGAATGTCCGTCCAACCGTCGCCGTTGAGATCCTCGGCAAAGGTGCAGAACGCGTTGCTGTAGCCTTTGGGATCGTACTCCGGCGCCTTTTCGATAATGGTGTGCATCTTCCAGTCGGGCGCCTCGTACCAGACGAAGCCGGCCGCCAGGTCCAGCTTGCCGTCGCGATTGAAGTCGCCTACCGCGACCCCTTCGCTACGAAATGTTTCGTCGAGTTGGATTCGTTCAAACCGGATCTTCGGCTTCTGGGCCAGTAGGTTTCCACCAGGGGCAACCAGGAGAAAAGTCGCGATCCCCAGGACCGCGGCAAATCGGTACGGCATGGCTATGTGTTCCTCAGAAAGTAATCAGACGCAATCGGGCCGATTTCGGCCACGTCCGATTGTAACCACCCGAAAGGCGCCTCGCCACGGAACCAAGGCCCCTGGCGTCGACAAGACGGGCCAGCCCCGTTGCTGGATGAATGGGATTTCCTCGTTCCGTCCTTCACGTTTCCCTACCGACCGCTTGCCTGATTAATCAACGGGGCGGGTTGGAAGAAGCGGCGGAGAAACGCCGGTTGGGCTGCAAAATTCAGATGCAGCCGGCTGCCGATCACTTGGCGGCAGCCGACCAGACTGGTGGCGAAGGCTTCTTCTTTCGCCAAGCTCTGCAGCGGCCCTACCGGGTGGATGCGCCAGTTGGAGTTCAAATAGCCGCGCAAACGATCACCACGCTTGGCGAGCCAATTGTTGTCGCGCGCGGTGACTTCGGCCGGTTGTGGCGGTTGGGGATGGGGACTCCGCTTCGCGATGGCGGGCAAAGCGCCGACCATGGGAAGACGACGGCCCGTAGGAAGCACAATTTGCTGGCATAGGTAGGCGAGTCCGCCCCCCTCGGCGTATACGCGACCTCCCGCCTCAACATAGGTGCGCAGCGCCTGCTTCATACAAGGGTTTTCGGCCAAGGGGTCGGCATACTGTTCGGGACAGCCGCACCCCAAGTAGACCACATCTACGTCGGCTGGCAGCGATTCATCGCGCAGCGGCGAGAAGTCGCAAATCGTCGCGCCGCGCGCTTCCAGCAGATCCAGGGTGTCAGGGAAGTAACAATGGAACGCCTCGTCGTAGGCGACGGCGACCTTGAGCGGCGCTTGGCCCCCGCATGACGCAAGCTCTTCGTGCGGACACCCTCCAACGTACAAGCCTGCTTCGTGCGCCCCCACACCGAGCAACGGCCGTGGCTCCGCCACGCGCAGAAAACCCGGCATGTCGAAGTCTTCCAGTAACTGATCGGTCAGCAAGCGAAGCACCGCCTCTGACGGGGTCGCGGCGGAAAGGGAGTCGAAGGCGCGTCTTGCCGACGTGTCTTCCATTGCGCCCAAAACGGGCACATCCCATAGCGATTCGAACAAGGTTCGCCAGCGACTCGCCTCGCGGGCCGAGGCGACGCGATCCAAGAGCAGCCCCGATATCCGGTGCGGGCGCACCGGCATCTTGCAGCCTGAGATCTTCGAGACGTCAACAATCGCGAGCACCGGCAAATCGAGCCACGCGCAGAGCGTTTCCAAACAAGCTCCACCGTGCTCGTGGAGCGTTAGCGAGTCTTCATCCCCCAGACCATAGAGCACATCCAGTTCGCTGCGTGGTCGAAACTCTCCCTCCACCAGCGCCAGATCGGCCGCGCGGGCGCTATGGAGGAACAGCTCAACGGCGACCTCACGCGTCATTAGCCAGCTATCCAAGTGGCGCGGCGCCTGACGCGCCCCCGCTGCGCACGCCGCAAAGCACGCCCGCGATAAGAACGGCTGCACTTCCAATTCCAGTCGCCCCAGGATGCCGTAGAGCGCCCCCAGCACGCAACGCCGGTCGGCTTCCGGCTGAATGGTTCCCACAGCAACGCGCGACAACAAACACATAAAGAAGCTCGGTGGGAAAGGAGGATTCCGCGGCTGTCGGAATTGAGACGGGTGATGAGACTTGGCAACGTGTTCGGCAAACGAACTTCGGCCACCACTTGCCGACTTTCCCAGCCGATCACACAGGGTTGTTCGCAATGCATTGTTAGGAGGTCGGCAGGCAGGGTCAAGTGCCGCGAAACGATTCCCCACGGCCGTTTCTTGGGCCTCCTTTTGCGGCAATCGACGCGTTGCGCGGGACGATAACTCGATTGCGACAAACCCGCGAGGCGGTAGAATAAATACACGAGACCGCGGCGATGGGTTGTGGCTCTGGCACGGCGGGCGCCTACGAGGAAAAGTCGTGGAGATTGGCCCCCGTAAACGCGTTGATCGCTTGGCACGAAACGCGTGAACGACCCTCAACGGCGGGCTGCGCGCGGCAGGACCGTAGGCCGTGTCCCGCCGCGATGGGTCTCCGCAAGTCATCGCTTAAGCCCGTATCACGTTGAGTAGGCATGAATTTTTCGGACGACGTTGAATCGCTCGACGCCCTGGCCGAGTCGCTAGCCCGCTGCGAGCAGCGCCTAGGGTACGTCTTTCAAAACAAGGACCACTTGCGCGAAGCGTTAACTCACGCTTCGGGCGCCGTTCACCGTCTGGCGTCGAACGAGCGATTGGAGTTTCTTGGCGACGCGATTCTCGGCAAGGTGGTTTGCAAGCACTTGTTTTTGAAGTATCCGCAGTATTTAGAAGGCGACCTTACGAAAATCAAATCGACCGTTGTCAGCCGACAGACGTGCGCGAAAATCAGCCAGCGGTTGGGGTTGGGCGAGTTCCTCATTGTGGGCAAAGGGATGGCCTCTTGCCCCACAACGCCCCCGTCGCTTATGGCCGATGTGTTCGAGTCCTTGATTGCAGCGATCGAATTAGACGGTGGGCCGCTTGAGGCCGAGCGATTTATCCACCGCCATGTCATCCCCGAGATTGAGCTGGCGGTGGCGGGTGAGATTGAAGGGAACTACAAGTCGCTCTTGCAGCAATACGCCCAGCGCGTGCTGGGGGCTACGCCCGCTTACCAAATGCTTGAAGAGAAAGGCCCTGACCATTGTAAGAGTTTCAAGGTCGCGGCGTTAATTGCGGGAGAGCTCTATCCGCCCGCATGGGGACGCAACAAGAAGGAAGCCGAACAGCGCGCCGCCCGCAATGCGCTTTCGGAATTGCGGGCGAAGAATTCCGCGTCTCCTGTGGTTGCCTCGCCAACGCCCAAAAACGCGCCCTCCGACGTGGACAGTTTGCCTCACGTTGTGGCTGGCGAAGAATCCAATACTCTTGAGGAGACGCCATCTGACGCGGGCGAAGTGGCGGCGCCGGCCTTGTCGCTCGCCGAGTTCGACGACGTTCCCCCAACCGAGGCCTCTCGCTCAGCGTGGTCCCCGGTCGAGTCGGCTTCGTTGGACGAGGACGAGTCATCTTTGAACTAACGCGGCTGGAATTGTAAGGAGATAAAGTTCATGGCGGTTCGCGCTGTGGTATTGCTTTCAGGCGGTCTCGATAGTCAGTTGGCGGTTCGTATTCTGCAAGAGCAGGGCGTGGAGGTTGAGGCGGTCAACTTCAAGACCATCTTCACCTGTTGCCAGGATCTGGCGGGACAGACGGCGCGCGACTTGGGCGTACGGTTAACGGTTCTCGCCCAAGAAGACGACTATCTGGACGTGATCAAGCACCCAAAGTTTGGACGCGGAAAGGGCGCCAACCCCTGCGTCGATTGCCGCATCTACATGTTCCAGCGCGCCAAAGCGTTCATGCACGAAATTGGCGCCCAGTTCGTCGCAAGTGGCGAGGTGGTTGGCCAACGTCCCATGAGCCAGAAGCGCAACGATCTTGATGTCATCGCGCACCATTCGGACTTGGACGGCCTTCTATTGCGCCCACTTTCCGCATTGCTTCTGCCTCCCACCATTCCCGAGAAAGAAGGTTGGGTGGATCGTAGTAAGCTCTACGGAATTAGCGGGCGTAGCCGCAAGCCCCTCTTGGAGCTTGCCAAGAAGTACGGTTTGCGTCATGTTCCTTCGCCGTCCTCGGGCTGTGCGTTGACCGAGGTCTTGTTTGCCAAGAAGGTGTTTGACGTCTTGGAGCACTCGCCCGATGCGGGGCGATGGGAGTTTGAATTGTTGAAGTTTGGCCGTCACTTTCGCTACGACGACGACATCAAGATCGTGGTCGGCCGGCGCGAAACCGACAATACCCACTTGGAGTTCATGCATCAGGCGCCCAATGCCGCATCCACGGCGTTGTTGACTCCGGCAAACTTCGTCGGCCCGTCGGCGCTGGTCGTCGGTCCCCCGCGGGAAGACGCCCTGGAGTTCGCTGTTGGCCTGCTTGTGCGGTACAGCAAATTGGAAGATCTGGCTGGCTTGCAAGTTCGCGTTGCTACTCGTGATGGCGAAAGCTTGTGGGACGCCGCTCCTCACGCAGCGGCCGAAGCGGCCGAAACGATCGCCAGATAGCTAGCAACCATGTGGGATGTTGTTGTCATTGGCGCCGGGGCGGCAGGCTTGTTGGCGGCGGCGCGGGCCGGCGAACGGGGCCGGCGAGTGCTGCTTGTCGAGAAGAACCGCAAGCCGGGCGTTAAGATTCTCATGTCCGGCGGCACACGCTGCAATCTTACGCACGCGACCGACAAGTGGGGCATCATCAAGGCTTTCGGGCCGCAAGGGAAGTTTCTACACTCGGCGCTCGCGGCCCTGGGCCCTAGCGATCTGGTCGCGTTGTTTGAAGCCGAAGGAGTTCCCACCAAGATAGAGCCTACTGGCAAGGTCTTCCCCGCTAGTGACACCGCCGTTGATGTCTTGGAAGCGCTGAAACGACGACTAGCACGCAGTGGCGCCGAATTGGCGCTGGAAGAGCCCACGCTGGACGTTGTACGCGTGCAAGACGGGTTTATGGTGCGCACATCAAGGCGCGAACTATTGGCTCGCCGCCTGATCCTTACGACCGGCGGCCAATCCTATCCTGGTTGCGGCACAACGGGCGACGGATACGCATGGGCCCGTCGTTTGGGACATACGATCATCCCGCCGCGCCCCGCGCTAACGCCGCTTACCAGCGGCGCTTTTTGGGTCAAACAACTACGTGGCGTGACGATTCCCGACGTTCGCGTTCTCTTGCGCGAACGAACTCGCCCTGGTGGCGGGCAATCGCCGAAATTGCGGCCGTTGGCGGAACGCCGCGGTTCGTTCCTCTTTACCCACTTCGGCGTCTCTGGGCCGGTGGCGATGGACGTCAGCCGGGAAGTAACGGCGCATCCGCATCCGGCCACACTGGAGCTGGTGTGCGACTTCGCGCCAGAGCGATCGCAGGAAGACCTGACCGCGCAACTGCAATCGGAAATTGCATCTTCGGGCAAGAAGCAAATCTTGAATGTGGTTGCGCAGTGGACGCCCCGGCGGCTGGCCGAAGCGCTCATGGAGCAAGCGGGCATTCCGCTCGACCGCCGCGGCGCGGACTTCTCCCGCGCGGAACGCGCTGCGCTGGTGCAGGCGGTGAAAGGCATTGCAATTCCGCTCGACGGCGCCCTGGGGTTCAAGAAGGCGGAAGTCACCGCGGGCGGCGTTGCGCTGAACGAGGTTGATTCCCGCACCATGCAAAGCAAGCTCGTTCCCGATCTGTACTTTGCCGGCGAGATCCTGGACTTGGACGGTCCCATCGGCGGTTATAACTTCCAAGCCGCATTCAGCACGGGTTGGCTGGCTGGCGGGAACGTGTAGTGGGCTTCCGCACGTCGTTGGCCACGGCGTCCAAGTATCCCGCGGCGCCGAGCTTTTCGGCCGGCGGCGGTGGCGACCGACGCAGCAGCTTCCGCACGTGGGGCCAGATCGTCTTGTACCCACCCACCAAAGCTTGTCCGATTGGTCCGCCGGTGCTAATCAACACGCGGCTGACCGAATACGAGCGCGTTGACCACTTGGCGTTGGCTTCGCTGAGAATGCCCAGCGTATCTAGCAGATGGTATTGTCCCTCGTCAAAGTACCGCTCTAGTTGCAAATAACGCAACAAGCGTCCTGGACCGGCGTAGCTGAACTCGGGATCGTAGGCGATCTTGTGCGAATGGGAGACGCCCTTGGCGGCATAGCCGTATTCGGCAGCAATGGGGCGGCCTTCGTGCTCTAAAAGCAGAATCTCCAGATGGCCCAGGGCGGCTAACTGTTGCGCCTCGCGCCGGTAGTAATCCAGCATGCCGGGAGTACGCAGAATGGATGTGCCTGCTTCTCCCTTCCAACTCTTGTCTTCAATTTCGCAAACGATGCGTAAGAGCCGCTCCGCTTCGTCGGGCGATAAGTGGCGGTGGACCTTCAATTCCACACGGCCGTCGGCTTGCAGCTTGCGGAGCGATTTCCCCAACGCCCGGCGATGGTTACCCGACAAACTCGCTTGATACGTGCTCCAGTCGCCTCCCAGGTCGATGACGCCCACATCAAATTGCTTGCGCGCCGCCGTAGCGTGGCCGTGCTCGCGCAATGTTTCGAAGAACAAGCGCCAGCGGCGGCTATCGAGTGGCGCTCCCTCGCCATGGATGATCAACCACGGCAAGCGTTTTAATCCTTCGCATAGCAGATGCAGCGCCGAGTCGGCGGGCGCGTTGGGGTCCAACAATAGGTCGCCCGCCATCGACCAGGCGTTGGTCGGCAAGTTCGCCACGCGACGCCGTCCGCCAACCAAAGGCAAGGCGGCGATCAGGCGATCTTCGCTTTCAACCGCCACGGCCAGGAATCGAGCGGCGGGGGCAAAGTGTTCAACCCACTGGGCGAGCAACTCACAACGGAGCGTGGGGAGCGTCGCCTCGCAACGCTCCCATAAGTCGTCCCACGAGTGGGCCAAGCGCCGTAATTCTGCGACCGATTCGATGCGCACCAGTTTCATGAGGTTTCCCTTCGACAGTGCTTGTCTCCAGGAAACTATGCCATCGTATCCGGCAAAAACAATGAAACAAGCGCACCTGAAAGTACTGTCGCCCACCCACGAAACGGCGCCTGCGGTATGATCGCTATAACACTCCGCGTAAACGGCATTCCCAGGCGCCCAGATTGTTCAAAAAAGGAGACGCCACGGTTAACGTCCCGGTTTAGGCTCCATGCGTGCGGGAAGTAGCGGCGTGGGCGAGGGAGCGATCTTGGCTCGGCCGCAGACTTCGTCGTAGCTCAACTCTCGGCGTTCGAGAAGTCCGCCCCCTGCCTGCCAGATCTCATAATGCAAGGTCGGCGGTTGAGCCGAGGGATCTAGTTCTAAGATCGCCCAAAGTTTGCCTTCATCGACGCCAGTGAAACGTTCGGGGTTCTCTTGGAGTGTTGCGTTGCCGCTTCCCAAGGGACCGCTGGTGAACTCCAAGTGTCGGCCTTGGATCTGGTAGCCGGCGGTGAAGTGACGATCGCCCGAGAGGAGGATTACGCCTTCAATCTGGTTCGACGTAATATGGTCGAAAATCTCTTGCCGCTCCCGCGCGAAGGAGGACCAACAGTCGGGTTGGGTTCGGGTTTGCCATTCGCTGCCAGAAGCGACAATCTTGAACTTCGCTTTTGAATTCGCTAGCCCCTCCTTAAGCCATGCCAGTTGCCGCGCGCCGAGCATCGTTTTCGTGCCGTCGTCGGGCGTCCGATTGGGAGTGCGGTAGTAACGCACATCTAACATGAAAAAGTCGACGCCGTTGCGCGTGAAGTGGTAATAGCACCCAGGGTTCCCCTCTTCGCCGTAAGCCGGATTCGCCCACCACTGGCGGAAGACTCGCAGGCTGTCTTCTTTCCCCTTGGACGTTCCATCGGAGTTGTTGGGGCCGTAATCGTGGTCGTCCCAGATTGCGTAAGTCGGTTGGTGGCGAATTATCCTTTCAAAGCCGGCGACGGTGCGATGCATAAAGTAGTGGTCTCGCAACAAATCGGGATTGGTCGTATCGCCGTAGTGATTGTCGCCCAACATGAGGAGGAGATCGAAATTGTTTCGCTCGGCCATCTCGCCAAAGGCTGCGGCCGCCAGGTAGCCGCGTGCGCCAACGCACGATCCAAACGCAATTCGCACACGCTCGGCTTGTCCTGCCTTGGGCGCTGTCACAAACGAAGGATAGGGCCGCGCCAACGCCGGGACGTCGTTCAGCAGCGGCGTATAGTAGTACCGCGTTGCAGGACGAAGATTCGGAACTTCCACCTGCCCGGTGAACGAAGTCTCGGACGTCAATTCAGGCCCTTGCACAATCCTCGCGTCAGAGAGGTCGGGCTTTTCACCAACTCGGAATGCCAGCTTGGCTTTATTGGATGCTTTCGCCCAGAGGAACGCGGTTGTGTCGGTCACATGTCCCACCAAGGGGCCCGCGTGTAGAAACGGATCGCCGGGAATGGGATTGACCACGGGAACCGGACCATGCCTCTCTCTGACGCGCTGCTGCGCGTAGCTGGGAGAAGTCACGAAGGTTAACGCCGCTACAACAACAAGTAGATATTTCATAACGCACTCACGACCTGTGGAACGAGGAACGCTAAAGTTCCGCCAAGCGAAGAACTCCACTTCGTGTTGGTCAAAACTTGAATGTGGAATTGCAGCAAAGGAAGCTGCAACCGGCGATGACCATTTTGCCGTCCAAGGGCATGGGAGCACGGGCGGCAAAAGGCGACACGTCGGCGACTTCTTCTCACCCGTTAGCAACTCTCAACGTTGAATCCACATGCGGGAACATAACCACCGTCAACAAGCAATCAACGACGGATCCTTGTAGTCGCCAGCCGCCACGGGTTGCAACCACGCAAGGCGCCTGGCCTATTAGCTGCGCACTAGCACCCTGGGGGGCTGCCGCCCTATCCCACGTTCATGATCCCCGCGGAGTTCCTCCCTCTTGGCTGGCCGACTAGTATAATCAGGCCGATAAGCGTTTTCCTCTTACCTGGCTCCCTGGTTCACGCCATGAAGAATCATGCTCTTCTTGCTGCATCGGCTGTTGCCGTTCTTTGCGCGGGTCTCTCTGCGCCTGCGGCTCAACCCACAGGCGATTCTTCGGTTGTGGTGAATACGCCTGGCCTGGTTGCATTCTGGACCTTTGGCGAAGAGGCTGGGCAACCACGTGTTTCAATTGGGACCAAGGAAAAGCACGCTCTTCGGGAAGCTGCTGGTCCAATTCCCCGAGTTGAAGGCGGACCTTTCTCGGGATACTCGGCGGAGTTGGACGGTAAAAACTGGTTCTTTATCAAACACCAGGACCTGGGCGATTTGAACATTAGCGGCAAAGACGCACAGGTCAGCATGTTCGCCGTAGTGCTGGTCAACGATGTGGCCCGCAGCCGCACCATTGCCGGTATTTGGAGCGAGGGAAAGGGCGCGCACGACGACACGGGCGCCCGCCAGTATGCTCTGCTGGCGCATATGCCTGCCTACGGAGGCCATCGACGGCTTACGCCGCACATTTCCAGTGAAGGAGGCGTAACGCGGCGTAAAGACGGCAGTCCTCTGCCTTGGAACGCCGACTATGCCGCCACCAAATCCGAAGTTCCCGAAGGCGTATGGTGCACGTTGGGCTTTACCTACGATTCGAAGTATATCCGGGCCTATATCAACGGCGTCTTGGACGAGCGCACCCTTGATCCCAAGAAAGATAATCGCGACGATCCCTACTTCACCACCGAGGGACCCGAGGGGAAAGATCGTGGCATGAACCCTTACTATCACGGGCGCGGTATCTTTCGGTATGACCCGCAATTGCATGCGAAAACCAAGATTGCTCCATCGGACTTTACGGTCGGCGCCCGATACGCGGGCGGCTCCATGTTGAGTGAAGCATTCCGCGGACGTTTCGGCGGTCTTGCCGTCTTCAATCGTGCGTTGACCGATGAAGAAATGAAACGCCTGCACGACGCCGCAGGTATTGAGAAGCTCAACCGATAACGCGTTCCCGCGCAGTGCAAGCGAGGCTCGGAAAGTTCTGGTGAGGTTGCGTGTGACCGGGCAAGCGCAGATTCGCCAGCCGCTTGGCCCTGGCAACCGCGTTCGATCCTTTCAACCGTGGCGATGACCACCGGGAGCCACCATCGGGTCAGCTCCTTGTTTGTCGTTTCCGAGGGGAAACGTCACAATGAGAGGATTCGCACTTTGGTAACCCTTCATCGCGTTCCGGATGCGTCCTGAGAGCCCGGAATTTCCCAATCCTCGTGAGGCTTTGAACCGTCGTGCTGAAACGCATTCTCGTTGGTTTGGGCGGCTCCGACTATGCGATCGCCGCCATTAATCAGGCGGTCGCGCTGGCGATGGCGCATAACGCCCAGATCACGGGCGTGACGATTATTGATGAAGCCAGGTTGTTATCGGTGGGACCTGTTCCGCTACACGATGGGATACATGCCCGCGAGTTGGCCGAGGCCCGCATGATCAAGGCCGAAGAGGGTGTGGAGTGGTCCCTCCGCAAGTTCTCCGAAGCCTGTGAAGCGGCGGGTGTGCCGTATCAAATGCAGCGAGAAGTAGGCGAGCCCTTGGCGTTGTTGACCGAGCAGGCGCGCTATCACGATTTGATGATTTTTGGGCTGCGGAGCTTATTTGACTTCAATGTACTTCCTGATCCTCATGACGCTCTGGTGCGTCTTGTGCAGGCGGGGGTGCATCCGTTGCTTGCGGTGTCACGCGGGTATTACCCAATCAAGAAAGTTCTGATTGCCTACAGCGGTTCGTTGGAATCGGCCAAAACGATGAAGCAGTTTGTGCAAATGCGGCTATGGCCTGAGAGCCAAATTCGCATTGTCTGTTTTGACGATGGCGCGCGTGACGCAAGGCAACTACTGAACGACGCCGCCGAATATTGCCGGGCACATGATCTAATTGTTGAAACCGAATGCGTTGCTGGTTCTCCCAAGGAGCAGCTATTGCCTTATGCCGAGGCCTGGGGCGCCGAACTGACGGTGATCGGAAACAGCGCCAAAAAACTGCTGCTCCGTCGTATCTTTGGCGAAACCGCGTTACACGCAATTCGCCACGCCAATCGCCCGCTATTTCTCGCGCAGTGACCAGATAACTTGGCTCGCTTGCCGCGTTTCTAAGAGCTTCGTTGGGCCGATAACGCCAAAGAGACGCGCGTCGGTGAACGCTAAAATCGTGCGCTTCGACTCGTGCTTCCTTAGCCGCTAACCCTCTGTTCCGAGAAGGCGCATGGTGGAGCCATGCATCAATGCGCACTGTCTGGCTTGCTGCCTTCGGCTAGCTGTTTGACGGGAATGCTGGTCATGACACAGTGACGCTTCTCCGACGTGTAGACGACGTACAGCACGCCTTGATGCTCAATGGCGCTGGGGTAAGACCATTCCGGACCTGCGTTCAACTCCCGGCTGTAACCATCGCGGATCTTCCAAAGTTTGCTGAAGGTCGTTTCGCCTGGGCGGCTGACCGCGATCACTAGCATATCGCGCCGCACCTGGCCGCCCGGTAAATTGCAAAGCACATAGCGCTGCCCGGCGCTGAGAACGCCCGCATAAATCTTTGAGGAATCCATCGGAAAATTATGTCCCTGCGGCCCAGTCCAAGTCCGCCCTTGATCGCGGCTGAAAAAGAGCAGCGAGCCATCCCTCTCGCGCCGCATGAGCGCCGTTAGCTGGTCACGCTCGACGAGCACCGTCGTTTCGGGAAAGACAATACGTGGGTCCTTCTTGACTTCGACCGCCGGCGCCATCGGAACAAGTCGCCACGGTCTTGTCAGGTCGTCGCCGTCGCTGATCGCCACGGCCGGAATGGTTGGCTTTTGGCCCGGCTTTTCCGCCATGCGTCCAGCCATAAGAAAGTTGCCGTCGGCAAGCGGTTGCGGGGGACAATTGGCGATAAACGGTCCTGTAATCACGCCGCGGCTGGTCCACTGGTCGGCCTTTTCGTCGA
>CAYWIS010000059.1:24712-28569 GCA_964458385.1 uncultured Pirellulaceae bacterium
AGAACGAATGCTTCACAGGCGTAAACTAGGTCCGGCCCACCTTTCATCCGCGTGATAAATGCGTGGAGCACGCCGTGATGCGAATAAAGCGCTACGGGAACATACATGATGTTTTGCTTATCGCGGTCGGCGGCGACAACCTCTGGCTCCGACCAGGTGCGCCCGTCATCAAGGGAACGCCGCGCACGAATAATCGAGGTTCCCACCATTTCGGCCTGAGGGCAGTTGTACCAGGCGGCGACCAGCATGCCCTTGTGCGCGACAATGGCCGAGTCATGCAGAAAGTTGAACCCGTCGCCGCGGGCGCGGTGAACCATTACATCGGTTGCCCCCGGAACGTAGGCGATGTCTTGGCGGCGAGGAAACGGAACGCGTTCGTCCCACAATTCCCCACGAATGCTGTGCGTTTCCTCGGCAGCCGCGCTTACCAAGAGCGCGCCGCCTCCCAACACAACGGCCACAACGACCCGCAAGGCAATTCGGTTCATTCGCGCAAATCCTCCCGGCAATTCTGAAAGCCGCGCCAAAACCCGATGCAACTGTGACGGAGGGAACACCATTCTTGGGAAATTCACCGTCCGTATTCAGCCGTTGCGCGTCGCTCTTGCGCGCCGCGCTTGCCTTGGCTATTCGGCAGGAGTTTCCTTTTCAGCCGGGAGGGCGCCGAGGAGTTCGACTTCCGCCACCACCGCGCGGTGATCCGAAGGATAGGGCGTTACTACGATGTCGGCGAACTGTGGCGATTCTCCGACAACATGGGCGGCGCGGACTCTTACCGCCCCGCTTGCGAACACGAAATCGATCCGATCGTGCCGGTCCTTGGGATCGTCCAGAGAAGTGGTTGGCGTCCAAGTCAAACCGCGCCGCTTGGTCGGATCGGGATGAACGCTGCGGTACGCGTCGACAAAGCCCACAGCTTCCACCGCATGAGTTGTGGGCCATTGCACCGGCAAAGGACAGAGGTTCGCCGCTGCGGCTTCCGGAGTCCAGTCGCGATGCGAAGGTTCATTGAAGTCGCCCGTAATGAACACCGGCAACTGCTCGGGCAAAACGGTTTTGACTTCGGCCAGCATGCGCGTTACCTGATCACCTCGCGCGGCGCGGGCCGCCTGAATCGCTTCGCGCTCGGTCTTCACGAATTCGCCGTCCCCGTACGGTATGCCAAGAAGCTGATACGGCTGATAGGGGCTGGCTGCGAAGTGGGCGTTGAACATGTACAGTTGCCGACCCGAAGGCAATTCCAGGCGAGCGCCCCACTTGTTGGGAGTCGCCGCCACAATGTTAAATCGGCTGATGATGCCGGTCCGCCCGCCTTGATCGATGTATTGCCAACCTAACCGTCGGGCAATTTCACGAGCGCGGTCGGGGCGCGGTTCGCCATTGGGGGCGTTTCCTGCCGTCTCCTGAAGTCCCACGATGTCGGCCTTGGCCGCTTGGATGACCGCAATGGTTTGGGCAAGCGGTTGTTTCCCCGCGTCGCCGCCATGCCAGAGATTGAAGCTCATGACCCGAACGATGTCGGCAGGCTTCGCTTCCTCTGCGGCGTTCACGTTGTTTCCCCCGGCAACGGCCAGGAGAACAACCAGTCCTATCCATCGGAAGATGCGTCGGTTCATCGGCGTGATTCGTTTTGCGGAGGGGGAGCGTAGCGCAGTACGCCGTTCAAGAGCATCGGTTGCAAGTAACGGCGATACCGCGCTGGGAGGAGGGGATGCCGTGGTAACTTAGACGTTCCACTCGCGGCGGCTGATCGTCTTACCCGAGAGATCTTCGACGCGGCATTCGACCTTACCGCCTTCGGCCCGAACGATCGTTAGCGTCGCCCGTTCTGGTTGCGGTCCGCCGCCGACGATTTGCATGACGGGCTCCGATTCATTCGGTTCGTCAATTCGGTGCTGGTGTGTGTGACCCGAGATGACCGCGGCAAAGCGGGCCTCGCGCAACGTTGGCAACCACAGTTTCGCCCCCATCCCGCTATAGTAAGCGAAGCCCTCCAACGTCGTCCCGTCGTTATGTCGGGGGAGGCCGCGAAGCGGAATATGGCAGACCGCCAACCGAATTGGCGCATTGGCAATTTCGGGACGTTGGACCGCCGATTTCAGCCACACGGCTTGCTGTTCACGATACGGTTCATACGCGGCGGTGCCGGCAAAGACAGGGTGCGCGTCGGGCTTGTCTTCGCCGGTATCAAGCCCCACCAAAGCCACCGGACCAAGACGCAACGCGAAATTGTAAGGCAACTCTTGTCCCGGCCAACCGCTCAGGCCAAGGCAAAGTTCGCGCGCCCGCTGGCCGCGGACATCGTGATTGCCGGGAACAAACAACAGCGGGCGCTCCGCCGCCCAACCTTGCGAAACATCGCCCGCAGGGTTAAGCACGATCTGCATGGGGGCGTCCTGAGCGTCGAAGTCGTTACACGTATCGCCGTTCCAAATCAGAACATCAGGATCGACCTCCGCAACACGCGTATGCAGGGCCGCCAACGTGGCGCGATTCTCATGCGTGTCGTTAACAATGGCGATTGTGATCCGGTCCGCCTCTGGACTGGGTAGCCGCAATCGATAGACGGGGCTTTGAACCACCTCGCCGCGTTCCAACTGATAGGCGTTCTTGTAAGTGAGCGGTTGAGCCACAATGCGATAGAAAATCGACTCGCCCGGCGCAAGCGGCTTATCAAGCCGAACCCGAACCGATAATGCCTGATTGCTAGCGCGGACAAGCCCATGATGGGCGGAGATCGCCGTCTGATCCAAATGATCGGCCGAACGTCCCCACTCCACCCAGCCTGTCGCCAGCGCAGAGACAGCAAAGTGTACGGTGAAACTGTCGGCCGCCGGGTGTTGCACGACCGGGGGACTGGTTATCAACGGCGACGCCCCTTTCGCAGCATCGTCGCTTGCCTTGGCCGTTTCGGTAAGTTGCAAGCTCAAAGCCGAAACCGGAATCAAACCGAGAAACGTGCGACGCGGCAAACGCATATCGGAACTCCCAAGAGGAAATTGGAAAAAGGCCCGTGCTTCCTACAAGTTTGATCCAGATGGTAGGAGAGTCTAGGTCTCGTGTCGAGCCAAGGGAGCTCAAAAGTGCAACAACAAGTAGCCGCCAACCAAGCGGACGATAATCCCTGGGCGACGATGTGCAACTGTCCTCATCAACAACCGTGCGCCGGCAACGAACGGAGCCACGTCCGCGAATCGCCCTGCGCCATTGGTCGATGTTCTTTGCTGTCCTCTTGGAGGCTCATGCAAGCCCACCTTCGACGCTGCGGCAATCCTTCTGGGTGCGCGGGTACGAAGGGCGACGTAGACCCTTCAGAAACGCACATCGAGAGTTGGTTGGTGGATACGCTGTAGTGCGACGTTGGGCAATATTGCAAAGGACGTGTGGCCGTCGGTTGCAACGAAGCCAACATCCACACCGACCACGGTGAGGCGGTATCTTAACAACGCCTACTTTTCCATAACCGTCACCTGCTGCGACTTTTTCGCGTTCGGACTGCAAAGGGGGACATTGGCCGGCGTCGTGTGGTTGTCCTGGGCAATAATCGTAATCGGATTTTGCGCGTTCTCGGTCAGGCCGGTCACCACATACGGCGACTTGCCAAGTTGCAAGACATTTCCTTGCAGGGTCAGCGGCTCCTGGTCGGTTAGTTCCCCTGCGCTACCGCCGGTCCGATCGTCATAGTACTCAACGATTCCCGCGGAGCCGGTGGTTGTGAAACGGCAGTCAATCACGCTGACGGGCTTTTTCATTGCGTACTGGGGCAACTTCACCAGAGCGCCTTCGCTGGTGATTGTGCAGTTTTCAAAGAGTGTCTTGGCGCCCTGAAACCAGTACCCAAAGTGGAGCGAAAAATC
>CAYWIS010000060.1:0-11359 GCA_964458385.1 uncultured Pirellulaceae bacterium
TGGGTGGGAACGATCTGATAATGGCTGGTCTTGGCCTGGTGCGTATCGGGCCGCTCGTAGTAGATCAACTCGCCCGATTCCCGCGAAAACTCGCGCAGCTTCAATCGGCCGCGCGGCGTGAGAAAGAAGGTGTCGACCTGCGCGATCCGCTGCGGCGGCTCACTTGCCAGCCGTTTCGCCGCCGCGTGCAGCGCCGCCCAGTCGCGGGCGCGCGCTTTGATCTCGATGTTTCGTGGCATGGAACACGGTGGCTGGTGAGTGACGGAAAACGCGCAAGGGTCGTGGTGCGGCTTGGCGTCTTACGCCGGATGCTTCCACGGCGCACGGTAGGGGCGGCGCAGAAGCCGGGTTGCTTCTTCGTCGTTGACGACTTGCCGCGTGGAGGGATCGTACGTGAGGGGGCGGCCGCCCAACTGCATCGACAGATTGGCCAGGATGCAACTGGCGGTGGAGATGTGCCCTTCCTCAATGTCGGCGACAGGCCGGCTGCGCTGGTCGATGGCGGCCAGGAAGTCCAACATGTGCCGCCGGGTGGCCGGCGCGGCGTGCAGTTCAATGTCTTTTTCGGTCTTATCTTCGGGGAACTGATCGCTTTCGTCTAACCAGTCGCGATGGAGCGGCTCGCCTTTGCCGTGCGGGATGAAGTCGTACCGCGTAACGCTGGCCTTGAGGGTTCCCTTGTCGCCATACAGGAACATGGCCCAGGGGTAATCGGGGTCGGCCGGCGCGCCCCAGGTGCGATGCTGCCAGGTGATGGTCAGGTCGTCGTAGTCAAAGGTGGCCGTTTGCGTGTCGGTGATGTTGGACTTGCCTTCTTTCTGAACAAAGATGCCGCCGGTTGAAGCAATGCGTTTGGGCCAACCCAGGCCAAGCATCCAGCGTACGGTGTCGAGCATGTGGATGCACATATCGCCGGTGATTCCATTGCCGTATTCCATGAACGTTCGCCACCACCGCTTGTGCGGCAGGCCATCGTACGGCCGGAGCGGCGCGGGCCCGGTCCACATTTCGTAATCGAGAAACTCGGGCACGGGCATAACGGGCGGGTTGCCATTGGCCCGCATGTGATAGTAACAGCAGATCTCTACATGCCCGACTTTACCGAGCCGGCCGGCGTCGACGATGTTCTTCTTGGCTTCGATCAAGTGCGGCGTGCTCTTGCGCTGGGTGCCAACTTGCACCACACGGTTATGCTTGCGGGCGGCGGCGAGCATGGCTTCGCCTTCGGCCACGTCGACGCTAATGGGCTTTTGCACGTAAACGTCGGCCCCGGCTTCCACCGCTGCGATTGTTTGCAACGCGTGCCAATGGTCGGGCGTGCCGATCAGCACAATCTCGGGCTTTTGCTCCTCGAGCAACTTGCGATAGTCGCCGTAGGTGGGCGGCTTCTTGCCCGACTTCTGCCGCTGCGCGACCAGGTCGGCGGCTTCGGCCAGCATGTTCCGATCCACGTCGCACAACCCGACCACCTCGACGGGCGCCACTTGAATCAGGCGGAACAAGTCGCTCTTGCCGTACCAGCCGCAGCCGATCAACGCCACGCGCCGGGGCTTTTGATGAACTAGCTCCAGGCCATAAGCCCCCATCGCTGAGAAAGCTAGCGAGGCCGAGGCGGTTTGCAAAAAGCGACGACGGGGAATGAAGAAAGGCATTGAAAACTCCTTAGAATGTATGACGCAATTTCTGAATGATTCGCGAATTCTAGCCGCGTGGTTATTTTCAAGTTCCTAATGACTTACGGTGTCCTTCTTTCGCTTGGACCGACCGAAGCCGCGCCGGGGATGCGTGCATTCCATTTTGCATGATACGCCAATGGCCGTTTGGACCAATGTATCCCCCGCGGCCGAAGGTTGCGACCCAAGCCAGGCCGGCGAAAACCACCTAAGATGCCTTGCCTAAGGCGCAGAAACAACCCCGCGCCGGTGTGGTCAACGTATGCTGACGACTCTGAGTGGTCAGCAAGCACTGGCGCTAGTCCTTCGCGGAAAACCTTGGCGCGGCGCTAACACGGCGGGTTGCTCCCCTGCCCGCCGTGGCCCAACTAGCCTCACAAATTGGCCATGTCACCTTGGGGGCCGAGAGGCCTTTGGGGAGCCTCGCGCCGATGAGCGAGGCGGGGTAGACGCCCGGCCATTTGTGAACCACGCGCCGGGGGCAGTCGTTCCGTTGACTTGGAGGCGTGCTTCCGTGGCGGCCTCCCTCATGCATTGGCTGCGTTGGCGGGCCGGGCGTTAGCCGCGGCGAATGTCGGACCCGACGAAGTTGATCTGAATGCGATAGACCGCCTTGGTGCGGCCGTGAATCTGGCCGGTTTGCAGGTCCACGCGTTCGGGAATTTTTTGGATGTTTTTATCGACGACGGCGTGGTAACCACGCTCCGAAAAGATGTCGATCAACATGCACAGCGCTAGCGGATCGTCAAAAATCGGATCTTCCGAGTTCACCATTGCTCGGCCCGAGAGCGCATGCCGGGCGATGATCGGCATGAACTTGTTTTTGATGATCTCCACAACGCTCATGAACAGCTCGGTGTGCTCGAGCTCATAGCTGTCCAGACGCCGAACCAATTCTTGCCGGGCGTGCAAGGTGATTTCTTCGGCCAGCGGCAGATGACGTAGGCGATCGTAGGTGCGCGGGTCCAACTCCAACGAGCTTTGATATTGCAGCTCTTTGAGGATCTTCGCCTCGACGTCTTCAATCGGCCCTTCGGCGTTGATGAAGTGATAGTGGTAGATGTCTTTGAGCGACTTAAGCGCGTCCCAGGTTTGCTCTTTGAAGACCCGGTAGCGCCGGCGCGCGGTTTCTTCGCACAAGTCGGTCGGCCGCACCTCGATCAAGGTTCCCACACCGGTTTCTTCCACTTCTTTGTTGTGAGCCGCCGCTTTCAGGCCACGCTGGATTTGTCGTTCGATGCTGGTCTTCTCGCTGACGAACAGCACCATGGCGTGGATCGTCGGCCGGCGGAAGTGAATCGCCAGGGGTGTGTTCCCGTATTCGTTGTGCAGCATGTTGATCCGGTCGACCAACATCTTCAGGCATTCCACTTGGACGCGGGTCCGAGGGAAGCCGTCTAGCAAGGCGCCGTCGCGGAACTCGGGCTCCAGCAACTTTCGCAGCAGAATGCTGACCACTTCTTTGTCACCCACCATGCCGCCTTGGTCTTTGATCCTTTTGGCCTCGGGGGTGACAAGCAGCTCGCTCATCACGATGGGCGGGCACGTCAGGCCGCGGGCCTTCATAATGAACTTGGTGTGCGTGCCCTTACCGGCGCCAGGGGCGCCACCCAGGAGAATCAGCTCTTTGGGGAATCGCAGGTTTTCGTGGCCGACTTCCTTCTCTAACGTCTCCCAGACCGAGTTGAAGATTAACTGGGCGTCCTTGATTTCCAAATCCATCGGCGGCCGGGCCTGTTCATTAGCGGACATAAGAAAGTGTACCTGCTTCGTCGAATCGGTGGCAAATGAGCCGTACGCCAGGGCGTGCTCTCATAATAGCAACGCCCAACGTGCTTCCCAACCGATGGCGTTCCAAAACGCCTGTCAGCGTGAAGGATCATCGGCCGAAGTTGCCGAAGAAGGCGTCTGTTCCAACACGGCGAAGATAGGACGGTGATCCGACGCGGTCGCTTCGGGCAAAACCTTCACTTCCACCACGTTCCACCGATTGGCCGGACGGAACAGAATAAAGTCGATTTGCCGTTTGGGCTGACCGACCGGGATTGTCGGCAACGGTTCACGGTTTGCCCGTGTCCAAACCTGCTCAAACAGCTTGAGTGCGGAGCTATCGGGCGTATCGTTCAAATCGCCCGCCAGAAGCGCCGGCCGATCGCCCAGCGCGGCCGCCAAATTGTTGATGAACTTGGCCGACTCGCGGCGTTCCTGATCGTTGGATCGATGATCAAGATGCGTGGCGAAAAACACTAGCGGTTGGGGCGCCTGCGGCCAAGCGATTTCAACTTCCAAAACGCCGCGCTGTTCGCCCCGATCGAACGACGGCAGCAGGTGATTCTTCCGCCGCGTGATTGGCCAGCGCGACAGCACCGCGTTGCCATACTCGCCCCCTTGAAACGCTAGGTTGCCCCCAAACGCCGCTTGCATGCCAGTAAGCCGAGCCAGTTCGGCCGGCTGATCAACCTTGCCGGTGCGCTGCGTGTTCTTATCGACTTCTTGGAGAGCAACCACGTCGGGCTCAACCGATCGGATCACGCGGGCGATGCGCTCCAGGTCAAGTTTGCCGTCGACGCCTTCGCCATGATGAATGTTGTAACACAACACGCGCAGTCGTGCGGGTTGCTGCGTTTCGGCCTGGTCGCCGGCGAACGCGGCAAAGACAATCCGCCGCTGGCCGCGGTTGATCCCCACCAGGCCGCCTGTTTGCGGATCGGCGGCGATGCCTTGCCCGGTAAAGGGGGCGGGCAGTTGCTCGATAAATTCCAGCACCTCGCCGGTCGAGGGAGGACGCACGCGGAAAAGCACCCGGTCGTCGTGCCCGGTGACCAAGAGCGAATCGCCGTCCCACAGGCCGCCAGAAATGCTGTATCGCCCCAGTTGACGCACGACTTCGGGCGGATAGGTCCAGCGTCCTTGCTCTTGCCAGTGGTCGTCGAACTTCACCAAGAACGTTTCGGCGTTATGTTCGCCGTAACGAGCGAAGTTGCACCACCAATGGCCGTCGCGCCGTACAACCCAGGTTAGGCTGCCGCCAAAGTTGCCAAAGTCTTTGAACGAGGAGAGCCGCATGGTGTGCGGGTCGAGCACCAGAATTTCGCTTTGCTCGGGCTGGCGCGGATAGTTGGAGTGGGCGCAATAAAGCCGCCCTTCCCAAAAGAAGCCGCTGTTGAGGTGATGTGCCTCGCCGGTGCTGGTCGCCACGCGCTCGCCTGTACGCCGGTCGTACTTGGCGATGGCGGTGCTAGAAATGGCGTAGACAAACTGACCGTCGGCCGCGGCGGCTTGAACCGCCTCGGGCGCGGCGATTTCCCCCGTCGCTTTCCACCCTGCGGCCTCGGCGCTCAGGGCGAGAAGAGGAAGGATCAATCCTGCCAGCAAAATTGCCGGAGCCCGGAGATATTGTCCAATATTCATTGTTTCTCCCGCATAAAAAGATCCTGCGAAGTATAGCCAAGAAGCGCCGCCATCGCGAACAGGAACGCAGGCGGATCCGAGCCAACGGCCATTCTGCGCAAGCCGGCTGCCCCCCATATCAACCCAAAGTTCAAGCGAGGGCCACGAAGCACCATAATCCCGCCGCTCCTTGGAAAACGCTTGAGGCTTAATCGCGGAGAAATCGCCAAGCCAACTCACGCCCCATCGACAAGGCTTGGCTGTTACGGTTGCCGTGTGGCCGAAGGGCCGCGCCAGAACGGTTTGCGGCGCATCTGCCGGCGGCGCAGCGCGGCGACGCAGATTTCCTGCCGGTTGTACGCCAGTTGCCGGGCGCGGACATACTCAAAACCCCAGCTCCGCACTCGCTCTAAATAGCGAGGAATGTCTTCGGCTAGGTCCCACTCCAAGAGTTTGAGCGTCAACAACAAGCCACGGAAGTTCGTGGCTCGGTGCGTTACAATGTGCTCGACCGTCTCCAACGTGTAGTTGGGTGCTACGTTCAAATCGGCCATCAGCCAATGCATTCCGCGGAACGTGCGCCGCTTAAGGTCTTTGCTGCGGGCACGGATATGCGTGAAGTTCTCTCGCTCTAGAACCGCGGGCGCCATTTCGGCGGGATCGATCCCCGTGACAATGCAACCGCGATCGAGCAGCGTCTGGCACGATCCTCCCGGCGCGCTTCCCAGCTCCACACAGCGATCGCCCGGCCGCAACGGTAGCCGCGACCAGGCCAACGCCTCAGCCATCTTTAAATACGCGCGCGATACCGCGTCGGGCGGCAGATTGACAGGGAACACGCCTCCTGGCCAGCGCGAAGGCGGAGCGGCCGCTCGATGGTAACCGACCCACCACTCGTTCGGCTCCACCAGCACCACATCCAGCACGCGGCGCCCGGCCTTCGCTAATCGATTCACCGGCAGCGCCGGCTCTCCCGCCGCGGCAGCCAAAAGCTCGCCAGCCTCTCGGGCCGCCGCCGATATGCCGGGTTCAAAACCATACTCGCCCGGCTCCTGAGCATCGCGTTCCCACACATGCAGACCATGAAAGCCTGCTTGGTGCAACGGATCCTCGTCCGACGATGGCTCTGTATCGGCGCCCGCCGAACCTTCTTCTGTGGACTCGTCCTTCCGCAACGCCGATACGGGCGCCAAGCCGTGGTCGCGGACCAGGCGCCATACCTCGCTGGCTAGCGATGACGCATTTTCCCCCCGCACGCGGCCAAGCGAAAATCCATACGTCCGGGCGAACACGCTCTGAAGTTCAAAATCTTCGCCCAGCGACGCTCCTTCGGGAGCCTTAAACGTGACAAACCCCGGGCGTGAGTAGGCAAAACGAAAATCCGGCCAGAGCCGCGCCATTTCCGCTTTCAGAACCGCTTCGGCGCCGCGCTGACAGATCGTAAATAGAAATTGCGTCATATCGTTCATGCCTACCCGAGTGCAGCAGGGGCGTCAACACGCGGGCCAAGCACGTTGCGACGCAACGGCCCCACAAGTCCGCTCCTTCCCACGGTGGATCTAACCACGCACGAAATTCTATCTCGCGTTGCCCCTTGATCGTCAAAGGCCCATCCCCTTACAGAGTATCAATCGGGGGGTGAGCGGACGGCAACAGGAATTAGCAAACCCTGTTTCGCATCCGAAATCGCTCGACCGCTCGAAGAACGCCCCCGTTCGAAACGGCGCCTGCATGCACCTCCAGAGCCTCGCGCACGAAGACGGCGGCCACAAACGAACCACGGCCCGTGCACACCTATTGGCGCCCTGTTCGGCAACAAAATGCCGAACCACAAAGAAATACCCAAAAACCCTGCGAAATCTCCAAGAAAAAAGCCTCCCACTGTTCGGCATCTCATGCCGAACGATCGAACACCCCAGCCCCAGCCACCGTTGCCGACAAATATCCCCTCAAATAGGCGGGGCCCGTCGAAGCCTCATTGGAAGCCGCCTTGCCCGCCCCTGGGTGGCTGCCGGCAGTGGTGTTACTTTGCCCGCCCTCCACGCCCCAACAGGCGATCTCCGGTTGCTTAGGCCGGCGCTAGGGGGTAGTGTGCGCCGTTGCCTTGAGGCTCATGGGGGCGGCTCTCCTGCCGATCACGTCGTTGCGGCTGCTTGCACGAGGATGCAGAGAATTTTGATCGAGATGGTGAACGAGACGCAGGCCGCGTTGATCGGAGAGCGGGCTAGCGGAAGATTAGGCAGCCAAGGTTTTGAATTCTCCCGCCAGCATGAGCGTGCTTGGCGGGAGGAATCGCTCAAGAGAAGGTGGTAACCGGGGCTTGCCTTGTTGGCGTAGCGGTTTCCCTTAGGAACGTCAGTTTTTCGCAAACAAGGAAAGCCAAGTGCCTTTAGCGTTGGGGTCGTCGCCGCCCGTTGCTTTGTTGTGGTAGTCCTGAGCCATCAAGTACGACTTGACGCTACTGATAAGGCGTCGGGCCAGGTCTACGGCGTCGCGACGTCGGCGGTCGCGGTTGCGACGCGGACGTACCGCGGCGCGGATGAGCGTTCGCGTGGAAACCTGCGGACGCCCGTCCTCGGCCGGTAGACGCACTTCCGAGAATCGCAATTCAATCTGGAAAGGCATGGCCTTATCGACCTTGCGTCGTCCGCCGCTGTCGTTCTGGACTTCCAGGTGTAGCACCACGTGGTCTTCGTCGATGGCGACGATTTCGGCATGATGGTCGGCCACAAACCCACGCAGTTTTTCGGCGGCGACGGGCAAAGGCACAGCCGTAATGAGCGTGCGCTCCAGCAGCGTTTCGGGCGGCGCGGCCCGCAGCCACGAGAACCAGCCGCGCGACTCGGTCGTACGCTCCTCGCCCGACAGCCCCGAGCCAATTTGCACCACGCAGTTGCGTCCCGATTCTTTGGCTTGAAGCAAGGCCCGGTCGGCGCGGCGAAGCATGGTTTCGTCGGTATCGCCGGGTTGCACTTCGGTCACGCCAAAGCTGGCCGTAATGCAGCGACCGCCTAGCATGGGCTGGGGGATGTCGGCCAATTGGCGACGAACTTCTTCGGCGCGCTGGGTAGCGGTGGCGTTATCGCAGTTGGCGCACAAGACGCAGAACTCCTCGCCGCCGTACCGCGCCACCAGGTCGCCGGGGCGCCACAATTGTCGGAGTACGTTTGCAAAGCTGACTAGCGCCTCGTCGCCGGCTTGATGGCCGTAGGTGTCGTTGATCTTTTTGAAGTGGTCAATGTCGCAAATGATTAGGCTGCACGGCTGGTTCTTGTCCAGGTGCTCGGCGACAAACAATTTGAGTACACGGTCGAACTCCGCGCGGTTGGCGACTCCAGTCAGCGGGTCGCGGGTGGCTTTTTCGTGCAGCACCTGCACTTTCTCTTGCAGGTTTACTTCGGACGAGGCGTCGTGCAGAAGCAACGTGGCGCCGTGAGCCACGCCATCACGTCCCACCACGGGGATGATATGCGCGTCGACTGTGGTTTTCTTGTTATCGCGGCTCACCACGGTCAGCCGCCGGGTGGTCTGCGTTTTGGTGCGCAGCGACTCGGCCAGCGGGCATTCGTCATCGTCAATGGTGTACCCGTCTTCATCGCGGAGGTCGAGCAAGCTGGGCAGCCACTTGCGCTGCAGGATGGCGCTGGCTTGGATGCCCGTCAAACACTCCGCGGCGCGATTCCACAACGACACCCGCAAGGCGTTGTCTACAAAGATGACGGCATCGTGCATCGACTCCAAGAGCTTCTTATGGAACAATGCGTCGACGGTCGCCTCGACGGAACCGTAGGCGGAGGCTTCGTTCCAGGTCCAAAACTCGTTGGAGGCTTCTGCATTGAGTTGAGTCAGCCAGCGGCTGGCGACGGCCGAGTTCAGCTTCACCTGCTCGCTGGTCACCAACGTGGCGAAGTTTTTGACCAGCCGCAGGTCGAATTGGGTGCCGGCGCACTCGAACAGCTCGGCCAAAGCCCGCTCGCGCGATAAGGCGCGGCGGTAAACGCGGTCGGTGGTCATGGCGTCGAAGGCGTCCAGCACGGCCACCATTCGTGCGCCCAGCGGCAGGTCTTCGCCCGCACGGTCAAAGCCTGGCTTGGAGCCGTCGTACCAGGCTGGCGCATAGCGCACGATAGCCAGCAACTCGGGCGAGGCGCAGCATTGCCGCAAGATCTCCAGCCCATAGAAGCGGTGCTTCTCCATGGCTGCGACCTCCTCCTCGTTGAGCTTGCTGGCCTTGCTGAGAATGTGGTCGGGAACGCCAATCTTGCCAATGTCGTGCAACAAGGCGGCCGCTTCAATTTCGTCGCGCTGGGGCGAAGGCAAGTTGAGCATCATCGCCCAAGAAGAACAGCCCAGCGCCACGCGGAGGCAATGAGCCGCCGTGGGGGCATGCTTCGCCCGCAGGGCCGCAAACAGCGAACTGGCGATACCCAGACGCACCTGAACTAGGCGGTTCTGGTGAGCAATCTCCCCCGCGATTCGGCCCGGGGTGTTCGCCGCGACGGCCTCATCCAGACGTTCCAGAATGGCCGTTAGCGACGTAGCCCGAGCCTCGGTTGTGGAAATGTCCATCTCGCCGGAAGTTGGCGAGAGAATAGGCGTGCCGGGCTGGTTCGCGTGGTCCATCGAATCGCCGATCAAGACAACAGGTTCCACTGAGCTTCGGTTTACCCCCAGCGCAGCGCTCCCCCGCGTTGCGCTCCCACCGAAGCAAACGTGCTTGACGAAGAAAGGCTAGGTCACGCATGAACGGCAGGCAAACCAACCCGCCAAAACCACGGCTTCTGCTCCTTTCTGGCGGGGGGACGTCGGTTGTAGAAAACGAGTTGAACGAATTTGCCGACGCCGGCTCCATGGGGTGAGGGAGCGCTGCGCCAGTCGAGCGGCCGCCGGCCTAGACGCCGACCGCAGGAAGGAGCATTCGAAGTGGATTACGAAATTCGACCGGCAAGGAGCGGGCGCAAACACGATGGCCGCGCCATTCACGCCTAGAAGATAGAGCGAGCAGGCGCAAAGAAGTTCGTCCCCATCCGGTGTTTCGCCGGGGCGTTGTTGCCCCCATCGTGGGCGTTTGTTGCTATACTTCCTCGGTCGGATGACTTCTTTTGAACCTCGTGCGAAGGCAATTGGACGCAATGCATAGTTTTACCTCTTTGACGCGGCGTCATTTCTTTCAGGCTTCCGCTCTGACCGGAGCCGCATTAGCGGCCGGAACGGCAACCAATGCATCGGCGGAAGAATCGGCGCAAAAGGCATTGCCGGCCGGCAGTGTGATCCTCTTTCAAGGCGACTCGATTACCGACGCCGGTCGCGACCGCAACGCCAAAGGGCCCAATCATGCGGGAGGCCTGGGGAACGGTTATCCCTTCCTGTTGGCGTGCGAGCTGCTGCGCGACTACGCGGACCCGCAATTGAAGATTTACAATCGAGGGATCAGCGGCAACAAAGTGCCCGATCTGAAGGCCCGCTGGCAGGCCGACTGCCTGGACCTCAAGCCCCAGGTGCTGAGCATCTTGATCGGCGTGAACGACATCTGGCACAAGTTGGCCGGCCGTTATCAAGGAACGGTCGAAGATTACGAAACGGGCTACCGGCAGTTGCTCCAGGAAACCCAGGAGAAGCTACCCGACACGCGGATTGTGATTTGTGAGCCGTTCGTGCTGCGGTGCGGAGCCGTCAACGATACGTGGTTCCCCGAGTTCGACCAGCGCCGCGCGGTCGCCAAGAAGTTGGCGGATGAATTGAAACTGACGTTTGTGCCGTTCCAGGCCATGTTTGACGAGGCCACCCAAAAGGCGCCTCCTGCCTATTGGGCGGGCGACGGCGTGCATCCTTCTCTGGCCGGTCATGCGTTGATGGCCAAGACCTGGCGCGAAGTTACGGGAATTTAAGCCGCCCAACTACGAGGAACGTCGGGTAGGCGTCAAACGCCGCTAGGGCGAACCGTGGCGGCGCATTGACGGGAGGAGAATCGGTTCTTATCGTATCTCCCCAAAACGAAAGAGGTTGTTATGCAGAACCACGATCCTGGGACGCCGACTCCTCCATCCGCCACGGCGCGTACGTCGTACGCTATGGACCGCCGCGGGTTTCTTCATGGCTTGACGGTCGCTGCGGCGGCGAGCGCTTCCCTTTCGGCCTCTCCGGCTGTTGGCGGCGAAACGACGGCTGAAGCGCCTGACCGGTCGGAGCTTGCCCGACGGCCGCCGTTGCAGTTTACGTCGCATCCCAAGATTGTGGCGGCTCGCGATGCGGGGCTCGAGGTGAGCGCGGGTGCGCAGGTCACCGAGACGCTCGGG
>CAYWIS010000060.1:11369-18579 GCA_964458385.1 uncultured Pirellulaceae bacterium
GCAGTTGCAGCACGGATTGGAGCTGCACTACCAATCGCTGGTGTTTGACACCTACGCTTTTGCGCCTCGGGCAGCGCTCGATGGCGAAGCCTTGGCTAAGGCCGCCGACGAAGGCGCCTCAGACACCGAATTGCAAGACCTACAAGAAGAAATGGCGATGACGCGGGCCGGCACGGTTCCTGAAGAACGGGCCGAGTTGGCGGAAGCCTTTCGCTGTGCCGGCGTCACCTGCATTTTTCAGAAAGCTGGCGAAGAAGGGCAAGACCCGCTGCGGCTCATCAAGCGGCTGGCGCGGTTCACCTACCTAACCGACACCGCCCGCGATGTTTTGATGCGGGCCGCAACGCCCGACGATATCAAAACGGCGCACCGCGTTGGCAAGCATTGCTTGTATCTGACGGGAAACGGAGTGCCTTTGGCCCAACAATGGAACTCCGTGGAAGACGAACTGGCGTACGTGCGCGTCTTCTTCCAGTTGGGCATCCGCATGATGCACGTGACGTATAATCGCCGCAACATGCTGGGCGATGGCTGCGCCGAGCCCGCCAATGGCGGGCTGAGCGACTTTGGCCGGGCCGCCATCGGCGAAATGAACCGTGTCGGCGTTATTGTCGATGTGGCCCATAGCGGGTGGAAGACCAGCCTGGAAGCGGCGCAGGCTTCGCAGCGGCCGATGGTCGCCAGCCATACCACCTGCGCCGGCCTGCACCATCACATTCGCGCCAAGCCCGATGAAGTCATCCGCGCTATTTGTGATACCGGCGGGCTGATTGGCATCTGCTGCATTCCTGCTTTTCTGGGAGGCTCCGCCGACCTGGCGGCGCTTTTGGACCACGTAGATTACGTCGTTAAGCGTTTTGGCGTGGACCATGTGGGAATCGGAACCGACATTGCGCATCAGTCCCAGTATGCGTCACGCCCCACAGCCAAAGCGCCCAGCCGTGGCCGGCGACGCACGCGGTTTGAAGCGTTGTGGCCGTCCGGCGCTCTAGGCGGACGATTCCCGCGCGCCGATACGCTGGCTTGGACCAACTGGCCGCTCTTTACAGTGGGCTTGGTCCAGCGCGGCTACTCGGATGAGGACATTCAGAAAATTCTCGGCGGCAACATGCTCCGCGTTTGCCGCGAGGTGCTGGGCGCCTGATAGAAACCGAGGCGAGTTAGTAGCCGATCAAGGTCAGCACAATCTCGACGACGATCAGCAGCACGATCGTCAACTCGAGCAGTTCGGCCCGCCATACCGCCGCCTGGTCGGCAAGCACGCGGTACGCGCCTTCGAGCACGTCGAGCGAGCGCTGGATGTTCTGATGCCAGTCCGCTAGGTAGAACCGGGCCGAGAGCAGTTGGTACACACGCGCCAGGTACTGGTCGCCCACCAGCTTGAGCGCGTCTTGCGTCCGCTCAAAAATCGTCGTGAATTCGACCTTCAGGTCGCCGAGCGCGCGTAGCTTTGTCGTGTACGACTTCCAGAGTGGAAGCCGTTGACGAGCCAGTTGGTAAACCAGGGCCGACGTGTCGGTAAGTTGAGTATCGAGCCGGCTGTCGATTTCGCGGAATTCCAGAAGCTGAAGATTGGCGAACTCCACCACTTCGAGCGTTTCGCGGCAATCGACGTCGATCAGGACCGCGGCCGCCCAGTCGGCGACAAACAGGTCTTCGCGTCCGTAGCGGATCCGACGCCGTAGGGCTTCGTTGATCTCCTCGTCCGAAAACGGCTCGTCTTCTAGCCGCACCAGTCCGGCCAGCCAATCGGAGGCTTGAAGCAAGGCTTGATCCACGTCGACTTCGGACGGCGAAAACTCGAAGACGTAGAAATCCTCGTTCAAGCTGCTCCAGCGAGGGGAGTCAATCGCAGGCCGAAGCCGCTCAAAAAGCCCCTGCACGGCGGTGCGCGCTGCGTCGATTATTGCGTCAGTGCCCGACAAGCCGGCAGCCAAGCGGCGGATCGCCTCGGGCGGTAAGGCAAAGGGGATGCGCAATGCGACGCTGACCGCGGCAAAGTCGAAGACTAGGGCTTCCGTCGTCGCCACGATTTTGCCCAGTTCCGGGGCATCGATGGACGCCGCCTCCAAGGAGAAACGCAGCGGCGCCGGGCGATAGGCAATTGAAATGGGTGTGCGTCGCCGCCGTGCAAGCGCATGTTCTTCCGAAGGCACAAGCTGCTTTGCTTTTTCCAGGTCGATTTCTTCGCCCCAGTCGAACGCCACGAATGCGTGCAATACGCCATGAACCGTCTCGTTTGTCCAAGGAGCGGCGGGAGTTTCTGCGCTAGTCATGGAGGTAAGAAGAGAAGGTGGCGTTGTTGCGCGAAGGACCTGCCCCGACGATGTTGTACGTCGCCCCGGCGGCCAATAACCTGCCAGCCGCGCTACAGCTCCGGCCGACGGTGGGGCCGCCATTGTTCGAGCGTTGATGGTACATCATTTGCGATTCTACCGGATGCACAAACGTGCTGTTTCATTTTTGCAACGGGGGTGCATCGATCATGGACCGTAATATCTTCATGGAACGGGAACGCGCGCTGGAAGCGGCGTTCTTCTCGCGTGTGGACGCCGAGTTGTTGGCCAAGCTGCGCAAGCAACTGGCCGATGAGGCCGCTCGACGAGCGTTAGCGTCGGCGTCAGGACTCAAAGATGAGGCGCTCCTGGACGAACTGGTCCAGATGGGCATTTCTCCCGAAACGCTTGGTTCGCTCTGGCTGGCGCCCTTGGTGCTGGTCGCCTGGGCGGATCGTCGGGTGGATGAGAAAGAACGCAAGGTGATTCTGGACGTGGCCGCCGAGGAAGGCGTCCAGGCCGGTAGCCCCGCCTACGCGCTGTTGGAATTCTGGCTGGACCACGAACCAACGCCCGAAATGCTCACGACCTGGAGCCGCTTTGCCCAAGCGGTTATGGAGGAGTTGACTCCCGACGCGCGGGAAACCATGAGGAACAGCGTCTTGCGGCAAGCGCGGCGAGCCGCCAAAGCGTCGGGTGGGATTCTCAGCGGCGGGAAGATCTCCCTCCAGGAACGTAAGGTGCTTGACGAGATTGAGGCGGCGCTTGCCAGCTGAGGACAAAAAAACAGCCGGGCGACATGGTCGCCCGGCCGCACCGTGAGAGCGTTCCCTTGTACGCATAGGTTTAGGCCTTCACCTCGATGACCTTCGGCTTCGCCGTTTCGGCCTTTGGAATCGTCACCGTCAGCACACCGTTCTCAAACCGCGCCTCGATCCGCTCTTCGTTCACTTCCGCAGGAATCGGAAGCACGCGGCGGAATTCACCGTGGCGGCGCTCCACACGGTGGTAGGTCTTGTCCTTTTCTTCCTTCTCTTCCTTCCGTTCACCGGTGATCCACAGTTCACCGTTGCGCAGCTCGACTTTCACTTCTTCCGGTTTCAGACCGGGGAGGTCCACCTTGACCTCAAATTCGGTTTCCGTCTCGGTCATGTCGACCCGAGGGGTAAACCAAGCGCCGCCGTCCTCCGCGTGGAACAGGCGATCCAAGAGTTCTTCGAACTCTTTCTGCATCCGGGCGAAGCCCTCTTGCCACGGAGTGATCGTCGTCGCTCGCCAAGGCGTTAACGTCTTCAACATGGCGCACCTCCTGGGAACCAATCCCTGCTAAGGACAGCCGGAGCAATCCGACGCCTTTGCGGGCTCCGGCGAAATTCTTTCCTTTTTCTCTCCTCTATTTTTACTACGCTCGACTTTGTGAAATTGTTCACAAAGTGTTAAATAACCTTTTTGTAACGGATAGATAACGTGTTGTTTTGGAAGTTGTGTCAACGCCGCGCGCCGTTGTGCGAACCTGCACGGTGGAAGCGGCCTTTCTGGGGTGAAACGTTGTTGCGAAAGGGTATATGCAACATCGGGGCCGCTGGCCTGAGATTTGCAAAACAAAGAACAGGCTTTGTTGTCGCGGCGGCGGGCGCGATGTTTCAACGAAGAGGAGGGAGCTTGGCTTTTGCAGGGGCCGTCATCAGCGCGGCGGCGTTTCGACTTCCACGCGGAAAATCTCGCAGTTTCTCGCCCGTTGAAACCTCCGCGGCGGTCGGCGGCCAGGACATCTTCGACTCAGCAGCGCCAGTGGGCGCTTTCCGTTGGATTTCGCCGCAAGGAAAGGACCTGCGCCATGAACGTTTGTCAATTTCTCCGTGACCATGGGGTGCGGTTCGAGACGCTACCGCATCGCGAGGCCTACGACGCCCAGCGGCTTGCCCAAGCCGTGCATGTGCCGGGAAAAATGGTCGCCAAGACAGTGCTGCTGCGCGCGAACCATCGCTATGGTTATCTTGTCGCGGTTGTGCCGGCGACGAAGAAAATCGACCTGGAGCAGCTTTCGCGCGCCTTGGGCGGCTGCCAATTGGAGCTGGCGAGCGAAGATGAAATTTGCGAGCATTGCCCCGACTGTGAGCCGGGCGTTCTGCCGCCCTTCGGTTCGCAGTATGCGATGCAGACGGTCGTCGACGAAAGTCTGGCCGACCAGGAAGAGATCGTTTTCGAGGGCAACACCCACGACGAGGCAATTCGCATGCGGTTTGAGGATTTTAAACACCTGGAAGAGCCGCTGATTATTCCGTTCACCAAAGATTGAAGCGGCGCTCCCGTAGGTCAGCCGTTCTCGGGCCCTGAACTGGCCCAAAGCCATTCGCGTCGTTCTGGCACGCGCGGCCCCCGGGTCATGCGTACAAGCCGGCGCTGTTCCGTAAGACCGGCGGTCTGAGTCAACTGTTGCGCCGTTTGGTTCGCTTCGGGAAGGTCGATAAACACGGGTTGGCCGCGATACCGCCAGAAGGCGTCACGCAGTAATAAGGGGCCGGCCTGGGCGTCTCCAATGCAGGGACCGATTTGCGTCGCTGCGCTTCCGGGGCGGGCTGTGTAGAAACCTTGCGCCTGGCCCTGGTGAAGAATTCCCCAGCCGGGCTGAACCTCCCACAACGCTTCCAGCAACCGCCGCCGACGGCAACCGGTCGCCTCGTGGTCCAAGGGCAGGATTTGCTCGACCGTCACCGGGAGCGGCTCGGCCGGCGAAGGAGACGCGTCCTTTGGCTGGCCGGCGTAGCGAATCACCACGTAATCGGGTTCAAACCCTAATCGTTCATAGAGCGGCTGGCCCAGGGCGGTGGCGTCAAGCCGAACGGTAATTGCGCCTTGCTCGTCAGCAAAGGCCAACGCGTGCTCCATCAGCGCCCGGCCAATCCCGCGCCCGCGAAGCGAGGCTTCGACGAGCATCATCGCAATCCACGCCACCGACTCAAACAGGATCGCCACGACGGTCCCGGCGGGCTGACCGTTCCACTCGGCCAGAAAACAGCCGTCTTCTTGCAAACGCAGGTGACGTTGCCAATCGGCAAGAGTCTGGTTCCAGCCAGCTTGCTGCTTGAGCATCATGCCGAAGTCGAGATCGGCCGGCGTCATACGACGCACCGTAATCATGCCGCAGCCTCCTTTACGTCTTGCCGGGGCGCCCGGGCCGATCCACCCACCGATAGGCGCGCCGAGCGTTTTGCGAACAGAAGTTCCGTGTCGCCGTTTCGCCTTTCTCCTGAGCGTACTCCATCGCCAGACGCTGCACCATGTAGTAGTCGGCCGCCCGGTCCGAGACGGGCCAGTTGCTGCCGTAGATAACGCGCTCGTCGCCAAAAGCGTTCCAGACCACATCGAGATAAGGGCGATAGAAGTCCAAATCTTGCGGCGCTCGCTGCCCGTTTTGGGCGGCCCCTTCCACCAGGGCTGAAACCTTGCAGAACACATTCGGCTGCTCAGCCGCGGCGCAGATTCCCTCTTGCCAGTCGCGCGGCGGATCTCCGGCGATACGCACGTTGCCCAGATGGTTCAACACCACGCGCAGCGCAGGCAACTGGCGGGCCAGTTGTGCGATAACGGCGGGCGTCTCGGGGCCGCCGTTCACATCGAGCGCTAAGTCTCGCTCCGCCAGCCGTCGCAGGTCGCCTAGCTCGCGCCGCTCCAGCAGATTCTTGAGCAGGTGAACCGAAATCCGAATGCCGCGGAAGAGAGAGTTTTTGGCGAAACGATCTAAATGCTTGCCGTATTCCGGTTCGCCGGGCTGCAGGTTCCCCACAATGCCAACGATGAATGGATCGTCCTTTGCCAGCTCCAGCAACCAGGCGTTGTCTTCAACCCAGGGACTGGCTTCCACAACCACCGTTCCCGTAACGGGACGATACTGCTTGAGCGCTCGCAGATGTTGGGGAAAAACCGGGCGATACAGCGGCGACGCGGGATCGGGCCAAGGCACGCCCTGAGGCCGCGTGGGATCGTAGAAGTGCGTGTGGCAGTCAATGACATCTAACGGCTTCGGCTCGTCTTGGGCGAACAGGTTCGCAAGCGGCGCGCTCACGGCGCCGACGACGCCCGCTTGGACGAAGGTTCTACGGTGCATTGCGGACTCCTTGAAGCAGAAGATTGATCGCCCTTGGGAGATCGCCAGCGGAAGCTAGCAAGACGTTATCAACAAGAGGCGCCGGCCGCATCAGGATCGTTCTTTGATAAAGTCGCGGTATTCGCTTCCCAGCGGTTCGTAGGCCAGGTTGTCAACAACGTGCGCCAGCCGGTCAATAATTCCTTCGAAAAGCATCTTCCCCTTGGCGGCTGAGGCCAGATCAGGACGCCCCGTGTAGCCTTCCTGGGTGCGCTGACGCATGTCGCGGCTGACAAAAAGCCCCTCATGCTGGTCGGGGATCAACAAGCCCGCGTCGGCAAGGCGATCTTGGTCGACTAGCTCGGGTCGCAAGTGGAGCATCAGCGATGTTTCGAACTCGCATGCGTGCCCGACAAACTTGTGGTCGCCCTCCATAGTGTTAACGATCAAGTCGTCGGCCACGGCCCAGTACGATCCGCCCACAAGTAACGCCTGGGGAAAATCGGGCTGGACGATGCGCAGCGCCACCCGCAACGGATCCACATTACCGCCGTGGCCGTTAAGAAAGAGGAGGCGCGAGAAGCCGTCCTTCAAGAGCGACCGTGCTAATTCGGTGAGTGTGGCGATGTAGGTATCGAGCCGCGTGTCGAGCGTGGCGCCCCATCGCAGATGATGAGCGCTGGCGCCAAGCCAAAGCGTTGGCGTAAGCAGCACCGTTTCGGGACGCCGAGTTTCGATCGCCTCGGCCACGGCGGTGCAGAGGAACGTATCGGTTCCCGTGGGCATGTGCGGCCCATGTTGCTCAACGGCGGCGATCGGAATTAACGCCACCACCTGCGCCCGATCG
>CAYWIS010000060.1:18589-28553 GCA_964458385.1 uncultured Pirellulaceae bacterium
GCCGCCAGGCGCCGCGCGGTCATTTCGTGGTACTTCATGGCAACTTTGTCGTTTGGCTTTGCCGCATAATGGCAAAGTAGGTCAGCGGCGATTCAGGAGGACGTTGTAAAACGCTCAATAGCAGGCCCACCCCCAGGGCCAGAGTGAATCCCAGAGGCCAGTACCAGACCGAGAACCAGTGGGGGAACTGGTCCATCAGGTACAGTGTGGTTGCGGCCGCCAGGATCGCCCCCAGCAAGACGCCGAGCCAAGTCGCTCGCCGCGAGAACAACGCCAGCACGAATACGGCCAGCAATGGTCCGCCAAACGCGGCGGTCAACTTCTTGCCAATATCGAACACATTGCCCAGCGGCCCGACAAAGCAGGCTAGCGTTACCGAGAGCGTCCCAATGGTTAGCACGAGCGTACGAATCAGCAGCACATCTTGCTGATCGTCGGTCGGTTTGAGGTGCGGAAAGAGCCGGTCGCGAAAGTCCACCACCAGCGCCGTGGTCACCGAATGAACACCCGAGTCAATACTCGACATGATCGCGGCCATCAAGGCGGCGATAAACAACCCGGCCAACCCCGGTGGAAAATGAAGCCGTGCGTACTGCGGCATGGCGGTATCGGCCAGCTTGGGATCGTTCGCGAGGATCTCGGAAAGTGAGCCGGCGCCAAGTTGCTCGGGGAAGTCCGAAAAGTGCGAGAACAGCCCCACGCCAATCAACAGCAAGCTGGGAATCACAACCCACATTCCCACCAGGTTCAAGAACGCGCCAATTTGCGATGTCCGCTCCGAACGCGCCGACAGATAACGCTGCACCGCCACCTGATCGGCGCCAAAGGCGGAAAGCCCCTCAATGAACACCCCAATAAGAATCGCCCAGCTTCCAAACTTTAGCGACAGCGACGGCTCGAAGTCGACGAGCACGCCTTCGCGGCCGTCAAAGTAGCGACGGAAAATCTCGCCAACGCCGACTTCACTTTGCATAACGATCAGGCCCAGCGTCGCCACGATGGTGGTGGCAAAGACAAAGAACTGCACCACGTCGGTCCACATGACGGCTCGCAGGCCGCCAACCATGGTGTATCCCACCGTAACGACCCCCATGGCTACAATGACCGCCGTTTGCGGCAACCCCGTCACGTTCGCCACGACGAGTGAGGCGGAGTACGTGGCCGAAGCCATCCAGCCAATGCGCAGCAGAATGAATAACCCGCTGGCCAGAGCGCGCACCGAAACATGGAAGCGGCGCTCCAGGTACTCATACGCCGTTTCGACGTTCAGGCGGGCATAGACCGGAATGAAAACCCACATGACGACCGGCGTCATCAATGAAAAAGCCACAAGCGACAGCCCGATCCGCAAGCTGTTGCCGAATGCGGCCGCCGGATAGAACACAAAGCTGTTGGACGAGAACAGCGTCGCCATGACGCTCAATCCGACCGCCAACCAGCCCATGGAGCCGCTAGCGACGAAGAACTCTCGCCGCGATTGGTTCCGGCCAAAATAGAACCCCAGACCTAAGATCAACGCCAAGTACGCGGCAATGGCGGCAATATCGAGAGTATGCATGGAAGCAGATCGTAGCCACGACGCGAAGCCGGCGCCACCGGGCGAGACGCACTCGAAACGCCGCCTTCTCCAAGACAACGCCCCTGTTATGCGCCGGCGGCTGCTTCTCTGCAATTCTTCCTGCCCAACTCTAGGCAGGCGTGATGCGATTCGTCACAATGCGCCCTCGTGCAGCAGCGGGGCGGCGAAGCCCCAGGTGGCCATTTTCCTCTGATCGGAAAGACGAACATTCATGAGCTCTGGAACTCCGTTTGATCAATCGGCAATTCCGCCTGGCGGCCCGGACCACAGTATGGCGGCGTCGAAAGTCTCTGGGCCGGCCCTTGCGCTGGTTGTCGTGGGCGTAATCAACGTGTTGCTGATGCTGTATAACGCGGCCAGCAGCGCAATGTCGCTTGGAGCCGACCCGGCCGACCTGCAGGCCCAGCTTGAAGCACAGAATCCCGAGTTGCAGAATCTCGAAGGATTCAATCCGGAAATGGTCACACGCTTTATGCAGGCGGGCGGCATCGTGGGATTGATCCTTTCGCTGATCGGCCTTGCGGTGGCCGCTGTTATTATCATGGGTGGGTTGAAGATGAAAAATCTTCAATCGCGCGGATTGGCCATGACGGCGTCGATTCTGGCGATGATTCCCTGTATTTCGTGTTGCGTCCTGGGAATTCCGATTGGCATTTGGTCGATTGTGGTTTTGAACGATCCCAACGTCCGTGCGGCGTTCCGTTCTTAACTGCATGCACGTGCGTCCTTCTGTATTCTTGCGTTGTCTTGCCTTGGCTTGACGGCTAGTCCCGCCAGCGGCGTCTTGGAGATGTCGTTGGCGTTTTTCGTTTTCGCCTTTGCCTGGGAGTCTCCTCTATGGTCGCATTGCTTTCGTTGCTGGGGATGTTGTGCGGGCTTGGGATGTTCATTTGCTACATGATTGTGGTGGTCAAGATGTTCCAGCATGGCGATACGACCCCCGCGATCCTCTCGCTGGCGCTCCTGTTGTGTATGGCGCTTGGCGGGATCGTGGCCTATGTGTTTGGCTGGATGAAGGCGGGGATCTACGGCACGCAGAATATCATGCTGATTTGGACTGGCTGCATCGTCGGCGCCATCTTGTTCAATACCTTGGCCGGCGTCCTCTCTTGACCATTTCCTGCATGACGCCAAGCATGTTAGGGCCGCCTCGTTGGGCTCATGTGGGCGGGCGCTATGATGGCGAAACGCTCCAGGTTCTTTCGTTTCGCGCCGGCCGTTCCCGCGCGGGTGGTTGTGGAACAAGTAGATCAAGCCTTAGGAGGCCTGTGTCAAAGCCGCACACAGAGCGCGCATTTTATGCACGGTCAGTCAGTTTGCTGGCGCGCAAGCGTGGAGAATTGGGTCATCGCTCTCTGGCACAAGATTCGCAAAGCAACTGCCGACGCCGTAAAAGAAGCGGGCCGCTTGAGCCAGTGCGCTTAGGGGCAGGGAAATTTTCCGGTCCAGCAGTCGGCGCCAGCTTTGGCCTGCGATGGGTTGATGACCACCTTGGCTAAAGTTCGGCCATGGCTTTGTCCGTAGATGGACAAAGGCCGACGTGGCTGGTTTAATTTCGTGTTGCTTGCTCGTGGATGAGAGCTTCAGAAAATCGGAAGCGTGTGGAAGGAGGAGCCGTAATGCCATCGCCCCCTGCTGCCCCGCAAGCTGGTCCCCTTGCGGCCTCTTCCACAAAAGCCGCGCCCTCCAAAACGGGCGGCGCCGCCGCACACCCTAGCGGCGACAAACGCTTTAAGCTGCTGGAAGTGGCGATGAAGCGGCACCAGTTCCGGCAAGATGCGCTAATTGAGGTGTTGCACAAGGCGCAAGAGCTGTTCGGTTACCTGGAGCCGGATCTGCTGTACTTCATCAGCCGGCATCTTAAATTGCCCCCCAGCCGCGTCTATGGGGTGGCGACGTTCTATCAATTTTTCACGCTCAAGCCCAAAGGCCGGCATACGTGCGTCATTTGCACCGGCACGGCTTGCTATGTCAAAGGCGCCGATGCGCTTTTGGCTGCCGTGCGCGACACGGCCCATATTGGCCCCGGCGAGACAACGCCCGATGGAGAGGTGTCGCTGCTTACGGCGCGTTGCCTGGGGGCCTGCGGAATTGCTCCCGCGGTCGTGATAGATGGGGTCGTGCTTGGCCATCAGACACCCGATGATTTGATCCGCCAACTAGAAGGATGGGCGTCCCGTGGATCTAGCGGAACTACATAGAATTGCCGACACCGAGCGAAAAACCTCGCCCCCGGTTCAAATCCGTTGCTGTGTCGCGGCCGGCTGCACGTCGGCCAACTCCGAAGCCGTGCTTCAGCGGCTGCAGGCGTCGGTAAAAGAACAAGGTTTGGAAGATCAGGTGCGCGTGGCGCCGGTGGGCTGCATGCGTCTGTGTTGCTTGGGGCCGCTGGTGGAAGTGGCGCCCACGCAAGCACTCTACCAAAAAGTGACGCCCGACCAGGCGGCTTCGATTGTAGCCGGCGTGAAGGGCGGCTCGGCGGAAGCCCAAACGGTCGATCCGCAAAGCCCGTTCTTCGCCTTGCAGGCTTCGGTCGTGCTGGAGAACAGCGGCAAAGTCGAGCCAGAACGGATCGAGTCGTACATTGCCGCCGAGGGTTACCAGGCGCTCCATCACGCCTTGCTGGAAATGGAGCCTGCCGAGGTAATCGACGTAATCACGCGCAGCGGGCTGCGGGGGCGCGGCGGCGCCGGGTATCCCACGGGCCTTAAGTGGGCCACGGTCGCCAAGCAACGCAGCGAACGCAAGTTCGTGGTTTGCAACGCCGACGAAGGCGACCCCGGCGCGTTTATGAATCGAAGCGTGCTCGAGAGCGATCCCCATCGGGTGCTGGAAGGCATGGCCATTGCCGGCTACGCCATTGGCGCCAACCAAGGATATATTTACTGCCGCGGCGAGTACCCCTTGGCGATCGAGCGGCTGCAAAAGGCGATCAAACAGGCCGGTCAACTGGGACTGTTGGGAACGGGGGTGTTTTCCTCGCCGTTTGATTTTCGCATTGATATTCGCATCGGCGCGGGGGCCTTTGTGTGCGGCGAAGAAACGTCGCTCATGGCGTCGATCATGGGGCAACGCGGCTCCCCCACGCCTCGGCCTCCTTATCCTGCCGAGCGTGGCCTGTGGGGCATGCCCACGTTGCTCAATAACGTGGAAACGTTCGCGAATGTTCCGACCATTATCCGCAAAGGCGCCGAATGGTACGCCAGCATCGGAACGCCCAAGAGCACCGGCACGAAGGTGTTCTGCCTGACGGGCAACGTGGTGAACACCGGTTTGGTTGAAGTGCCGCTGGGCACGCCCTTGCGGACCATTGTGGAGGACATTGGCGGCGGCGCTCCTGGCGGCAAGAAAATCAAAGCGGTGCAGACCGGCGGGCCCTCGGGCGGTTGCATTCCGGCGGACCTGCTCGATACGCCCGTCGATTATGAGTCCTTGAGCAAGATCGGCTCGATCATGGGATCGGGCGGCATGATCGTCATGGACGAAACCGCCGACATGGTGGACGTGGCCCGGTTCTTCATGGAGTTCTGCATGGACGAATCGTGCGGCAAGTGCATTCCTTGCCGCGTCGGCACCGTGCAGATGCATCGCCTGCTCGTTCGTATTTTGGAAGGTTCGGCCGGGCAAGAAGAGCTGAAACGGCTGGAAGCCCTGTGCGACATGGTTCGCCACACCAGCCTTTGCGGGTTAGGGCAAACCGCGCCAAACCCCACGCTTAGCACGTTGCGGTATTTTCGGCACGAATACGAGTCGCGGCTGCGCACCGGCGCGCAAGCCCAACACCTGGCGTTGCCCGTGGTCGCCCCTGGCGGCCCCACCTCAGCCAGTGCAGAACGCAGTCCCGCGATTGCGCCCGGCGCGGTCGCGGGCGATGGTCACGGCCTGGCAACGAAGGCCTCACCCGCACGCGAAGGAGAGCAGTCGCCATGAGCGTTATTACGCTAACCATTGACGACCAAATGGTCAGCGCCTTGCAGCACGAAACGGTTCTCCAGGCGGCTCGCGGCGCGGGAATCTCCATTCCGACGTTGTGTTACGTGGAAGGGTTGAGCGCTCATGGCGGTTGTCGGCTGTGCCTGGTTGAGATCGAAGGAAGCGACCGCCTGCACCCTGCGTGCTTCCTAAAGGTGAGCGAGGGCATGGTCGTCCGCACCAACACCGAGCGGCTGCGCGAATATCGCCGCATGATCATCGAGATGCTCTTCGCCGAAGGGAATCACATCTGTGCGGTGTGCGTGGCCAATAACAACTGCGAACTGCAAGACGCCGCCGTCGCCCTGGGGGTCGACCACATTCGTTTCGAATACCAATACCCGCGGCGCGAAGTGGACAACTCGCACGCCCGCTTTGGGATCGACCACAACCGCTGTATCCTCTGTACGCGATGCGTGCGCGCTTGCGATGAACTAGAAGGCGCCCATACCTGGGACGTAGCGGGCCGCGGCGCCAACACCAAGGTGATTACCGATATGAGCCAGCCCTGGGGCGAGTCGGTCACCTGTACATCGTGCGGCAAGTGCTTCATGGCGTGCCCCACCGGCGCCATCTTCGTCCGTGGCTCAACGGTCGCCGAACTGGATCACGGCCGTGCGAAGCTCGATTTCCTGATTAACGCTCGGGAGAAGAAACAGTGGAACGTCTAAGGCTCGCCACAGTCTGGTTGGGCGGCTGCTCGGGCTGTCATATGTCGTTTCTCGACTTGGACGAATGGCTGTTTGAGCTTGCTCAATTCGCCGACATCGTCTTCACGCCTATCGCCGATTTCAAACACTACCCCGAGAACGTAGACGCCGTCCTTGTCGAAGGCGCCATAGCCAACGAGGACAACCTAGAGTTCATTCAGCAGGTGCGCCGCAACACCAAGTGGGTTATCGCGTTTGGCGATTGCGCGGTAACGGGCAACGTCACTTCGCTGCGCAATCCTTTGGGCGGGGCGCTGCCGATTCTGGAACGCAGCTACTTAGAGCTGGCCGACGTCAATCCTCGCTTGCCCGAAGACCCGGGCGTGCTGCCGCGGCTGTTAGAGCGGGTGCAGCCGGTGCACGCTGTGGTGAAAGTCGACTTCTTCCTGCCAGGCTGTCCGCCGCCGGCCGATCGCATTCGTCAAGCGCTGGAAGCGATTCGGGCGGGCGCCGCCCCTATCTTGGAAGGGCGCGACATCAAGTTTGGATAAACCAGTTATGGCTCAACGTATCCTGATTGATCCGGTCACGCGCATCGAGGGGCACGCCAAAATCACCATTCACCTGGACGACAACGGCCAGGTAGAGACGGCCCGCTTTCATGTGACCGAGTTTCGCGGCTTTGAACGCATGTATGAAGGCCGCCCCTTGTGGGAAATGCCCGCCATCACGGCGCGGGTGTGCGGCATTTGTCCGGTCAGCCATTTACTTGCCTCGTCGAAGGCGGGCGATGCGATCCTGGCCGTGCGCGTGCCGCCCGCGGCCGAGAAGCTGCGACGCCTGAACAACTGGGCGCAGATTATCCAGTCGCACGCGCTCAGCTTCTTTCACCTGAGCGCCCCCGATTTGCTCTTGGGCATGGATAGCGATCCCGCCAAACGCAACATCTTCGGCTTGATCGCTGAGCAACCCGACCTGGCTCGTAGTGGTATTCGGCTTCGTCAGTTCGGGCAAGAGATCATCGCAATGCTCGGCGGAAAGAAAATCCACCCAGCGTGGTGCGTTCCCGGCGGAGTCCGCTCGTCGCTCACAGACGATAACCTACAATGGATTCGCAATCGCATTCCCGAATCGCGCGATGCGGCCTTGGTGGCCTTGAAGCTGTTCAAGCAACTCATTGAGAAGCACCGTCAGGAAGCCGAATCCTTTGGAAACTTTCCTTCGCTTCATCTGGGGTTAGTCGGTCCTGGCGGACTTTGGGAAACCTACGACGGCCGGTTGCGGTTTGTCGATAGCCAACGCAACATCCTGGCCGATGGCATTGATCCTGCACGGTTCCGCGAGTTCATTGGCGAAGCGGTGGAGCCCTGGTCCTATCTGAAGTCCCCCTATTACAAGCCGCTGGGGTATCCCAACGGAATGTATCGCGTGGGACCGCTGTCGCGGCTGAATGTGTGCGACCGCATCGGCGCGCCGCTGGCCGACAAAGAACTCGAAGAGTTCCGGCAACTGGAGCCGGGGGCGGTCAACGCCTCGTTCTACTTCCACCAGGCGCGGCTCATTGAGATTCTGGCGTGTGTCGAGATGGTCGAACAGATTCTGGACGATCCCGACCTGCGGTCCAATCACCTACGCGCCAGCGCCGACGTCAACCAACTGGAAGGCGTAGGATGCAGCGAAGCGCCGCGCGGCACGTTGTTCCACCATTACCAGGTTAACGAAGACGGATTGATCCAAAAGGCGAACCTGGTTATCGCCACCGGGCAGAACAATCTGGCGATGAACCAAACGGTCACGCAGATTGCAAAGAAGTTCATTACAGGACCGCAAATTCCCGAAGGCGTGCTCAACCGCGTTGAGGCGGGAATCCGCGCCTTCGACCCGTGCCTGAGTTGCTCGACGCACGCCGCCGGTCAGATGCCGCTGCACGTGCAGTTGTTGACCGCCGATGGTCGCGTGCTGGACGAGGTCCGACGAGAGACACAATGACGGAACGCACAAGCGACGGCGTCCTGGTGATTGGCTACGGCAATCCGCTGCGGCGCGATGACGGCCTGGGGCCTTATCTTGTCGCTCAGCTTGCCGCGCGGCCGCTTCCCCAGGTGCGCGTTCTGACCGCTCATCAACTAACGCCCGAAATGGCCGAAGACGTGGCGGCGGCCGACGCGGTGATCTTTGTCGACGCAGCGATTGCCTCGGCCGGCAACGAAGTCGATATAACGCCCCTCGCTCCGCAGGGGGCCTGGAGCATGACGCACGTGTTTGAGCCTGGAATCATCTTGGGGCTTGCCGGCACGCTGTACGGACGCTCGCCGCCTGCATGGTTGGTGCGCATCCAGGGAGACTGTTTTGAGCCGGGAGAAGGGCTGTCTCTGGCGGCGCAGCGCCGAGCCGAGATTGCTCTGGAGCAGATTCAAGCTTTGCTTCCCCGATACCGCCTCGCTAAGGAAACCGCATGAACCATCGAGAAAAAGTCACGCTCGACGGCAATGAAGCCGCGGCGTCGGTTGCCTATCGGATGAATGAGATCGCGGTGATCTATCCCATCACCCCCTCGTCGCCGATGGCCGAGTGGTGCGACGAGTGGGCGGCCAACGGACGGACCAACCTGTGGGGCGTTGTGCCGACCGTCACCGAAATGCAATCCGAGGCGGGCGCCATTGGCGCGGTTCACGGCGCGCTGCAGGCGGGCAGTCTGACGACGACCTTCACGGCGTCGCAGGGCTTGCTGCTGATGATCCCCAACATGTACAAGATCGCCGGCGAGTTGACCTGCTTTTGCATGCATGTTGCGGCTCGCACGGTGGCCACGCACGCCCTTTCGATTTTTGGCGATCATTCCGACGTGATGAGCTGCCGCGAGACGGGGTTTGCGCTTTTGTGCTCAAACTCTGTCCAAGAGACGCACGACTTTGCCTGCATCGGCCAGGCGGCGACGCTCCGTTCTCGTGTCCCCTTCTTGCACTTCTTTGACGGGTTCCGCACGTCGCACGAAGTGGCCAAGATCGAGGCGCTCTCGGACGACGACCTGCGGGCGATGATCGACGAAGAGGCCATCGCCGCGCACCGCCGCCGCACCCTTACACCCGACGCGCCGTTCATTCGCGGCACGGCTCAAAACCCCGATGTATTCTTCCAGGCCCGCGAGGCGTGCAATCCTTACTACCTGGCGCTGCCCGAAATTGTGCGGCGCACCATGGATCAGTTCGCTTCCCTCACGGGGCGACAGTATCGACTGTTCGACTACTTTGGCGATCCGAACGCCGAGCGAGTCATCGTGCTCATGGGATCAGCCGTCGAAACAGCCCGAGAAACCGTCGATTACCTCAATCAGCGGGGCGAGAAGGTGGGCGTAGTCGCCGTGCGGCTCTACCGCCCGTTCTCCATTCCCGACTTTATGGCGAGCCTTCCGGCTTCAACGCAGGCCATCGCGGTGCTTGACCGGACGAAAGAGCCAGGCGCCGTGGGCGAACCGCTTTACCTGGATGTGGTGACCTCGCTGCGGGAGGCTTTTGACGAAGGCCTCGCGCCGATGGCCCGCGAGCCGCGCATCATCGGCGGCCGCTACGGGCTATCGTCTAAAGAATTCACTCCGGCGATGGTCAAAGCGGTGTTTGACGAGTTAGCTAAGCCCAAGCCCAAGAATCACTTCACCGTGGGCATTGTGGACGACGTAACTCACACGTCGCTGGCCTACGACGACCAATGGGATATTGAGCCGGACCATGTTGTGCGGGCCGTGTTCTTCGGTTTAGGAGCTGAC
>CAYWIS010000061.1:0-8098 GCA_964458385.1 uncultured Pirellulaceae bacterium
AATCCTTTTTGGATCTTAAGGAGGCAATGGCGCAGTTTCCCAACGCCGAAAGTCTTCGCCAGCTACAAGCCGCGGGAGTCGATTACTGCGTTGTGATGCGGGCCTTGTGGACTCCCGAAGCCTTAGCCACACACCCCGACGCCGCCGGCCAGCTTCAACTCGTCTTCGCCGACGAAGAAGCCCAAATCGACATCTACCAGCTTTCCGACGATCCGTTGCGCCGTTCAGGCGAGTAAATGCGGGTGCGGCTTCCTTCCATCCAGCAGCCAGCTCGATCGCCGTTGATCAAAAAGAAAGACCGCTAGGTCTGTTGCATGAATTGCGCCTTCGGGTGCGTCAACCTGGGCCGCGTCTACTTGGGGGCCGGCTTGGCCCTTACCACGCCTCCAGGCGGCAGAGCCTGGAGGCAAATCGATGGGGCAATCACCGTTGTTGCCAGCGATCGCTTACTGCTGTGGAGCGGCGCTGTCGGCCGGAGCCTGGCTGTGGGATTGCTCCCATTGTTGCCTTTGCTCTTCGGTCATCTCGGGCGTGTGATCGGTTCCCGCATCGGTCTGACAACCCAGCGCAAACGCCCCCAGCAAACACGCTAACACTCCACACAACAACTTCTTCATAAGGAAATCTCCACGAGTCGAAAAAAGAAGGCCCAACTTAGCAAATCACACGCGGCAAGCAATCATCCGAGACGGCCGCCTCATCACGACCAGGGCCGCCCTTGCTACGGCGGTTTGCCAAACGACTGCCCATTTTCGCGCCCCGCATGCCCACCGTCCCAGACGAAACGGCTTCGTCCCCAGTCGGCCCCGGCGCTGCTCCACAACGTCATGGCTCGCAAGCGTCAACGGCGCTCACTCGGAGCGCCGCGGTAAACGGATGCAAGCTCCGCAAGCACAGCGGACGCGCTGGTAAGGCGGTTGCGTTTCCCGAGTTCGGCGGCGGTTTTAGGGCACACCCTCGGTATCGCCGCGTTGAATGGTCTTAATCGCAATGTAGACGGGCAACGCAATGGTATGGGCAATGAACCGCGTTGACCCATCGGCTAAGGCGGCTTGTGCGCCGCCGGGATGCCAGCTCTTGGCGCCGTGCTGGTCGTCGCTGCTGGCATAGCAACCGAGGTCCTTTTCCGGGCGGCTGGTGCAGCCGTGAATGTCGTCGCTGTTAGGGCGGCCGTCGTTGATTCCCACGCAGTCCCCCCAAGCGCACCCATATTCCATTACGCCACGATGCAGCGCCCAAACGCCGCGCACGTCGTTGCCGTCGGGGCCCGCTTTGATCTCCCAAACGGCCGTCGTATTGCTTGTGCCATCGGTAATGTCGGCAATGCGCGCCGCCTGCCATTGACCGGAAATGCCGCGAGACTGGGCGAAAGTGGGCACGCTTGACCCACTAACCGCCGATGCGTTGTCGCCCTCATTCACCCAGGGCGTAGTCGCGGAAACCGTAATACGAGGATTCGCGCTAATTGCGTAGCTGGCGCGAGCCCAGTTGCCGCCCGCCTTGGTGTACACGTTTCCAACGCTCGCATTCGCGTCCGATGGACAAACGTACCCTTCAATAAAGACGCTGCGCACCGGAGCGTTGTTGGCGTGCGACATGGACTGGCTCCAGTCGATCTTGCTATGTAACGGCTGCTGCTCCATGAAGGGCAAAATCAAGACCATCCACGACGGACCGTAATTGTCGGCCGACGTTTCATTTCGCGGAGTCGTCGGATAGGCGGTGTTAAAAGGAATATGAGCCGGTGGAAACACCTTGTACGTATCGTGGTAGTTTTGCAGTGCTAGGCCGAGTTGCTTAAGATTATTGCCGCACGACATGCGGCGGGCGGCCTCGCGAGCGGCTTGCACCGCCGGCAGCAACAGGGCCACCAGAATCCCAATGATGGCAATCACCACCAACAACTCGACCAAGGTAAATCCCTGATAAGGAGTACGACTGCGCACGGCTCTAATCCCAATGAATGAAAGACAACCTGCGACAAATAAATTCAGGAGAGAACTATAGCAGATCGCTGCATTCGCTGCCAAGAAATTGTTAGGAGCCGAACATTTTGCCCGCGAAGCTTTTAGAAGGCAAACAAACATCACGGCGGACCGAACGAGAGCGTCGCGGAGGCGCTTCGAGTTTCACAAAAAATCAGGAACAAACTAGTTATTTGAACATCGCGTTATTCCAATCTGGCGAGAAACTTTTTCTCTAGAGAACTCCGCAAAACAATTGGCGTTTCGGGAACCAACTTTTACGCTCTTCTGTCCCTTTCGCCTCTCCAGTTTTCTCGTTGTATTTTCCACCTAGGCCCCCTCCGTGCGCGCACATTCTCGTTCACGGCAACCGGGATTTACCAATGTTCGGCAGATTCCACATTAGTCCTATGCGCGACGTGGAAATACAGGAACGTTGACGTGGCCGTAGGGGAGGTTTAAACTCCCTGGATTGGCCTTTCTTTTCATCTCTTCTTTCTTGGAGGCTTTCGCATGGGAATTCGTCCCGGCCGAAGAGGAGGCTTCACGCTTGTGGAGCTACTTGTCGTCATTGCGATCATCGGCATCCTCGTGGCGCTTTTGCTCCCCGCGGTGCAGGCGGCTCGCGAAGCTGCACGTCGCAGTCAATGCAGCAACAACCTCAAGCAGTTGGGGCTGGCTTTGCAAAACTTCCATGACACGTACAAAACGTTTCCCGTTGGCGAAACCGACGACGACAACAACAGTCTCGGTTGGGGAACGCACGTACTGCCGTTCATGGAGCAACAGAACATTTATGACGCCATCGACGCTGACGTGCGCGCTGGCGGAGCCGGGTGGATCATCATCAACACCTCCCGCGCACATCCGCAAGGATTCAACATCGACGGCTGGGATTCTCGGCACACCACCGGCGGGCTGAACGGCCTTGCCACCTCCGTCAACCACGTCAAGAACGTCCTGGAGCCGTTTTTGTGCCCCTCGAACGCCATCCCCAATAAAGACAATGACGGCATGGGCGTTTCGCATTACGTTGGCTGCGCGGGCACCTCGGGAACGCTTTCGAGCTTTCCTTGCCCCGCCAACTGCAATTCGACGGGCTGCGCTACCTGGAAAGGGAGTCAGCAGTTGGGCATGCTCACCAATGACAATGACAACAATACCACCTGGTCCTGGAAGATGGCCGACTGCGTCGACGGCACCAGCAATACGATCATCGTGGGTGAAATCGGGGTCTCGCAGGACGTATCGCCCACCAACATCGGCAACGGCAACTTGCCGTTGTGGGCCGGCGGCAACAACAACGGCGGATGCAACGGCGTAACGACCGTTGGCGGGCATCTGCGTTTTGGCGACCAGTTGTACTTCCTGAACCGCAAGACGGGCCCTGAGTCCAACGCCTCCTTCGGCAGCTATCACCCCGGCGGCGCCCAATTCGTATTTGTTGACGGTTCGACCCACTTCATTCCCAATACGGTCAACACCACGATTTACGCTTTCCTCTGTGATCGGCGCGACGGTCAGGCCGTGCAGTTGCCGTAGTCCGTGTGGTGTGCGCCTTATGGCGCCCCACTGCTGAGACGAATTGTTGGAAAAGCACATCGAACGGGCGGCGCACCCCACGCCGCCCGTTCGCATGCGCACAACCGTTTGGACGAAGTTGCTCCTTTCTCCTGACGCGCCCCAAGAACACGGACGGCGCGACAAGGCGGACGCCGCCCTAAGCCCACGTATCAAGCAAACACTCTTGTGGCTTCAAGGAACCAGACGCTGGCGCAAAAAAAGACCCTGCCGGAAGGACAGGGTCGAATTCTTGTAAGGTAGCCGCTACCTATGCGTAACTATTGCGAGATGCTCGCAACGTTGCCGTCCTGGCGGTTGCACAAGCGGAACAAGATGGTCGTGTTGATGGTCTGAGCGACAAAGTGAGTCGAACCATCCACCAAGGCGAACAACGCTCCGCCGGGATGGTAGCTGCCAAACGACCGGTCCGACTCCGCGCCCACCTTCCGGTTGATGTAATGGTCGACATCGCCAAACCGCAGCGTGGAGGGCGTGAAACCGTCGCAAGTCACGCCGTTGCCGCCCGCCCAAAGCGGGAAGGCGCGATGATTCAACTTGGATGGGGCCACGTTAGCCGACAGACCAATCTCGCCGACGATGATCGTGTTGCTGGTGCCGTCGGTGCAGCTGGCCATCGTTCGGCAGAAGGTGTTGGTATTGTCATTGTCGTAAACCAGCATGCCTGTTTGTGCGCTTCCCTTCGGGCTAGCGCAACCCCACGCTAACCGACTTCCACTGGGGTCCGTTTCGATCGTGTAGGTGGTTCCCATGCAGCCGACATAATGAGACGCGCCAAAGCCTTGGTCGTCTTTGTTGGGAATCGGGTTCGACGGGCACAGAAAGGCTTCCAGCACGGTCATGCAATGATTGCGGACCGTCGGGGCGCTGGTGAATTTATTGATATCCAGGCGATCGTGCGGACCATCCGTACTGGCATGAGTGCCAGGCTTGGGAATCGGATTGCAAGGACCGCCGTTGGCGCTGCTGGGGTCCTGTAGTTGGGCCACCATCTGATCATAGAGCGCTTGCTGCTCGATGTAGGGGAGGATGTAGAATCCCCAGCTCAGATCTTCGTCGTCGTCATCGGTTTGGCCCGTAGGAAAGTTCTTATAGGTGTCGTGGAAATTTTGTAACGCCAGGGCCAACTGCTTCAAATTATTCGTACACTGCGACCGCCGGGCCGCCTCACGGGCGGCTTGCACCGCTGGCAACAACAGCGCCACTAAGATGCCAATAATTGCGATGACGACAAGCAACTCGACGAGGGTAAATCCCCCCCATGATCTACGACGATTCATGGCAAACTTCCTCGCGATAAAAAGAGAATAAAAAGAAACAAGGAAACAAGTACGAATGAAGACGGGACCAGCAATTAACGGCGAATTTAGATAAACTCTCAATCGGAGTCAATCAAACAGCGTTGCTCGCTTTCTGACATCAATTCGGCACAATATAAAACACTACGTCATCGTGACTTATGATCGTTCGGCGGGCCCCAAGCACCTCCTCTCTTGATACAGTACTTATCACCCAATCGAATCACAAGCGAAACGTCGCCGGTTGCGTAAGCTCTGGTTTTAACGTTGTGTCGCGCGATTAGCGCAATAAAAAAAGGAGGGTTGCCCCTCCTTGGTGCGAGTGTGACTTATTCCGGCGGATTAGTACCGCCATTCGAAACCGCCGTTGACGCCCATCACCCAGAAGTCGGTGTCGTGGACTTTCAGTTCCGGCGAGTTGGTCGCTTGTGTCAGGTCGATCGCGCGGTCGATCTGATCTCCGGCTTGGGCCACATGGGTCCAGTAGATGAACGAGTAGCCCAGCGTAAAGGTCACATTGGGTGTAAAGTTGTAGCCCAAGGTAATGCCCACTTCTGGCGAAACCACGGTCCGGTCGCGGCGTTCGGTTCCGATGTTAGACGGCTGAGCCAGGATGCCGCGGTCAAACACCACCGGCGGGAACGGAGGGCCCATGGCCGGCGGCGGCGGTGTGATCACCGTGGCGCCCGCCACCCGCACGGTCTCTTGCATGTTGCCCAAGGCGACCCGCCCCAGCAGTTTGAGTGAGAAGCAGCCTTGCTGCAGTTCGGTCAACATGCCCAGCACACCACCGTGGAATTCGTTTTCGGTGTCGAACAGATCACTAATGGTCAGCGTGGTGTCGTCGGGAATGTTATCAGGGAAGCTGGATCCCTGAACCGTCGTGCTGCTGATCCGGACCGACTCGTCAATGCGGTAGTACTGATAGCCAGCCAACAGGTCGATGCGGTAACCCATGCCGCGGGTAAGCATGACGCTTGTGGTAATGTCGCCGCCCCAGAGGTCGCTCGTGACCGAGGCGTCCAGCCGGCCCGAACGTGGAGCGGTGGTGGGATCCCCCTCGTCGAACGCCACCACAAAGGCGTCTTCGCCACCTCCCGGCCCGACGTTCAAGAAGGGCCGAGCGATAATGGGTTGCCCGGCGGGCGAGCTGGCGCTGTATTCGGTTTCGTCGGTCCCCAGCACGAAGATTCGGCCTCCTAACGACACTTCATGGTTCGCGTCGAGCCACACGCCGCCCGTTAGGCGAATCCCGGGCTGGAAGCCGTCTTCGATGCGATCGTTGCCAAAGACCACAATTCCTCCCCGATCCAAAACCCCGGCGTCGTCAGGAAGCGCGCCAGCGGGGCTGGTGGAGACAAGCGGCGGAACATTCTGCCCGTGACGAATCCAGAGCAAGGTTTCGGCGCCAAAGAAGACTGGAGCCAACCCGGCGCCGAAGCCGCAGCCCACACCGCAGTCATTGCAGCCTGCGACGCCCACGGCGGGTTCGCCCCCGATTGCTCCTTCGGAGTAATCTTCGACGGGCGGACCTTGATAGCCGGGGTCAACGCCGGCGCCGGGCGTATAGTACGGCGCCGCGCCGTACGCGCCAGGCGGCATGGCGCCCGGCGGCGCCGCGGGCGTAGGTTGCTGATAGGCCATCAGAGCGCCAGGATAAGGAGCATGCCCCGGAGGCTGCCCCATAGGCCCTGGCCCCACCATGCCATTCATCATGGCTGGTCCGGGCACGGGAGGATACGAATACATGGCGGGCTGAACCGCAAACGGCGCTCCCGCTGCCGGCCCCATCGGGCCAGGCGAAGGCCCATAGGGCGAAGCGCCGTACGGAGCGGGCCCCAACGGGTTGGGGCCGTAGGGCGCCGGGCCATATTGGGCAAAACCTCGTTGCGGGCTGACCGCCCACGCGGTCAGGGCCATCGCCACGAACGTGATGGTTGCCTTCATGTTCTTGCTCAGGATGCACGGGTCGATGGATCGCGCCGCATGCGTGCGACAACCCGCCTTACGGATTCTGCGGCGCACGCAGATTGTGCGCGCCGTGACGATAATTCCGGGCGTACCCCATGTGTCGGCGAAACAGCGATCAGCAGTTGATAAAAACGGCACCTCGAGAAAATTCTCCCCAGCCTTCCCAAATTCCAGACCGTCGCTCAACCGCTAAGAGAATGGAGGTCGATTGGGAATACTGGGCACATTAGGCGCCGCAAAACCGCAGGTAAGAAAAGCTTGCGGGCAGAGCCGGAACGTGTTCCACCCTAAAACAGTGACGGCTCTCGTTGGTCAACGGACCAGCCACCCAACACTGCGGGGTTGTGGGACGCGGCGCTGGACGCGGCGACCGGCGGCTGACGCCTTGGTGTTCCGAAAGGTGAAACCGTGTGATCAGAGGCTTGAGTGTTCGATCGTTCGGCATGAGATGCCGAACAATTGGACGTTTTTTTCGTTGGGAGTTTACAGTGTTTTTGGAGTGGTTTCTGCGTATTCCGTGTATTGTGCCGAACGATGTGTGTAGGGTGTGGGGGCTGTTGGTGTTCGCGAACAACACAGCTTTCACGTGGCAACGCATGGGCTGCACAAGGTGGAAATCGGGAGAAACATTTTGTGCCCATTCCCCGCCGCGGTAGAATAGTTTCACACCCGGCGCAAGATCTCAGCAGAAAACCCAATGCGCCGCGACGTACTCAGAAAGCCCCGAAGCGACCCGGACGAGCCTGGAATCGAGCCTGACACTCCCCCCTGCAGATGTAAACCTCCGATCCAGAACACCTTCCAACTTTTGTTCCCTGACTTTTGCCCACGGCAGGTATGACGCAAACGGCTCATATTCCTCGCGGTTTATCTTCCCTATTTTCCGGCAAAGGTCATTGGCGCTTGGCCCGGTGGGCTGGCGTGTTGCCGCAAATCGAGGCGTTCGAGCAAAAGTATCGCGAGTTAAGCGACGCCGAACTGCGGAAAGAAAGTCTCTCGCTTCGCTATCGGGTGCGCAGCGGCGAATCGATGACGCACCTGCTTCCCGAAGCCTTTGCCCTGGTGCGCGAGGCCGGCCGTCGCAGCATGAACATGCGGCACTTTGAGGTGCAACTTTTAGGCGGCATGGCAATGTTTCACGGCTGTGTGGCCGAGATGGAAACAGGCGAAGGTAAGACCCTGACCGCCACGTTGCCCCTCTATTTGCATGCGCTGGCAGGCAAGGGCGCGCACCTGGCGGAGCTGTCGCGGTCACTGGCGCGGCAGCCGGCCGCCTGAGGGAGA
>CAYWIS010000061.1:8108-28009 GCA_964458385.1 uncultured Pirellulaceae bacterium
CCGCGACGCCGAATGGATGAAACCCATTTACACCCTGCTGGGATTGACGGTGGGGGTGATTGAAACACAGATGTCGCAGGACGAACGCCGGCGGAACTACGCATGCGACATCACCTACGGCACGGCCAAGGAGTTTGGCTTTGATTTCCTCCGCGACCGATTGCTGTTACGCCGCATTCGCCAGCAGACGGCCGATATTTTCTTTGGCGGCGACCGCAGCCAAGGCAATGAACAACCTGTGCAGCGCGGTCAGCACTTCTGTCTGGTGGACGAAGCCGACAGCATCTTAATCGATGAGGCGCGCACGCCGCTCATCATTAGCGCTCTGCCCGATCAAGCGGCGCAAGAAGCCGTGGCCTGCTACGAATGGGCCGCCGCCGCGGTGGACTACTTTGACGAAGACGAAGATTACGAGTACGACCACGAAAAGCGCAAAGTTGAGCTGACCTTCCAAGGGCGGCAGAAAGTGCGTCGCCTTCCCCATCCCGAAGAAATGAATTCGGTCGGCCTGATCGACCTGTATGAGTACATCGAACGGGCGATTAAGGTTCGCCGAGACTTCCACCGCGACCGCGACTATGTGGTCCGCCGCGGCCAGGACGGCAAAGAAGAAGTGGTGATCGTCGACGAATCCACCGGCCGGTTGGCCGAAGGGCGCAAGTGGCGCGACGGCATTCACCAGGCCGTCGAGGCCCAGGAAGGCGTGCCGGTTACCGTAGCCACCGGGCAAGCGGCCCGAATCACGGTGCAAGACCTCTTCCTGCGGTACACGCATTTGGGAGGCATGACGGGTACAGCCACCACTTCGGCGAGCGAGATTCGCAAGATTTACAAGATGCCGGTCATCAAGATTCCCACGAACCGGCCGAACCGCCGCAAGCAATTGCCCGACCGCATCTTTGGCAATAGCGAACAGAAGTGGGAGGCGATCGTCCAAGAGGTGAAGGAGATGCACCAGCAGGGGCGGCCCGTGTTGATCGGCACGCGGTCCATCGCCAAGAGCGAGCATCTCTCGGAACTACTTCGCCGCGAGGGCATTCCTCATCAAGTTCTCAATGCGCACCGAGTGGCGGAAGAGGCGGAGATTGTAGCGCTTGCCGGTCAGGCAGGCAAAGTGACCGTCGCCACGAATATGGCCGGCCGTGGAACCGACATCAAACTGGCGCCCGACGTGCATCAAAGCGGCGGTTTGCACGTAATTTGCAGCGAGTTGCACGACTCGGCCCGCATCGACCGGCAGCTAATCGGCCGCTGCGCCCGACAAGGCGACCCCGGCACGTATCGCATGTACCTGGCCATGGACGACGACATCCTCAAAGCCGGTTTCGGCCCCAAGGAAGCGGAAAAGCTGGCCCGGCAAGGCGCGAATATGGCCGCTACCGAAGGTCGGGCTCGCCTTTTCTACCGAGCGCAGCGCAAGGTCGAGCGTAAGCACCTTCGCGACCGCATGATCTTGCTTTACCACGAGAAGCAGCGCAAGAAGCTGCAGCTAGAAATGGGGCAAGACCCCTACTTGGATAGCCCCGATTAACCGTACGGCGCGGAAGTTTGTTTTCGCCTGCGCTTTGGTTACGTGGGCCACGCGGTATTCTTCCTCGCGGAGAAACGGCCCAAGTCGCCCCACTTCCGATTACTGCGGCGGAAGGGCGAGAACCTCTTGGCTCAGTCCAACTGGGGCGCCGTCTTGGGGAATCTCCTGGTGCGCGGTCCAAAGGATGGCGTTCACCAACATCCGGCGGAAGGACTCATTTTGGAAGTTCCGATAGGGGTGCCCCAACGTCGTAGCGAATGAACGACCGCCGTTAGGACGCTCATACACCCAGCCCACAACAACGTCACGACCGTTCCGCTCGCGGACCTGGAGGAAAGGTTGGGCGTCTTTGATAATGGGGTTGAGGTAATACTCGTCGTCGATTTTGTATTCACTCCAACCTCGGCAAATGGGGTGATTCGGAAGAAGCTGCTTGAGCGGCGACTTCCCACCGCTAAGCCCTACGTTGCTTACCCATGTGCCGCCAAGATAACTCAGCCAAGTGGGGCCCAACCGCTCCAGGTTCTCCTTCTTGACGGTGGAGGACCAATGGATGGTCACCAGCCCCACTCCCTGCCGCATGAGTTGGTCGACTTCGTTACGGTGTTCGCCATCCAGCAGCAGTTCGGCCGCCGGGTTGGTATAAAGCACAATCGCCTTAACGCCCTCGCGTGTCTTGGCGTCGACCGGCCATCCTTGCGAGACAACGGCCTCTATGCCCGGCGTCAGCTCGGCGCACTTGGCAAGAACGCCGCACGTGTGCATGTACATGTGCGAGCCGTAGGGATGATCGGGCGCGGTTCCGATGAACAGCACCTTGGTCTTGGCCACCTCCTCGCCCCACGCCCCGGTGGCCGCAACAAGGACCGCCCAAACGCTGATAACCCATGCGTTTTTCATAACGATCAATCCAGTTCTCGAAGAGCCCCATGGAGCGTTGCAAGGGGCGTAAGACTTTTGGCGCCCCCTTGGCTGCGTCACAACGTGGAATGGCAATCGGCAATGGCCGCGGATCATTCCGCGGCGCCGTTTACTTGGCCAAGGCAGTAGAGCATCTCTTCGCGCTTGCCGTCGTTGTAGTGCGCTACCCGCTGGTAGATGCGGCTGTTGCAGATAACGGGTGTGGCGAAGACTTCGTCGCCGAGCTGGTTCTTGGCAAGCAGTTGGAAGTCCTGTGGATCGGCTCGAAACACGAACGTCTCGCCGGCCTCATTCACCGCGTAGATGCGATCGCCCACCAACACCGGCGAGGCGGTAAACACACCGCCCAGCCGGCCTTGCCAAATCTCTTTGCCCGTGGCGCTGTCCCAGCACACGGCGACTCCCGCATCGGTCACGGCGTAGAGGCGTCCCTCGCGCGCCAACATCGAAGGAACGTAAACACGCGTGTTCTTCTCCCACACCACTTCCCCCGACCCGTCGGCCAGCACCGCCGCCACGTGATTGCGCGGGTAACCACCCGAGGTGAAGATATGACGACCGTCGGTCACGGTCGACGTAACGCACTCCGTCGTAGCGCCCGGAATCTCCCAAAGGGTTTTTCCGGTTAGTGGGTCCAGGCTGGTCACCAAATCGCAGCCAACGAACAGCAGTTGATCGCGCCCAGCGGCAGCCAGCACAATCGGCGAAGCGTAATTAGGAGTACTGGGCCGCTGGCGGCGCCACACGACCTTTCCGGTCACGCGGTCCAGGCCCACGACTGCACCGCCTCCTTTGTTGTCGGCCGACACAATGACAAGCGATTGGTAGACTGCGGGCGACGAACCGTATCCCTGATGGATCACATAGTCGCTCACTTTGGTTTGCCAGAGTTGCTTGCCGTCGCGATCCAGCGCCGTGGTGTAGACCGCGTTATTGTTGAGAAAGTTGATGAAGAGCCGCTCGCCATCCCAAGCCAGGGAGGAAGAGGCATGCGACGCCTTCTTGTGGCCTCCCTGCACCAGGTTCCCTCGGTGGACGTCGGTCTTCCACAGTCGTTCCCCCGTGGCCCGAGCGTAACACAGAACCGATTGGACCTCCTGTTGCTCGTCCGCCGTCGCCAGGTAGATGCGGTCTCCCACAACGATGGGCGTGCCATGTCCGCGGCCAGGAATGGGAGCTTTCCAGATCACATTTTCGGTCGCGCTCCAACGCAGCGGGGGATTCTGGTTGCTGTCGGCAATGCCGTTACGGTACGGGCCGCGCCACCACGGCCAATCGCCGGCCGCTACCGTTACGCCATCGTTCACTTCGGTCGGACGGGCGTCCACGATCTTCTCGGCAGTCCACGCAGGAAAGGCCAAGATCAACCCCAAAAGCAGGCTCGCATAAAGGCGGTAAGAGCAAGACATAAGCAAACGCAGCACTACGGTGGGTATTGAAGGGGGGACAAACGCCGGCCGTCGTACTTGGCCGCGCGTTGCGGGACACCGCGCGCCCGACGCAGCGGAAAACTCCCACAGTACCACGAGCTTTGGACAATTGCGACCGCTCGGCGGCCTTGGAGTGCAAAAAGCCGCAAACCTTGCCACACGCCGCAGCCCTCCCAATTACCCAGACATGCAAACAGGGCAACGTTCCCGTCGCCCCAAGAGCCCACAACAACGAGGCTTACCTCGGCTAGTGCGCGTCAAGGAACGAGGACGCCTCCTACCAGCCGGTTCTCGTTGACTCGGTTGCGAGGTTTTGTTATCTCACGCGTCGCCAATTCGCCGGCGGGAACCGTGGGCGTGGCCTACACAACCTCAAGGCGCACGGAAGGCCAACAAGTGTTCAACGGCGCCCCCCTAACCCTGGGGCTTAGCCGGAATAATCGCGGGATGCGGAAAAATCGTTATAACTTTCCGGATCGGCCGTGCCGATCAAGACTGCTGGTCCCCTGCATCTTGAGTAAAGAGGCCGATTCATGCCCTCGATTGCTACCTCGCTTCCGTTGGCGCCCAAGGTTTCTCTGCCGCGCAGGGGGCTGAAAATGCTTGGCTATGCGGTAGCGCCAACGATTTTGAGCCTACTGGCGAGCGTTTACACCGCTTCCCCCGACTTCTTCCTGCAGTATATCCACGAGGACACACGGCGGGAGTTGATGGCGGTCGAATTGACGACCGTTGTCTGCGCTGGCCTGGGAGGCGTGCTACTATTGGCCGCCGCCCTACGACGTGCGAAGGCCGGGCAAAAATCAGCGGCCAGCTTGGTGGCCGTTGTTGGATGTGCCGCCTTGTTCTTTGCCGGCGAGGAAATGAGTTGGGGGCAAAGCTACTTCGGCTGGAAAACGCCTTCGAGCTTCGCCGCGTTCAGCCGCGAAACGAACCTGCACAACAGCTCGTTGGGCGTACAGAGTTTCGGCAATTTGTTCCTGATCGTTGTGTTCTTTGTTCTGCCAGGCTGGGCCTGGCTAAAACGGCGAAAGGGACCAACCGTGCTTGCTGCTTGGCGGTCCGCCATCGCCTCGGGGCCGGTGGTGTGCTGCGTAGCGGCCGGATTCCTTTGGAAAGAAATCAAAAACCTTTATCGCTTTTGGTACGCCGATCATCGAGAGCACCTCGTGTACCAGGAGTTCATTATGCACATGAACGAGCACAAGGAACTGCTGGTGGCCGTCGCGCTGTTCATGTTCGGCGTCATGCAGGTCCGCGACGCGTTTGCGAACAAACGCGCCTAGTTGAAGCAGCCGGCCCTGCTGCGAAATTCCTACGATGCCCTTGAGAAAGTTAATGGCGATGACGCGCAAACAATGGCTGTGGTCTTTGGGAGCGCCGGTGGCCGGCTATCTGGGCTACATCGTCATGATGTGCCTGGCGAACGACGAGTGGCGTCGCTGGATCGACTCCGAGCAAGGCCCGACCGAGCTAGGCACCGCCGCACTGTTCTTCCTGGCGGGCCTCACGGCGGCGGCGATTGCCTGGCGAGCCGCGACAATGCCGCTTCGTTACCGGAGTCTCTTCGCTCTTGGCGCCGCCGTCCTGGTATTTGTGGCGCTAGAGGAAATCAGTTACGGCCAACACCTGTTTGGCTGGTCCTCGCCCGAGTACATGTTGCAGTACAACTATCGCCAGGAAACCAACCTACACAACCTGCACGATAACGCACTTTCGCATCTGCTGCGGTTGGTTGCGAACCTCCTGACGCCGCTGGTGTTTATCGTGCCGCCCTTGGTGCTGCTCCGCCACGGCCGCGACTATCGGCGCGGGTCGTTCGCGTGGCATTTTCTCCCCAAACAGGAGCTTATCGGGGTAGCGGCGGTGGCGTGGTTCTGCACCACTCCGCAGAAAATCATTGACATGATCGGGCACGGCGGTCGCCGTTGGCTGGGCCTTGGCGAGCTGAAAGAGCTTTACTGGTCCATCGCGGCGATGGGCCTGATGCTCCTCCTTTACCGCCGGCATATGGCGCCCGCCGAACAAGCGACCGCAACCGACGCTCCGGCTCATTCCACCTCGGCCAGCAAGCCGCACAGCAAGCGAGCGGCGTAGTTATGCGCGTCTTGGCTGTCAGTCGCCCGCGGCGCAACTGGTTGGCTGCGGGCGCGGCGCGGCAGCGTCGATCGTCTTGGACGGCGTTTTTTCGACCGAAGCACGAACCCGCGTCTGCTGAGCGCGGAACAACCAGAGCGAATCGACCGAATAGAGCGCCACGGCGGCCCAGATAAAACCAAAGCTGACCAGTTGCGTGCGCGAGAACGGTTCGCCAAACACCAACACCGCAAGCACAAATTGCAGGCTGGGCGCCACGTATTGCAAGAAACCAAGCGTCGCCATGCGTAACCGTCGCGCCGCCCCCGCAAACAAGAGCAACGGTACGGTCGTCACCGGGCCGCCCACAATCAGCAGAAGCAACAATGGGGCGTTGTTTGCGGCCGCCTGCCCTTGAACCTGCAACGCCGCCAGCAACAACAGCGCCAGCGGGGCCAAAAGGAGTGTTTCGACAAATAGCCCCAGCGAGGCATCCACCGCCACGGTCTTGCGCAGCAAGCCGTAGAACGCAAAGGAACAGGCCAGCACCAAGGCAATCCACGGCATTCCGGCTCCTCGCGTCGCCAGCATCAGCACTCCGGCGCTCGCCAGCGCCAAGGAGCCCACTTGCACGGGCCGCAGCCGTTCGCGCAAGAACACCACGCCCAGCAACACATTCACCAGAGGCGTGATGAAATACCCCAAGCTCGCCTCTAGCACCCGCTCGGTCGCAACCGCGTAGATATAGGTGAACCAATTGATGGCGATTAAGGTGGTGCTAGCGACCAAACGCAGCATGACGCCACGCGACGTCAGCGCGCGCCGCAAATCGCCCCACCGTCCTGCCACCGCAATCAGGCCGGCCAACAACAGAACCGACCACACAATACGATGTGCGAGGACTTCCCAGGGGGGAAGATGGCGCAAGGCGCGAAAGTAGAGGGGGATGACTCCCCACAATCCGTAAGCGCCCAAGCCAAATAACAGGCCCAGGCGCGTTTGCTCATGTTCCGAGGTAGCCAAGGATGGAAGGCGGGCTAGAGTACAGGGCCGGCCATCTCCGTCGGCCAGCCGAAAGTCCAATCATAGAATTCTCACCGCCCCAAGACCAGTCAAGCCGCTTCCCATGAGAATGCGGCGATTCATCCCCCTTCTTTTTCCCTTGGGCCATGCAGAGGCGCCAGGCGGACGCCCCTTAAAGGACACTTTCGGCGCTAGCGAAAACCACGTGCTGCGTACGCAGCAGTAAACCATCGTCGCGGGGAGGGCTACGCAACTCACCGGCGTGGCAATCAACAGCCGGTCGTCGCCAAAGGGCAAGTGTTCAAAATTCTGGCCCAAGACGTCGGTAATAAAGCCAGCGGCAGAAAGATCGCCCTCAGCAACGTCAGCCGCGTCCTGATCTCGTTCGCCCGCGGCAAGACCGACCACAGGTAGGCGTCCAGGGCGTTGCCCAAGAGATCCTCCCAGGTGGCCTCCACCAACTCATGCAACCGCAGCACGCGATCGCACACATCGCGAAAGAAAATCGCCGTACACGGGCCGCACCAACCGTCCCACAATGATCATTGACGGGTCCATCGTACCGGGAACAAGGCGATTTCGTATTCTGGGTCGTCCACGCTCCAGCAGAAAAAAATCAAAAGATTTTTTGTCGCCACCCGCCCGGGTTAGGATACTTACCTCAGGTACATCATCCCCTTTGGTCCAATAGGCGCCACGGATTGGCCATTCCAAGCTTCCCAGCTTAAACATGGAGTTTTCAACATGTTACGCACGGTTCTTTACATTGGGCTTCTGTTCGCGACAGGGTGGCTCTTGGTCCCTACAGCTCTGGCGGCGCAGGGCGACGAATTTCTCAATAGCCTACCGCAGCCCGTGTTCGCTAGCATTAACGACAACGGAGTGGTAGTGACCGCCACCACAAAGTTCGTATCCAAAGTCGTTCGCCAGTTGACAACCAGAGTCAACACACGAGAGATCGTTGTAGACGGCCAGACTCACCAGCAATCCTACGAAGTCACCGTTCCTGTCTCTGCATATGTCACGGCCCACCAGCCGGTCATCCATACATGGTCGCAGGACAACTTACAGGTGCGAGAAGTTTCGGGAAAGGAAATATCCTACGAGGAATTGTCCAAGCGTCTTCAACAAGCAACGTTGGCGCTCTTCGCCGCCCAGGAGCCTTCGCCAAATCAGCTCACCGCATTCAAGCCCGAAACCTTGTTGCTGATTGCGCGTGACCCAAACACGGTGCAACATTTTCCGATGTCCGCAGTCGCGCCCACTCCTCAACTTGACGGGGCCGCGGCGCCTCCCGACAGCGCGGCTCCCACCGTGCGACGAGCCTATGTTCAAAACGGCATGCTCACGCTCCACATCCAAGTCCGAACCCGAATGACCACTACGGTCTACCGGCAATCCATGAATGAGGGAGACACCCAAAAGGAGCTGGTTCCGATCGAACTCGCCACCGCATTTCAAAGCGGGCAACGCATGCCGTTTTCCGCTGTCGAGGTTTACAACGCGCAGGGCGAGGCGTTGGACGCCGCCCAAGCCGCCGCGGCGCTCTCAACCGAGCGTTGTGTGCTGGTGTCCACCGACGGCGGTAAGGTCGACCCGGCCTACCTGCAAATCGTCAGGCCCGATGCACTGGTGGTGGTTCCTCCGATCACGTATCCGTCCGCGTTACCCCAATCGCCATTACCTCCTGACTCGCTGTAAGCCTAGCTGGCTCCGCCGCCCAAGGAGCGTCGCCCTATGGCCAACACGCCTGAACCTTCATTACTAGAGCAGCTTTCTGCGGCCGACAGAATCGACGCATTGTGCGATCAGTTCGAACACGACTGGACCGCAGCCCGCAATCCGCAGATCGAAAACTACTTAGCCTCTTGCAACGCGGCGGAACGCCCCGCCACGCTGCGGGCGCTGCTGGAGGTCGAATTGGAATTGTTGCAATCGACCGGAACGCCGCCCGCCCCGGAAGCGTATCTGCAGCGATTCCCCCACGATGCTCTCGTGGTGCGCGAGGTGTTTGCCCGTGCGGCGCCTGCGGACGCTCCCGCGATGGACCAAAACGCCTCCACCTTGCAGGCGGCCGATGTCACCACGTCGCGCGTCGCCGATTCGAACTTCTCCTTGACGCCGCCGCTGCCTGACAAAATCGGCCGGTTTCAGGTGCTGAAAGTCCTGGGCACAGGCGCTTTCGGCACGGTCTACCGGGCGCGCGATCCGCATCTGGAGCGAGAAGTAGCAATCAAGCTGCCGCACAACGGCGTACTGGCCAGTGCCGACGATCGCGCCCGATTCCTCCGCGAGGCCAAGATCGCCGCTACTTTGAACCACCCCCACATTTGTCCCGTGTTCGAAGTGGGCGAAGTAGACGACCATCCGTACATCGTGATGGCGCTAGTGGACGGCAAATCTCTGGCCGAACTAATCAAGAGCGGATGCACCATCACGCCGCGACAAGCCGTCAACGTGGTGCGGCGAATCGCACTGGCCTTGGCCGACGCCCACGACCAGAAGATTGTTCATCGCGATTTAAAGCCGGCCAATATCATGATCAACCGCCGCGGGGAACCAATCGTGATGGACTTTGGCTTAGCCCGTATCGCCAAGCCCAACGATGCAAGGCTCACGCACCGCGGGCAAATCATGGGCTCCCCGGCGTATATGTCGCCCGAGCAGGCCCGCGGCGCCACCGACGATGTTGGCCCCGCCTCCGACATCTATAGCCTGGGCGTCATCCTCTACGAACTGCTTTGCGGCCAACGGCCCTTCCGGGGCACAGTCACCGAAGTCTTGGGACAAATCCTTCATGTTGAACCGCCGCCCCCCTCCACCCATCAACCGAATCTCGATCCAACACTAGAAGCCATCTGCCTTAAGGCAATGGCCAAGGAGCCAAGCCAACGTTACGGCTCCATGCGCGGCTTCGCCGCCGCCTTACAAACCTACCTTAAGAGTCAGGCCGCACTCTCGGCGCAACCCCCTTCTACATCGCCGGACTTAGCGTTAGCCAATACGGCCACGTCTCAAACGGAAACACCCCAACACCAGCGAAGGCAGCCACGCTGGGGGCTAGTTGTGGCGCTAATGTTGATCGTGGCCGCAGCATTCGCAGCAATCTACCGCATTCAGACAGACCAGGGCGTTTTAGTGGTTGAGGTCCATGATCCCCAGGTCGAGGCCGTGTTGCGCCAAGACGGGTTGACGATTCATGACGCCGCCAGCGGCCGCCGGTATACCCTCCGCACCAACGGCTCTCAGACGCTTCGTTCGGGAACGTACCGCCTAGCCAAGAAGCAACCATTCCGCTTAACGCTCCTCGATGACGCCGGGCTCGCGGCGCGCGTCGACGAGTTCACTCTGCGCCGGCGTGACGAAGTGCGTGTACGAGTCACACTTGAGCCGCCGCCAACGTCGGCCGACCGGCGCGTCGCGGAATGGGTGCTTCAGAACCGGGGTTGTGTCGACGTAGTCCTAGACGGAACTACACAAACTCTCCGGCCAGGCGACCAGGTTCCCAAGGGCGAATTCCGCATTGAGGCCATTGGCGACCTCCCCGCCGACACCGTGCATGACAACGACTTGTCCTTTGTACGCGATCTGAAGGAGCTACGGCGACTGAATCTCCGCGACCAACGAGGCGTAACCGACACCGTGGTTTCCTATCTCGCGGACACCGAACCCCTGATCGCGTTAACTTTGCAACGGTCGCAGCTCACCGACCAAGGATTGGACGAGTTGACGAAGTTGCCCAACATGCAGCAACTAGAAGTTTTAGAGATCGGCGGCACGCAAATAAGCGACACAGGACTCAAGAGCCTGAGTCATCTGAAGCGGCTCATCAAGCTCGACCTCGGGAAAACGCGCATCACCGACGCCGGCCTGCCACAACTAGCAGGCCTTCCCCTGAAGAATCTCTTCCTCAACGATACCGCGATCACCGATCAGGGATTAACGGCCTTGATGCAATCGCGCAATCTGCGCCATCTGGAAATACTGCAAATCAAAGGCACGCAAGTGGGCGACGCCGGCCTTGCGAGCCTACGCCATCTGACACGTCTGGTTCAACTCGACCTTGGCGACACGCGCGTCACCGCGGCCGGTTTGCTCCACCTGAGCGATTTGAATCGCCTTAGGCATTTGCTGCTCGCTGGCAACTCTCTTGGCGACGAGGGAGTGGCGAACCTCGCCCAACTGCCTGGCTTGCAACTGACCGAGTTAGACCTGGGCGATGCGGGAGTAACCGACGCAGGAATGGCGCACCTGGGCGGTTTCCACTCGCTTGTCCAGTTGCGACTTCACGGCAACCCAATTACCGACGCGGGGCTGAAACAACTTCAAGGATTGCCCCATCTGCGCCACCTGAACCTCTTCGATACCCAGGTTTCAACGGAAGGTGTCAAGCAACTGGCCGCTGTCCTGCCCAACTGCGAGATCGTAGCGAACGTCACTACGTCTGCATCGGCGGCAAAGCACTCGGCTACGCCTCCACCCCTGTTGGCCGGCCTGCGAGATTAGCTCAATCCCAAGACATTCCAACTTCTCGTGTTTTGTGGGCACGCCGACTGTGGCGCCGGGGCCCATTCTCCACGTCGAACCACCCGATCCCTCTTGCAACGTTTGCTACGCGGAAGTTCGCTGGCGACCGCGTCATGGTGTTGTTTTGCCGTGCCCCCTTGGCTCGGATTTCTTGCAATTTGCAAAAAATTTTTGGCGCGAGCGTCGGACGGTTGGGCACTTACATTTGACCCGCGAGTTGCTCACCGCAAGACAGGCGTTCCCTTCCCAGCGGAGCAACTTCGGGCAACGTGGCCGCTGGTCACGTTCAAAGTAGCCCCTTTTTGCAAATCAAATCCGATGGAAACCATTTTTGGCAACGCAACTTATGTTCGGCGGACCGCGACGGTGCAAGGCAATCAAGAGGGAATCGCAACACTCCAGGTGGCGACATTCCGAATTGGATCGCGCGCCATCGAAGTAGCCCTGCCCGAAGCCCCGCAAATCGACGAGGGGGACGAAGTGGCGGTGGCGGGGGATCTAAAGAACGGAACGCTGCACGCACGCGCCTATATGAACCGCAGCAACGGCGCCTACAACCGCAGGAAGGGCGCCTCCAATTCCTTAGCAGCGGTGGGCATCGCCATGGTGTTCGGCTTCGTCCCCGGTTTTGGCATCATTTTCCTGGCGCTGTTGCCGTTCGCCCTGGCCTGGTGCGTATGGGACTTGGCCCAATTTCGGAAGAATCGCCGAGCGTTGCGACTTGTCCGAGAATACGCTCGGACGCGACCACGTTTCTCGGGCGTTTAGAACCTTACGTCGCCCTTTGGCGCACCACGGGAGGCTCACACAACTGTCTTATCCATGGGAGCCATCCCGCAAACCGCCTTCGTGCTATGCTCGGCGGTTGAGAAGAGAGGCGTCATTCCTTACCGCAGCGCCGCTTGGCGCACGAGGGAATCATCTTATCCAAAAAGATCGAGGATCGGCTGGCCTGTGCTGGCTGGCCGGGTAAAACCATCGGGCGAAATACGAGTTGCCGGATCGATGTGCAGCGCGTGGAGTATGGTGGCGGCGAAATCTTCGGGCGAAACAGGCTTGTCTTTTACGTAAGCGGCCCGCGCGTCCGACTCGCCATACACGGCGCCGCCCCGAATGCCGGCGCCGGCCAACATGCCCGAGTAGCAGTTCGGCCAGTGGTCCCGACCGATCGCGCTGGCGCCACGGCTAATGGTGGGCGTCCGGCCAAATTCTCCCACCAGCACAACCAGCGTGGTGTCTAGCAAGCCGCGCTGCTCCAAGTCCTCCAGCAAAGCCGCGACCGCTTCGTCGCAGCAAGGAAGCGCCCAACCGAGCCCATTCCAGCCGTCGCCAAAGATGTCGATCCCTGCATTTCCATGCATGTCCCACGTTTCGACGCTGACGAACTTCGTGTCCTTAGGCGACAGACCGCACCACGCCACCACATTGACCAAACGCACGCCCGCCTCGATCAGTCGCCGTGCAAGGAGCAGGTTCTGCCCTAAGGGATGTCGACCGTAGCGGTCGCGCACCGAATCGCGCTCTTGGGAAACATCGAAGGCTCGCCGCACGTCGGGCCCCGCCAGTAAGTCGTACGCTCGCTCTTGGAAACGCGTCATGTTCCGCGGGCCTGCAAACTCGGCCAGCGTGCGTTCGGCGGGCTGTAATCGATCGAGCAACTGTTTCCGTTCGCCCAGACGCTCCAAGGGGACTTCCGCTGCGGTGTCAAACGCCTTGACGCGAAAATCGGGCGAGGCGGGGTTATCGTCATGCGTGGCGCCAATTAACAGCGGTGCACAGTCCATGCCTAGAAAACCGCCGGTCAAGTACGATGGCTCAGGAGGCGCCGCCCCGCCGCCAAACTTTTGCAACCAAACGTGCGAAGGTAGGTTGACTTTTGATGGTCTGAGTCGCGTTACGATGCTTCCTAGCGAAGGCGAGTCTGCGGCGGGTTGCGACTGCCCCGCCAGGAGCATCCGGTTGGCGATGTCATGCACCGGCACCCCGTGTTGCAACGAGCGAATAACGGCGTAGCGGTCGGCCAAGCGGGCCAATCGCGGCATCAATTCGCCCACAAAGAAGCCCGGAACCGCCGTAGCGATGGGCTTATAGGGTCCTCGTTGCTCGGCCGGCGCATGGGGCTTGGGATCCCACGAGTCAAGTTGGCTCAACCCACCGTACTGATAAATGAAAATGCACGACTTCTCTGTGCAGCTGGCCGGTTCGGCGGAGCGGGCCTCTTGCTCCCACAACTGCGGCAACGACAGCCCCAGTACGCTGGACGCTCCGACTTGCAGCAAGCGACGGCGGGATAAGGTCCTCCCGATGGCCGTGCGGGCGGCTAACAAGGATCGATTCACGGCGCAATGACTCCCGACAAGAGACAAGCAAGCCTCGCGATCGCATCAATGACCGCCGATTATAGCAATTCTTCGCTTTTCGTTCATCGGAAAACGCCGATTGTATAATGCGAAGATCAGTCTTTATTTTCGGAGTCGTGCATGCAGTCGCTTTGGGTGGCCGATGTCGGTAGCAGCTTTATCAAAGTCGGGCGGTTCACGCTGCAAGACTCGGCAACGCTGCCAGCACCATTGCAAGTGGCGACGGTGCACTCACTTAACGGTCCTCTGGATGAGTTGACGCACGACCTCGACGATCCAACCCCCGTATGGCGGGTGATTAGCGTCCGTCGAGCAGGCGAAGAACGGCTCGCCGCCTGGGTGCGGCGACGCTTTCCGCAAGCCGACTATCACGCGCTGACGCGGACAGACCTGCCATTGGAGGTCGATGTCGACTTTCCCGAACGAGTGGGCATGGACCGACTCGCGGCGGCCGTGGCGGCCAACGCCTTGCGGCATCCGCAGCGACCAGCGGTTGTGGTCGACTCGGGCACAGCGATTACCGTTGACCTGGTGGACGCAGAGGGCGTATTTCGCGGTGGGGCGATCCTTCCGGGAGTGCGACTGGCGTCGCAAATGCTGCATCAGCAAACCGACGTGCTCCCCGAAGTAACGCTATCGCCCAACGAACCGCCTCCGCCCGCCTGTGGCCGTAACACGCAGGCCGCGCTCAAAAGAGGCTTTTTCTGGGGATTGGTGGGCGGTGTAAAGGAGCTAATCGCCCGGATTGGCGAATCGATGGAAACGGCGCCGCAGGTATTCCTCTCGGGAGGCGATGGTCAGTTGATCGCTTCCGTGCTTCAGGAACCCGCCCAATACGTTCCGCATTTAGCGCTTCGCGGCGCGGCGCTCGCATCGTGGCGGAAAACGCAGTAGCACAGCAGCCGCGCACCAACGCCGACTCAGCGAGCCACCTTCAACTTGCTCCCTCATCGTTGGGGAGTTCACAAGGTCGCGTCTTGAGTGCGTGGCAAGGCGCATCAAAAGGTCCCGTCCTGTCAGACGGGACCGAAGTTGCAATCTTTCACGTGGGCTGCGGCTGTCTATTTCCTTGCCGTGAGGGTCGTTCGCCCTGGTCCGATCGCCAGCCCGATCCAGCCATTGCGAATGGTGAGTTGCGTCACTTCGCAGTCAGCCAGCCGCGGATGATTCACTAAACGCGGCGGCATCAAGTCCAGCGAACGGCGTTCGGAAAAGACCTTGGCGAAGATCGCACGCAGCGCCAATTGATCGCGAAAACGCAGCCGGTCGCCTGAAAGTTCGATATGACCGTCCCGCGCGAGCCGCGCAGTCATTCCGTCGGGCTGCGGCCGGTAATACGCCCGCGACATGATGTTCCGCCAAGTACGATCCTCGGTCTGAATTTCCGCCAGGCGGATCGTGACGCACGCGCGCCCATCGGCAAGATCGATGCGCAGTGGTTCATCATCGTCGAAACGCACGAGAACGCCTTCGGGAAGATCATCGGGAATGGCGACGTTCGCGGCGCCCACCGCCTCGAGAACGGCGTGGAACACCCCGGGTAGATCCATCTCGCGCCCGGCAAGCCGCAATTGCGCCAGGGCGTTATTTACTGCGGACTCGTGAACCTGCACGCTCAACAGGCTGTCGGCCGGCGCTTGAGGCCGAGCCGTATGCGCGCCCAGTTGCATGTCGCTGGCCAACCGATAGCGGCAGATCAGTCGTGACTCGGTCGTTTGCAGGCTTATGGGCTCGGCGAATAACGCCAACTGATGGAGCCGTTGCCCTACGGTGTCGCGCACGCGAGTATCGAGCTGGCCCAGGCGTTCGGCCGTTTCGGCGTCGAGCCGCGCCGCCGCCCGCGCCGCGACTTTTTGCCGGGCCTCGCGCTGAGCGGCGGCATGCGCATCGGCGTGCCCCTGGCGAGCGATCGACTGTGCAAGCAGATTGACCAGCGGCACGTTATCGTAGTCGGTCGTAACGTCGCGCAAACGATCGTTCACATACGCTTCGGCCACGGCTGGCGCCAACATCACATTCCGGCCATCGAATACGATCTCCTTCTGCGCGGTAAACCACGCCCGCCCGTTGCTGTAGAAGACCGCGCCGCTTTTCGCGGAGCGTGTGTTGGTGACCACCTCGCCGGTCGCCTCTAAGACGAGCCGCAGCCGACGGTCGTCGGGGAGCATGCGGAAAGAGACGTGCGAAGTGGTGTGGCTCTGCCCGCGCACCGCCGCGCCGGCAATGGTGTCTTCGACTCGTTCCACATGGGTTTCTGGCGTCGCAGCGAGCCGCTCCAAGAACTCCTGGGAAATCGCCGCCCGGATGTTGGCGTTGGCGTAATGGACATCGATCTGGTTCGCCAACTCGGTAACCGAACGATCGCTCGTCCAACTTAACCGGCGCCGATAACTGGCGACGGTCCGCGCAAGCGGCGCCGAAGGATGTTGCTCGTACTCTTCTAGCACTTCTAGAAGTTGCGCAAAGTCAAACGGCTCGGCAGCCCACCCCCGGAGTTCTTCGGCCAATTCCGCGAACTCAGGACGAGCAAGGAAGCGACGCTGGGCGTCGGTCAGTCCCGGCCACTCCATCCGGCGCAGCACGCGCCGCGCATGCTGGCGACGCTGCGCCTCGTCGACCGCCTCGCCCGCTTCGGCCAAGAGCCGCGTTTGCCCCGTTAGTAAATAGCGCCGCCAAGCGCTGGAGCGGCTCCCTTGGCCCAGTACGGCGTCGGCCGCTGCTAAACGCTCCAACATCCGGTCCGTATGCACCGCAATCGGCGCCGTCGTCGCCTGGGGGTTCCCCGCCACTTCATGAATACAACGCCACACCGCCAACCGGCGCGAGAGCGCATAATGAGCGGCGAGCAGACTACTTTGGTCTTCAACCGACGTGAGCGTTGCGGCTTGGCGTTTCGCTTGAGCCGCCAAGTCCGCTAGCTTGTCGAGCACCGCCGCCGACTCCGACGATTCCAGGCGCGAGGCAGCCGCAAGCCGCTCGACATACGCCTGTGTTTCCAACGCCCAGTTCGCGCAGTCAGGACGCTCGGCTAGTTCCGCAAGCTGTGCAACCAAGGCTGTCGCCAGAGGCCACGCGGCGTCAGCCTCGTGCGAAGCCTGCTCCGCCGAAGGGATACCGGCCGGGGCTTCATCGGACGCTCCCAATTCGGGCGCGACCGGGGGAACGAACGTCCAATCTTCCACCGCGGCGGAGGCGAGCATGTCCAAGGCGGGTGCGTCGAGCGATACCCGACTGGCGACCAGCGGCAACACGTCCACCTCGCAACGCGGCACGGTCAACTCTTTCAAAGTTTGAAACTTTACCGGCTGGGACATCGGCGTTGGCTTTTCCAGAGCTAACGCCGATGGAGGCGATCGCAAGATCGAAGACGTCAGCCGAGGCGTTGGGTCTTGCCAGAACCGGGGCGATTTAGCGACCCAGAGAAACGTCCCGCAACATCCCCCGATCAACACACCCACGATGGCTGAACGCAGTTTTTTCATAGACGCCATGCAGCCCCGATTTGTCGTCGCCTGCGCTGCGCGGTCTTCCTCGGTTCGCGAAGACGCCAGCGCGCCCCCAAAGAGATAAGCAACGCCTGCAACCCGACGCTGGCGCGCTCTTTCTCCAGAAATCGGAAAGCAAGGGCCATCGAATCAAGCGCGAACAGTGCTGCGCGGCGTTCCCTCTTGAAAAAATCACGTTGCAGTTCGGGATATGCGTTTCAACGGCCACGCTGCGCATTAGTTCAATCGGGACCAAACCGCTTGCGGAGCTACCCTACCTTGACGCGGGAGCCCACCCAGATGCGCTTCTCGGAGACCGCCAATCCATCCTCCCAATGCGTCTGCCCCACCTTTCCGAAGGACTAATTAGCTTGGTGGCTATTGGCGACTTTCCTTTCCATGAGCGTCCCAACGGGGCGTCATTGTTGGGGTTGTGGCATCACGAGAATTTGTCCCGCATGACGGGCCGATCGGCTTCAGCCCGAACGAGGCATTAAGGTTCCGCTCTGCGTAGACGCGTTGCTTTGCGGCGACTTTGCAGCGCAACGAAACTTAACCAATAGCAAAGAGTTGGCGACGTAGTGCAAATTCGCCGTCGTTACCCCAGGTGGCGAAGCATAGTTTTCCCCGTCCGCCAACCGTTCTGCGTTTTGAATGTCTTGGGGACGAAATTCGTGATGGGACCACTTGCACTGGGGTCGTGCCTCCAACATCGTTCGCGAGAAGCGACGTCCCAGCAATCGCTCGGAGGCCGACAGCCGAACCTCCTCGCTTGGACGCCTAACGCCCGCCTTATTGTGCAGCGAAGCCACCTTGACCAGGGATATCCCGCCCAAGGCGAAAGGGCTCTCGATGATTCGGGAAGTTTCAGGAGCTCTCGCGCCGATATTTGATGCTCCGCAATCGGTCCCCTGGGAACGAACCGCTGGCCGAGTTGTCCCATAAAACGTAGATGTTCCCTGTTAGCGCCCCAAGGGTGCGGGCAACGCGCCTCCTCTAGTTGCTTTGGGCCGCCTCACCGCGCGACAATTGACCGTGGAGCCGTTCGTTCCCCATCCCCCGCAAGCCTATGCCGAGCCTAGCCCGGATTTGCGTGTTTCCCATCAAATCGCTCGACGGCGTAACACTCAACGCAGCAACGTTAACCGCTGGTGGAGGATTGCGCTATGATCGTCGGTTTGCGCTGGTTGACGCCGAAGGCCGCTTTATCAACGGCAAGCGCACCGCGGCGGTGCATCGGGTGCGGGCCGAGTTTGACATCGAGGCAGAGACGGTCCGCTTAGGGCGGCAAGGGGAGGAAAAGCGAGAGACGTTCTCGCTTGTCGACGAACGGCGGCGGCTCGAAGAATGGTTCAGCCAATTCTTTGGCATGACCGTCACGATGATTGAAAATCGCAAAGGCGGATTTCCCGACGACACTGCCGCCCCCGGTCCCACGGTTATTTCCACGCAAACGTTACAAACGGTCGCCGATTGGTTCGCACTTCCCTTGGACGAAACGCGGCGGCGTTTTCGCGCGAACTTGGAAATTGACGCCACTGCCCCTTTTTGGGAGGATCGATTGTTTGGCCCCGACTCGCGGGCGGTTGCGTTCCAAATTGGCGATGTATCTTTGCTGGGGACCAACCCATGCGCGCGGTGTGTCGTTCCTAGCCGAGCGGCGGAGGGAGGCGAGCCAACGCCGCAATTCGTTCAACGCTTTGTCGAGCGGCGTCGCGCGGCGCTGCCCCCGTGGGCGGCCACGGAGCGGTTCGACCATTTTTATCGCCTAGCCATCAATACCCAAATCCAAGACGGTTCTTCCGCCGCCGGCGCCGAACTGCGCGTTGGCGACGCGGTCCGCATACTTGAAAGCCCCGAGGAGCCCCCACTATGAGAGCGCCGGAAGACAAAATGAAAGAAGCCCTGTTATCGCCGGATCCCCACGTCCGTGAATTGGCGCTGGAGCATTTCGGCCATGGGCACCGCGACGATCCCCATATCATGCCGCTCGTGATGCAGGCGATCCAACGCTACGGATGGCAAAACGCCTTCGCCAGCCTGGAGTTGCTCGACAACCTACCGCAAACCCCAGAGACCATCAGTTGGCTTTTGGACGAACTGGATCATTTAGGTGAACCACAAAGCGAAGAAGAGCAAGACATTCGCGATAACGTGGCTTTTACCTTGGCCGAAGCCAACCCGGTCGATTTGCGTCCCTTTGCCGACCGCATTGAACAATCGCAATCGGTGCCGCCGGCGGTGCGCGACGAAATCCTCCAACGCATACGTCTTTTAGAAGCCGACCCCGAGCAATGCTGGCGCGACTTGGAGGCGGTTTGCGAACGCGAAAAACATGAAGAAGAACTCTCCGAAGAAGGCGTCGACGAGGCGTACCGCCTAACCGAAGTCCTGGCTCGCGAAAAAGAGCGTTTCCGCGACCGCGTCATGGAGGTCCTCAAGGCCGATGTCGAACAAGCGGGCGAAAGCGCCCTGCTTTGGCTCGAGGGCTTCGCCGTACGGCTGGCGGGCGAAATGCGTCTAGCCGAAGCGGCGCCGCTGCTGGTCG
>CAYWIS010000062.1:0-2106 GCA_964458385.1 uncultured Pirellulaceae bacterium
CGGACGGAACGAGCAGCACGTTTGCCTTGGGAGAAATCTCCTGGGATGGGAAAACGACCGGTTGTGTGCGTGGCGGCGGTGTTTGGGTTGGCTATTGGGCGGACGGCAAATACGGTGGTGTGTACTTTATTGGGAACAGCACTGCTAACTACCGCATTAACGGCACAGAGAAACATGCCTTTAGCAGCCGCCACCCGGGCGGCGTCAATTTCGCCTTAGCCGATGCCTCGGTGCGATTTGTCAGCCAAACGATTAACGGCACTACGTTCGCAAATTTGTGCCAGCGTAACGACGGGAACACCGTCAGCGACTTCTAACTGCACCTTTCTTGCTGCATCGCTTGGCATGTTCGTCATTGTCTTGCTGGGTAGCTCCCCATGCATTGCGAGAGTCTAAGGGCTTTCGCAAGGAGCACGGGAAAAGCCTGAACTCTTGCGAGTTCAGGTTTGCCCTGCGGCGTTTTTGAATTCTCCACCCTCTTGCGCACGATCACCCAGCTTCGGGACCCGGGTAGCGTTCCTCCCAGAGTTTGACCATGCGGTGATTACGCGCATCGACGATGAGAGTTCCTCGAGTTTTTCTTTTGATGAGAGTTGTTCTGCGGAGGTTTCATGTTTAACCGTCTTGATTGCGCTCTCGCGTGGACGACCGCGTTTGTCGCCTTGGTATTTGTCGCGGGATGTGGGGGCGGGGAGCTTGCCCAGGTCAGCGGCACAGTGACGCTGGATGGGCAACCTCTAGAGGGAGCGCAAGTCAGCTTCTGGCCCCTGGATGGCGAAGGCGAAAAGGATCGTCCTTCGGCGGGGGTGACCGATAGCAACGGCCAATACCGCCTGATGTACACCGCGGAGGAGTCGGGCGTGCTTATCGGCCGGCACAGGGTTGAAATCAGCACGGCGAGCGGCGGCGAAGAAGGTCCAAAGCCCGAACGCATCCCGCCGCAGTACAATACCCGATCCGAATTGACCGCCGAGGTCACAAGCGGGGAAAACATTTTGAACTTTGATTTGTCGTCGAAACCGTCTCAGCCGTTCTATGAATCTCCGCAGGGCACCGGAGCACCGCGATCCGATTCCTAATCCAGGCGGTCCGCTGGTTTCGCCGCGCTGGGGGCGGGCGATGCTTTGCGGTTGGCGGCCTCTGGTGGCGGTGCTCGGGGTGGCCTGCCTTGTGCGGGTCGTGTACTGCTTGCAGTATCACGCTTCGCCACTGAACGGTTATTACGTTCTCGACCATCAGTATTACCTGGAGTGGGCACGGCGGATCGCCGCGGGCGATCTGCTTGGCGATGCGGTGTTTGAGCAAACACCATTGTATCCCTATCTTCTCGCGGCCTCATTCCGCGCTTGGGGCGAAAGGATGCCCCTGGTCCTTGCCCTGCAATTGGCTGCCGGCCTAGGGATGACGTGGCTGGCGTATCTCTCGGCCCGCCGCCTGTTCGTCCCGGCCGCCAGCCTTGGAGGCGGCTTGTTGGTTGCGCTGTACGGGCCGTTGGTGTTCTATGAGTGCCTGGCGATGAAGTCGTTTCTCTCGCCGGTGCTCACGGTCGTTGTGCTCTATGCGGGATTGCGCTGGGCCGACGGGGGGCGTCTTGCTTGGCTGGCGGTCCAAGGCGGCGCAATCGGTTTGGCCTGTCTGGAGCGTGAGAACCATGTGCTACTGTGGATTCCCGCGGCTCTGTGGGTATGGGGGCAATGCGCCGCGCAAGGCCGCTCGTGGGGCTGGCGCTGGGGGCAGCTGGGCGTCTTGACGGCTGCCATGGTCGCCTGCCTGATTCCTTCCACGCTGCGAAACTATCTCGTCGCCGGGGAGTTTGTGGTTGTCACCGCTGGCGGCGGGGAAGTGTTCTATATGGCCCACGGTCCCCATGCGAACGGTTATTACCGAGCGCCCGACTTTGTTAAACCGAACCCATTTGTTGAACACGAAGACTTCCGGCGCGAGGCCGAACGACGCGCAGGCCGCCCGTTGACTCGCGGGCAGTCGTCTCGGTTTTGGTTTCGTGAGGCGCTGCGCTATGCGGCTTCTCATCCTGTCCGAACTGTCGCGTTGACGGCGAAGAAAGCGGTTATCCTTCTCAACGATTTCGAGGTGAACGACAGTGAG
>CAYWIS010000062.1:2116-27714 GCA_964458385.1 uncultured Pirellulaceae bacterium
TCGCGTTGCCAAGCGCGTTGTGGGGATCCTGAAGTGGCTGCCGTCATTCGGATGGATCAGCGGCTTGGGACTAGTTGGCGTGGTCGCCTGCTGGCGCCAAGGGCGACAAGGCCAGTTGTTGGTGGGGTTGGTCGCCGCTCATGTGGCGTCGGTCCTACTGACGTATAACTTCGGCCGGTTTCGCCTCGGTTTGATGCCGTTGTGGTGTCTGTTGGCGGCCTATGGCGCCGCGTGGTTGGTGGACGCCTGGCGGAGTGGAAATCAAGTAGCGCGTCGGCGGGCAGCCGGGTATGCATTGATCGCCGTTTTGGCTACCGTCCTTGCCTTTCTGCCGCCGCCCGGCGCGGCGGAAATGACGTACGCGGTGGACGACGAGCTTTTGTTGGGGCGACTCGCGTGTCGTGCCGGCGACTTCGACTTGGCTGAGATGGAATACCAATACGCTCTCTGGTTGATGCGCCAGCACGAGGAGCAATTTCCTGACCCTCGGGGCAATCAAGAGGCGCTGCTTGCAGTGCGCGTGGGCGACGAGCTTCTGCGATACGGGCAATCCCAGCGCGCGATTCCCTATTATCGGCATGCTCTTCAGTTGCCGAATCGCGACCCAGAAAGGGAAGTCTTACTACGCCGCTGGGTCAGCGTGCTGCGCACGTTCTGGCGTCACGGCGTGCAGTTCGAGGAGTTGCCCGACCCGCTGGGAGAATTGCAGACCGTGGTGGCTGAACTCCAACAACTCAATCCCCAGGAGCCGGCGTACTGGGCCATTGGTGCGCAGTGGACGCGTGACGAGTCGGAAGTCCGTCGCGTTCGCCGCGGGCTAGCCGAGGCATGTGGAGAGGAGGCTAGTGCGACGCCCGAAAAGGCGGCGTGGTGTTGGATGGGGCAAGCATTCCTGGCTCGCGCTCAGCAGGAACCGGAAGAAATGCGCCGCTGCGCTGAACAGGCCCTAAAAGCATGGCCGGAGCATCCGTGGCGGGCCGAAATTCAGGAGCTGTTGTCTCCGTAGTGTCTGATTAATGCTTGATTCCAAAGTGCGGCGTCGATTGCCCCGCTTAATGGCGAGCACGGTCTTGCGTGTGCTTCACAAGACATGAGCGGCGCGGTTAGCCACCGGTCCATGCTTTACAAACCTCGCGGCGACGCTCTGCTTGGCAGTCGCCGCTAGGAACCTACGGCCCCCTTGCGTTACTAGACGCCAGACGGTGTGCTCCACGTCGGATGACGCAAGGAGTGCGGAGTGGCGTTCCAGCGCAACACGGCAGGGCAGGGCGATGGGCGCCTTAATCAATAAACATGAATTCGTTCGTTGAAAGGAGCACCTGTGCAAGTTGCTCCCACGGGTCGAGCCGCGTTACCACGGGGCCGGCGAAATCGGCTTGGGAGTTCCATGCCGATTCGGAGGAATCGGCGGAAACCGGAGTAATCGTCGCCTCCCAAGTGAATTGATCGTTGTTTAACGTACCGCCAATATCCAAGGCAAAGTCAAGCGTATCGCCCGCTTGGACTTCGATGGCGTCGGCGTGTAAGTCAGCTCGGCTGTTATGAACGGTGGCTGTGGCTAGCAACCCATGGCGGCTGCTGATCAACCGGCCGCGCACTCCGTCACCCTGCGGGGTATCGTGGATGAGCGTCGAGCGGACGTTGACTGTCATCGTCCGAGGCGCGGTCCAGCGACGTATCGCGGCGTGTTGCAAGTCATTGCCGGCATGCCCTCCGCTGGCGGTCAGCTGTACCCAGCCTAATTTGGCGTCTGGCCAGGCGGGACCGCCTTGCCAGGCAGAGCCGGTGAAGTGTGGCAGCTTTTCAAAGCCGGTGGTGCGCTGCGTTGCTTCGTCGTACCCACCAAACCCGTACTGCCAATCGGCTGTCTGCGGCGGTACAGGCTCCGGCTCTTCCACTTTTGCCTGCACCAACGCCAGTGCGGCCGCTACTTGCTTCGGTGTGGCGGACCGCTGGAACACGCGCCGATACATCTGCTGCACTCGCTCCTCAGGCGGTAAGTCGGCTGGCACGCATGCAGCCAGCGCCTGGGCGCGATTTAGGGGAAGCTCGTGATTTAAAAAGAAGAGCGCCTGTTGCGGAACAGTGGTGTCGCTTCGCTGCGGGATATGCAGGTCGGGGTTGGCGAAGTCAAACACGCGAAGCGTGCTGGGCAGAAACTGCCGATCAATGAGGCCATAGAGCGTCCTGCGACGGAAAGAGTTGGAGAACAAGTCTGCCGGTTTGCCCCCCAGACTCAAGTCGAGTTCGCCAGTAACTGCGAACATTGCGTCGCGTAGTTCTTCAAAGGTCAGCTTACGTTGGTTCATGCGCCACAACAGTCGGTTCTCGGGATCAACCAAATGTGGATCACGTCGAGCTGGCTCTCCAGTACCCGTCGTCTGCCCCCCATTCCCCGGCGCTTGCGGATAGACCGATGCCTGCTGGTAGGTTTCCGAAAGCATGATCCGGCGATGAAGCGGCTTGAGGCGCCAACCATCTTCAATAAAACGACGTGTGAGCCAGTCCAGAAGGTCAGGATGGCTAGGCGGCGTCGACCGGACGCCAAAGTCGCTGGGCGTTGTGACCAAGCCGGCGCCGAAATGATGCATCCACACGCGGTTGACCGCGACGCGAGCTGTGAGAGGATTACTCGGGTCGATGATCGCTTGGGCCAACTCTAGTCGCCCGCTGCCGTGCTCGAATGGTTTGCGTTCAGGCCCTGCCAACAGCTGCAGAAATTGCCGCGGCGCAATTTCGCCCAGATTGGACGGTCGGCCTCGCTTGAACACATAGGCGGGCGTGGTCGGCGTGCGGTCAACCAAGATCACGGCGTGGGCCGGCGCTTGCGGGGTGTCAATCAACCAGCGATCGACGTCGCCTTGCAACTTCCACAGCTCGTTGCAGGTGTTCGAATCGAAGTAGAATTCGATGTTGACGATCGACTCGTCAGGAACTTCGCACGGCGCTGCGGGGCCATAGAGAACTTGCCGGAGCGATTCGGCGTTGGCGTCGTCCAGGGCAGTGGGGGGCGGGAGCTGCTTCTCCGCTGCTGCTTGGAGCGTCGCTTGCCATTGGCGATCAACTTCGGCGAATAGCTCGCCGTATCGCTGAGCGACTTCTTGCGGCGACTGCGGCGGTTGCATGAACTTCTCGGCGACCCATGGATGCACCGCGCCCGCGGGAAGCTTGGCTAGCGCCGCGGTGACTTCCGCCGTGCGGGAGGCGAATTCGTCATCCTTAAGCGGCGCGTAAGCAAACCAGGGAATGAAGATAGGGTTGCGTTCGCTTTCCGCCCGCGCTAAGAAGCTCCGCCAGCGACGCACAAAGGCCGGTAGCAGGTCGTCTTTCTCTAAGATCTGGTCAAAGCCTTCTTCGGGATATTTGTGCAGCTCGCGCTGCGCCATCAGGTATTCAGTCAACCGGGCTCGCACGCGGGCAGCCGTTTCGGCGCGACGTTGCGCGAGGGTGGTCGCAAGACGTTGCTGCCGCTTGTGCAACTCGGCCTCAAAGGCGCGATAGTCGTCGTCTTCTTTGTCTGGTTTGGCAACAGGGACAAGTTGCTCGGCGCAGTTTTGGAACACGCCGTAGAGTGAGTAGTAGTCGCGCGTGGGAATCGGATCGTACTTATGATCATGACATCGCGCGCAGGCCACGGTTAACCCCATAGCGCCGCGGGTGACCACGTCGATGCGATCATCAATAATGTCATGTGTTACGCCCAGGAACCGCCGTCCCAGGGTCAGGAAGCCCATTGCCGCCAGGTGCTCAGGCTCGTTGGGCGCCGCCTGGTCGGCCGCCAGTTGCAGTAGCAGGAAGCGGTCATAGGGCATATCGTCGTTGAGCGCCTTAACGACCCAGTCGCGATAACTCCAGGCGTGGACCCAAAACCGATGCTCTCGTGCGTAGACGTATCCCTTGGCGTCGGAGTACCGCGCTACATCGAGCCAATACCGCCCCCAATGTTCGCCATAGTGGGGCGACTCCAAGAGCCGGTCAATTAATCGTTCGTACGCCTGCGGGTCATCGTCGTTGACAAACGCTTCGACCTCTTCCGGCGTCGGCGGTAGACCGGTCAGATCAAACGTGGCTCGTCGGATGAGTGTTCGGCGATCGGCGCGTGGTGAAGGAGACAATCCTTCGGCCGCCAACCGGCTACGCACAAAAGCGTCAATGGGATTGCCGCCGGGCTCGTTGGCAAAGGGATCGGCGGGAACTGGTGGATCTCGCACCGGCTGAAAGGCCCAATGCGTGCGAGCCGGATCGGGGGCTGCAACGGCGAGCGGGGTTGGATCGGGCCAGGGGGCGCCAAGCTCTACCCAACGCTCCAACGCGGCGATCTGCGCGTCGGTGAGCTTGGAGTCAGGGGGCATCGCCAGATCGTCGCTTTGACGCACGGCGGTAAGGAGTAAGCTTTGCTTGGGATCGCTTGGCGTCACGGCAACGCCTCGGTCGCCGCCTCGCAGAAGGGCTTCGCGGGAATCGACCCGCAAGCTTCCCTCCTGTTTGTTCGGGCCGTGGCACTTTACGCAACTTTCAACCAGCACCGGCCGCACGTGCCGCTCGAACAACTCCCGGGCGACCTCGTCGTGCTCGTCCGCTGTTGCGCTAACCGCGAGGGCTCCCCACGCGATCAGAAATCCACCCAGGCCAAGCAAAAGGCGGTGTTGCATAAGTCTTCTCAATTCGAGACAAGGTGCGCTACGCCTATTATCTCCCGCGGTCATACGGGGCAACGCCTAACCTACCCTGTTGCTCCAAACTGGTCTACGCTTTTGACCTATGTGATGAGTTTTTCTGGCACGCAGAAGGCGTAAATGCGGACGCGCTGCGTCTATCGCCCGCGATTGACTCAGGCTACGACTTTTCTGCCTGCCAACCGCGATCTAGTCCGACCGGGAGACAGTGTCTAAAAGAAGCCCTAATGATTGCGCGAGGCCGGCATTCCCCGCTCGACCTCATTTTAGCATGGGGCTCGGCGAGCTTCCTTGCAGGCTTGCGCCGCCAGTAGCAGCAACCTAACCGGAACGCCGGCGGCGACGATTACGCCGAGTAAGTCTACGAGCGTCAAACCGGTGTGACAGCGGGAAGCCGACGTAAGGGCGCCCGCGCGTAAGTAGGCGCCTGTTATTACGCCGGCCGCTTGAGAATTTCGTTGACGATTCGGCCGTCTTGGCCATCCAGCAATGTGCCGGCGCCGGTGGGGCGGGCGAAGGTCAAGGTGGCTGGATCAAGGCCAAACAGATGCAGCAAGGTGGCGTGGTAGTCGTAGTGGTTCACCACATCGGTTACGGCGTGATGGCCAAAGTCGTCGGTGGCGCCATGCACGTAGCCGGCTTTCACTCCGCCGCCGGCCAACCACATACTAAAGCCGTAGGTGTTGTGGTCGCGGCCGATGTTCTTTTCATTTTGAATCACTGGTAGACGGCCCATCTCGCCGCCCCAGTGGACTAGGGTGGTGTCGAGTAAGCCTCGCTGCTTGAGATCGCGCACCAGCGCCGCCGCAGGGCGGTCGATCTTGCGGCAGGCCTTGGGTAAGGCGTTCACAATGTTGCCGTGATGGTCCCATTCCTGCGTGCGACTGTAAATTTGTACGAACCGTACGCCTCGCTCCACCAACCGCCGGGCGATCAGGCAGCGGGAGCCGAATTCGCGTGTCTCGTCGTTGTCCAAACCGTACATCGCGTGCGTGGCGGCGGTCTCTTGAGATAAGTCCAACGCTTCTTTGGCGGCGGTTTGCATCCGCGCTGCTAACGCATAACTGGCAATGCGGGCCGCGAGGTCGGTTTCGTGCGGATGTTCCTCCAAATGCTGACGGTTGAGTTGCTCCAAGTATTCGAGATACCGTCGCTGCGGCTCGCCCGCGAGCTTCGGCGGCGGATCAAGGTTCAGAATTCGCGGCTCGCGCGGGCGGATCACTGTGCCTTGATACAGCGAGGGCAAGAAGCCGTTCGACCAGTTCTCGGTTCCCAAAACGGGCAAGCCGCCAGGATCGGTCAGCACGACAAACGCCGGAAGATCTTGGCTCTCGCTCCCCAGTCCATAGGTGATCCAGGATCCCAAACACGGCCGGCCGCCAACGATGCGCCCGTTGTGCATGGCGTTGATCGATTGCCCGTGGTTGTTCACGCCCGTATGCATCGAGCGGATGAGCGTGATCTCGTCGGCTATTTCGCCCAAATGTGGAAGCAGCTCGCTGAGCTCCATGCCGCACTGGCCACGTGGCGAAAACTTCCAGGGGCCGCTAAACAATTTGGCGCTAGATTCGGCTGCGTTGTCGTACTTAATTTCTCCCGTGTAGTTCTCCATGTGCCGCTTGGCTAGTTCGGGCTTGGGATCGAACAGATCCAAATGGCTTGGCCCGCCTTGCATGAACATGGAGATCATGGCCCGTGCTTGCGGCTCGCGCGGCGGCGTCTTGGGCGTCAGATCGAAGGTAGGTTTCTCTAAGGGCGGTTGCGCTGGGGCGGCCAGCACGCCGTCGGCCTTCAACAACCACGTTAGCGCCAGCGAACCCAGGCCGAATCCTTGGCTGGCTAAAAAGTGCCGCCGCGAAGTGCAAGCAAACGAACGCATGACTCAATCCACGTAGAGAAAACGATTGGAGGACAACAGCGATTGGCAAAACACCGCCAACGCCTGCTGCGGCGCCGGGAGCGCGGTCTTGTCCTGGTCATTCTTGGGCTGCTGCTCAAAGTACGTTTGCAGTGCGGTCAAGAATGCCAGAGCGTCGGTTACGTCACCCTCACTCGGTTCGGAGGCGAAAGCCAGTCGCCAAGCGCGGCGCACTTGTTGTGCGGAATCGGCCCCGACTTCGCGCAGCACGCGCTGGGCGAACTGTTCGGACTGCCGCAGCACAAAGTCGCTGTTCATCATCAAGAGCGACTGTGGCGCCACGGTGGATGACGAACGCGCCTCGCAGTTGGGCGCCGTGGAGGGCACATCAAATGGTTCGAGCATTCCAAGCGGCATCGAGCGCCGCACCTGCACGTAGATACTGCGGCGGAAACGGGCAGGCACGTTCTCAGCCTTGGCCACCAGAATGCCGTTTCCGTCGCGCGTTGCGTCGCCGATGATGATTTGTCCCACCTCGTCGGGATTTACCTTCGAGGGCGGGCCTAGCATCGAATACTCGCGGCTGCCGCTTACCTCTAAAATTGCATCGCGAATGGCTTCGGCCTCTAGGCGACGCACGGGCATCCGTCCCAACCAGCGGTTTTCAGGGTCTTTCTCTTGCAACTCGCCCGTGCGCAGCGAAGCCTGTTGGTAGGCCGTCGAAAGAACCATAAGCCGATGTAGGTGCTTCAATCGCCAGCCGCTGCGAACTAGCTCATCGGCAAGCCAATCGAGCAACTCGGGATGCGTGGGGCGTTCGCCCGCCACGCCAAAATCCGACGGTGTGGCGACCAGACCGCGGCCGAAGTGGTGCATCCAGATGCGGTTCACCAACACTCGCGGAACAAGTGGATGCTTACCGCTTACCAGATGCCGCGCAAAGGCCAGCCGCCGGCCGCTGGTGGGAAGCTGCGGATCGTCAACGGGGATTGTGGCCCCCAATTCTCCGAGCACACTTAGATCGCCCGGCTCCACGGCTTCTCGGGGTTGGTTGAAGTCGCCGCGGTAGAATAGGTGTGTAGCGGGAATCTTGCCTGGAACTTCCGTCAGGCAGGCCACGTAACTTTCGGGCGGCCGATTGGCCCTCGCCGCGGCTCTGAGGTCGTCGTATTTCTTATTGAACTCGTTGAGCCGCTTGGGCTCGTAAAGGTAGGCGCTGCCGCCGTTCACATTCAGGCTGGGGTGGTCTTTGAGCAATTGTTGTTGCTCGGGCGTGCGCTGATCTGGCTTCGTAGCGCGAGCCGCGCGGGCGAGCTCCTGTTGTTCGGCAGGCAGCTTGGCGACTTCCTTTTCAAAGATGTCGGCCACAATCTGGTCGAGTTCGGCCTTGCGTTCCTCTTCGATCTTGCGAAGTTCGGCGTCGACCGCGGCCGCCTGCTCTTGTTCGGCGGCGGTCCACAAGCTCACGAGCCGAGCCGAAGGCGGCCGCCAGTTCTTCCAGTCTAAGGCCGGCTCGAAGATTGCTCGCAACCGATAGTAGTCCTCCTGCGAGATGGGATCGTAACGATGGTTGTGGCATTGAGCGCAGCCGACAGTGACTCCCAGGAGCGTACTGGAAACGATCTTGATGGTTTCAGCCACCACGTCGTTACGAGCGACGTTCTGATCCACGCCGCCGTCGCCCGTGCCATCGGGCGCCATGCGCAAAAAGCCGGTAGCGGCCAAGCGATCGGCGTCTTCCGGGCTCAAGTTCGTATAGGGGGGAGTCAGCAGTTCGTCGCCCGCTAGTTGCTCGATGATAAATTGGTCCAGCGGCAAGTCGGCGTTGAATGCGCGGATCACGTAGTCTCGATAGCGAAAGGCCCACGGCCGCTCGCTATCTTTTTCGGTGTAGCCGTTGCTGTCGGCGTAGCCGGCCGGATCGAGCCAATGTCGCGCCCAGCGCTCCCCGTAAGCAGGCGAGGCGAGGAATTCGTCGACAAGCCGGGCGTAAGCGTCGGGCGCGGTGTCGTTTACAAATGCTTCAACACGCTCGGGCGATGGCGGCAATCCCAGGAGATCAAACGAGAGACGCCGAATCAGCGTGCGGCGATCAACCGCTGGCGAGAATGACAACCCTTCCGACTCTAGTTTTGCCAACAGGAAGGCGTCGATGGGGGTGCTGACTCGCTCCGGCTGCGCCACGGTCGGCAAAGGTGGACGCCGGACGGGCTGGAACGCCCAATGACTGCGTTCTTCTTCGGTCCATTGGCTTGCGGCAGCGGGATCTTCCGGTTCGGGGCGGCGGGTACGCGCGCCTTGGGCGATCCAGCGTTCAATCGTAGCTTTCTCTTGGGCCGAAAGCTTCTTGTCGCCCGGCGGCATCTCGTCGTTGGCGATGCGCTGGTAAAGCAAGCTATCTTGCGGCTGGTGCGGCGTTATGGCTGGGCCCGACTCGCCGCCTTGGAGCATCAACCGCACCAAACGCAAATCGAGGCCGCCTTCGTGCTCTTCCTCTTCACCGTGGCAGTGGAAGCACTGCGCTTTGACGATGGGCCGCACGTGCGTTTCAAAATAAACGTCGTCGGTGTCGGCTTGGCCCGCGTAAACCAGGTTCCCCAACGCTCCGGCCGTCAAACAGAGGGCGGCCAGCAGTAAACCAGCACGACAGCGCGCGGGGCGCGGGAGCGGCCCCAGGTGGGAGGCGTAATTCATGCTGTTGTTGTAGCCCGTGAGGAAGGTAATATCAACTGCCGCTGATGCAAGCGGGAGCCGCTATGCGGGCCGCCTGCACTCGCCTTGCAGCAAGGGGCCGTGGTGGGGCGCCGATGCGTCGTGACTTGATCCCACGATGGCGGGAAGTTCGTCAGGACGCAAGGCAAAAGTAAACCTCTGCTTGTGGTTGATGAACCATTGTGACGGGGGGCCGCGCGTGTTGCAACAGCGAACTGCCGACGGAGGCGTTGGGCCGCCCCGCGAAACAAAACATGCGGGAACTAGCTGAACAGCGCTCGCAGTGGCTCGCCTTCACACACGCGGTGTGGGCGGCCGTCGCGGTCAAGCAGCGTCTGCTTGATGTCCACGCCGAGCGCATAGAACAGTGTGGCGGCGTAGTCTTGCGGCGAGACAGGGTCTTGCACCGGGTAAGCCGCATGTTTGTCGCTCGCCCCATACACCGCGCCGCCACAAATGCCGCCGCCGGCCAGCAGCCCTGAATAACAGTGAGGCCAATGCTCGCGACCGGCGTTGTTGCGGGTGATTTGCGGGCGGCGGCCGAACTCGCCTACCCAGGCCACAATCGTCGAGTCCAGCATCCCTCGCTCTTCCAGGTCATCCAGCAGCGCCGAGAGTGCGCGGTCGGCGGGCGGAATGAGATCGTTCTTCATGCGGTTGAAGTTGTCGCCGTGCGTGTCCCAGAAGTTCTTGCCGTCGTTGTGCCAGTTCACGTTAACCACAGGCACGCCATGTTCGACCAGACGGCGGGCCAACAGCACGCATTGGCCGTGCAGGTTGCGGCCGTAACGTTCGCGCACGGCCTCGGGCTCCTGGGAAATATCAAATGCCCGCGCTACTTCAGGCGCCAGCAGCAGATTCACCACGCTTTGTTGATGTTCGTCCCAGCGTCCGGCGGCCGCTGCTTTTTCCAGAGCCGGACGCTGACGATCCAACGTCGCTAGCAATGCACGGCGAGACTCCAAGCGTGCAGGAGTCACACCATCTAGCAACTGTAGCGCTGGAGGACGCCAGTCGGGCTGATTGGGATCGCCGCCCAGAAGCAACGGTTCATACCGGGGACCGAGCCAGCCGCCATGTTGGCCTGGCGCCTCACCGCCGGGCGCCGCGGGATGGTAACACTTCCACGGCAAGATCACGCTGCCAGGCATCTGATTTTGGGGCGGCCGCAATCGCGTCATCATGGCGCCAATATGCGGCGTATCGCGGTCGCTGGGGGGATCGCGATCGCTACGCACCACGGGGGCCAGGTGGCCAGTGATCGTCGCGTGCCCACTGGAGAGATGCGCCGGATCGTTGTGCGATAACGAGCGGATGACCGCCACTCGCTCGGTGCGCTGGGCTAGCTGGCCAAAGTGTTCGCAAATTTGTAGCCCCGGTGTGGCCGTCGAGATTGGTCGGAAGTCGCCGCGCACCTCGTCGGGCGCGTCGGGCTTCATGTCGAACGTCTCAAGCTGGCTGGGCCCACCCCACATAAAGAGGAAGATGCAAGCCTTGGCGCGACCGAAACCGTTTTCGCCGCTGCCCACCAGTGCTGACAAGGCGCCGGTTTGCCAGCCAAGCAGGCTTAACCCGCCAGCTTGGAGCAACGCCCGGCGCGTGCAAGAGGAAAGGCGGTGAGGGGCGGTACGGTCCATCATCTCCTCCCGAAATACCAAGTTCTACGGATTCTACCCAGAAGGGGAGCCCCTGAGGCGGACTGCCCCATGCGAGGACACAGTTTACTCAAACCCCTAAGAAAGGCAAAGCATGAAGATAGGTTGATCCGAAGGTCTCGCTTAGCGATTGCTAATCATATTGACGCGAGATCAATAGAGGATATGTAGATCTTGACATCTATAAATTTGGCCTTAGAATGGCCGGTTAGCAATGTTGAGAAGTGATCCCGGCGTAGCAAGGCAGCGGCTCTTGATTTTTCGTCTGCACGTTCAGAAGAGGCTCATGGCCGTTTCGACCCAGGCTCCGGTTCGGGAATTGGGCGTTCGGCAACCAAGCCGCGCCCGCGTCTTTGAGCGTCCAAGTTGCTTGTCGCTTGGTTGCTCGCCGTGGTTGGAACTTGGCCTATTACCTGCTGAGAGAATGCATGGTTGACGTCGCTTCGTATGCCGACCGGCCAGCCCGCCGCCCGGATTTGAATCGCAGCCCGATGTTGGTGTTCTACGAGATGACTCAGGCTTGCGACTTAGTTTGCTTGCACTGCCGAGCATGCGCCCAAACAGAGCGGCATCCCGACGAGTTGACCACTGCCGACGCCGCCCTGCTGATTAGCCAACTGGCGGATTTTCCTGATCCGCCGATGCTCGTGTTCACCGGTGGCGATCCGCTCAAACGGCGTGACATCTACCAGTTGGTTGAGGTGGCCGCTATCGCGGGGTTGGCTCCCTCGATCACTCCTTCCGCTACGCCGCTTGCCACCTACGATGCGGTGCGCCGCCTGCACGACGCGGGAATATCGCGCATTGCGGTGAGCCTGGACGGAGCGACGTCCGCGGCGCACGACGCGTTTCGGGGCGTACGCGGAAGTTTCGCCCGCACGATGGAAATCTTGGACAACGCTCGTTCGCTCGACATCCCAACGCAAGTGAACACCACGCTGCACCGGGGGAACGTGGACCAGATCGAGTCGATGGCCGAGTTGTTGGCTACGTGTGGCATTACCTTGTGGTCGGTGTTCTTTCTGGTGCCCGTAGGCCGCGCTACGGCCGAGATGCGACTGACTGCCGTCGAATATGAAGAAGCCTTCAGCCGCCTCTGGCGCGAAGCCCAACGGCGGCCGTACGCCATCAAGACGACCGAAGCTCCACACTACCGCCGCTATGTGCTGCTTCACCAACATGCGACCGCAAGGGACGATCGGCCGCAAGGTGTTGCTAGGCCGCCGCGGCCGTTCTCGGCCCTAGGAATTAACGACGGAAAAGGCGTGATGTTCGTGTCGTACAACGGGCGAATTTACCCGAGCGGCTTCTTGCCTATTGAGTGTGGCTCATTCCCGCGAGACTCGGTAGTTTCGGTGTACCAGAACTCGCCTATTTTCCAAGCTCTGCGCGACTCGAAACGCCTGGGAGGCAAATGCGGCGCCTGCGAGTTTCGTAACGTTTGCGGCGGCAGCCGCGCTCGGGCTTACGCTCTCACTGGTGACTTTCACGCCGCCGAACCCGACTGCAATTATGTGCCCCGCGCGTGGCGCGATTAGGCAAACCGCAGCGGCGTACTCGCGAGAGTTGCAATCTTGATTGGCAGCGTGAAGCAAACGCCGTTATCGGAGCTTACTCTGACGCAGCAGTGCTGATTGCTTGTTTGCAGTTCTCTTGCAACCGCGCCGGGTTATCGCGGGCCGACTGTTAGTCCGTAGGCTCATTTCGCTTCCACAGGATGCACACGCTAAGCGATTCTGGCTGGCGTTACTTTTTGTTCGTACCAGTAACGACCTCTTCGCTGGCCGGGTGTCGCCGATTACACTGCCGGTTGGGATCTCCCGCGTGCGAGCAACAACGAGGCGGCATGACGTATGACGAATTGCCCACCCTGGATACATTGTGGTTAAACGCCGCTGGGTGGCGCATATTTGCACGGACCGCCGTTATTCCAAATTCTCTTAGGCCGCCTGTGGTGCTGGTTCATGGGCTAGGGGTGTCCAGTCGGTATCTGGTTCCTACCGCGCGGCGGTTGGCGTGCGAGTTCTCCGTTTATGCGCCGGATCTGCCGGGCTTCGGGCGCAGTGAGCGGCCGCGCCGCGCGCTCAATGTCCCGCAACTGGCCGAGACGCTCTTGGCGTGGATGGATGCGGCCCGTTTGGAGCGGGCGGCGTTGTTGGGCAATTCTTTGGGATGCCAGATTATTGCCGAAGCGGCGATTCAACAACCGGCGCGCGTGACACAGGCGGTGCTCGTCGGCCCCACCATCGACGCGCAAGCTCGCTCAGCGGTTCGTCAGTTGTGGCGTCTGGTCAAAGATATTCCGCGCGAACCGCTTTCACTCGTCCCGATCGTGGCGTGGGACTATTTGCGTTGCGGTTTGCCACGCGCGTGGCGCACGCTGCAATTTGCCTTAGAGGACCGCATCGAGACGAAGGCGCCGCACCTGCATTGCCCAACGCTTGTGGTGAACGGCGAACACGACCCGTTGGTTCCGCATGCGTGGGCCGAGCTGGTCGCTCGTTTGGCGCCCCAGGGGCGCCTGGTGATTATCTCGGGTGCTGGCCACGCCTCAATTTATTCCTCGCCCGAGACGCTTGTGCGTTTGGTGCGCGAGTTCCTGAAGTCAACCACCTCCCGCGATCACGATTAGACGCCGCCCGTGCGCAGTCATTACAGCTTACGCGACTGAAGACTGCATCTGATGTTTCTTGTCTCAAGCGGAATGGTCCGTAAGCGTCGCTTGCCAGCCAGGCCTCCTACCAACAAACACCCAACGCAACAAAACAAGAATAGCCGGAGACCAACAGTCTCCGGAGGCGTGCGCTGTCTTCAATGCGAGACCGTGTTATCTCCTCCCTACATCTGCTTACTTTTCGGGAAGATAATTCAACGTATAGTACGCTTCCTTGTGTAATAACGGCAGGCCCTCGGCCGAGCGAACACCGTTCAGGTGGAGTTCGTGCACATGGCCCTCCTGAAGCTTCTCAACCACCAACCGCACGCTCATGTTGTCGGCCGCCACTTCGGCTTTAAGGATTGCCGGTTGGGTATGGTCGACTTCGGGGCTGCCGTAGCTGGCCTGATAAATATAGGTATAGGTGGTCAGGTTATACGACTTCACATCGGCCGCGGTTTGAGGATCGACAGGATGGGTGAAGGTGAGTTCAAAACCATCGGGGCGGGCTCGCATCTCGTGGACTTCGAAGGGCGTTTTGCCGGTCCAGTCCACGCGCTCCAGCGAGAACGGTTTATTGCCGCGGGAGCCCCAGCCGCGGTTGGTGCCGCCGACAAAGAGTGATCCGTTGGGCGCCATGAGCAGCGCTAGCGATCCTGATCCAAATCCTTGCATAAAGGGGAAGCAAACGCCTTGGTAATGGCCTTGCACCTTTTCCAGATAGACCCGCATCACGGTGCTGTGCGTCTGATCGCCCACGAAGAGTTGATTCTGGAACGGGCCGAACTTGCCGCCAGTGGTGTCGCAAGCGATGCCGCTGGCTGACTGCCCCATCTTCTGATAAGGGAAGTAGACGGCGGGCGGCTCAAGTTCAGGAATTTTCTTGGCTTCAATCATCATCCGCCCGCCGCTCTCTGGATTCTTCGGCTGCGGGCCGATGGCGCTCATCGCCTCGGGCTCTGAGTACCACTTATTGCCGTCGGGGTGGCCCATAAACGCTCCAGGCCGCAGGTGCTTGAGGCTGCATGTGCCGTTCCAGGGGCCTTGGTTGTCGGTGTAGAACATGTCGCCTGCGGCGTTCATGCCCACGCCGCCCGGAGAACGCAACCCGCTGCATGTGGGAAGCGTTTTCCCATCGGGAGTAATCCGGAGGCACCATCCGCGATACTTCACATTGCTGGAGAACGAGCCCGTCAGGCACAATACGACCCACAGGTTCCCCTCGCGGTCAAAGTCGGAGCCGAAGGCGTATTCGTGATAATCGCCGCTAATTTCCCAGCCGTCGTTAAATACCTCGAACAGATCGGCCTTTCCGTCGTTATTCACGTCCTTCAACCGCGACACATCGCACCGCTGGGTGACGTACAGCCAGCCGTCGCGATACGCCAGGCCGAGCACCTCGTGCAAGCCTGAAGCAAACAGCGTGAACTTCATGTCTTCGGGTTTGCCCAACGGGTTTTCGACCAGGTAAATATCGCCCCGCCGCGACGATACGGCCAGCTTTCCATCGGGAAGGAGCGCCAATCCTCCTACTTCCAGCACTACGTCTTGGGGAATTGGGAGCGAAGTGATGGTGTAGTAATCTTTTTGCTCGGGCTGGCTTTCTTGGGCTCCAAGCGGGCTCGCGGCGAAGAAGCCCAGGATACCCACGGCAACGATAATGGAACGAAACATAGTCGGTTGAGGATAAAGAGGACGGATCGAAAACGTGACCGGCGGCGCCAAGCTACCACACAAATTCCTGCACCAAGGTGGCGGCGCCGTTTTGTGGAAGGATTGGCACAAGCAGTTCCTTGCGGCCGTTGCTTTCGCGAAGGATTGGTTCGGCGCCGTCGGCCGTCAGACGCATCCGCCAGTCCTTGTCGATCACATACCACTCGCCGTCTTTCTCCAGGGAACTGGCTACTGCCGCTCGCAAATAGAGGTTGTTGGCGTTGCCGCCCGGCTCGATCACCAGCGTGCGGCGCAAGAGCGGCTCGTCGTCGGTTTCCACAGCTAGCGGGTAGTCTTCGATTTTGACTCCCGCGAATTCATAACGGAATGTCGGTCGCCCCTTTTCATCCAGGCGATAGCCCAAGAAGCGATAGCCTAACTCTTTGGCCGGTTGCGTAGGCCAAGCGGCTTCGGACGAATCGAGCCGAGCCAGCAGGACTCCTTCGGGCAGGTTCAGCACATTGCGTCCTAGCGGCGGCTGGAAACCGGCGCCACGGCCGACCCAATGGCGTGAAGCGTCGATAAACGCCCCTTGCCAAATCATCGCCAGCCGCATGCCGTTTGCGTCAAAAGCTAAGTTCGCTTTCTCTGGGTAGCCAACGCCGATGGCGCGGGGACCGGCGCCTTCGATGAAGTTACGATAAATGACAGCGCGATCCTCGGCCACCAATTCCATTGTCCCCTGGGTCAGCCCTTGCGGCACATAGGCCTGATCTCCGTCCGACAGGTACATCCACACGGCCTGGATTTGTTGGAGCGCATCGCCGCCCAAGATGTCGGGCAACAGGCTCGCTCCGCCTGGCCACGGCGCGGGCATGCGCGTGCCTGGCCGGAACGCCGCCGGATTGAGTAAGTACCGGTGGAACCAGTCCTCCTGCAATCGCCGATGCATGGTGGAGAGGCTGATGGATTGGATACCCGTCGAGCCCAAGTCGCGGAAGGTGTGGCACTTGATGCACGACAGCCCTTGGTCGCCCACCAGTTGATGGCCGATGCTTTTCATGCGTCGCGGCGACTCTTTGGGCTCGGGCCGTGTCAGTTCGGGTTGATCGTCCACCTTCTGCAACAGCGACACCAGGGCGCCGACGTTATTCATGCCGAACTTGGGCATCCGCGCGATCATGTACGGCCGGTCCTTGGCGCCGTTGTTGAACACGTGCCGTAGCCATTCGGGGCGCAGTTTGTCGCCTACCCCGGTCAGGTGCGGCGGAATGCGGCCTTCGTCGCCCATCTCTTGGATGGCGCCTTGGAAGAAAGCATTGCGTTCTCGCTCTACACCGCCGATTTGGTCGCGCTCGTGGCAGGCGTAGCAGTTGAAGGCGGTGAGGTAGTGCGAAACCGCCGCCTTCTCGTCGAGCCGTTGGACGGCGCCTTTTTGTACCGCCTCAATCGCACCTTGCAGGAACAATTGCTGCTGAGAGCTTAACGCGAAGTGTGGAACGCCCCGCGCTTGGGCATTAGCAGCGCAGCCTTTGCTAGGCTCGAGTTGGGCCAGCGGCTTGGCTGCAAGCGTTGACGACACTGCGGCGCCTTGCGTCTTCAGGGGATGGCACGAAGCACAGCCGATAGAGGCAAACAGCTTGCGACCTTCGGCGGCCAGTGTCGGGTCGACTTGGAACTTGGGCGATGCGGCTTTTTCGCCGTTGGCCTCCAGGGTGAGGGCGTGTTCCACCGTGCGGCGAGAAACGCCCGGTCCTTCGTATTCGACCTTCAGCGATTCGCCGCCGCCTTGCTCAAAGTATTCGACCCGCAACGCATGAGCGCCTGCCGAGAGCCGGAGACTGCCCGATTTATGTGTGGGGGCGTGGATGCCGTCGTTGTCGACCACTAGCTTATCGTCGATGTACAACCGCGAGCCGTCGTCGGATTCCAGGTGGAAGCGGTAATCGCCCTCCTTCTCAATTTGGAGGAACGCTTCGAAACGTATGCCAAACTGGTCGCGGCGCCGTCCCACGCCTACATCCAGGCCGGGCGCCGTGCCGGTGGCCCGCGGCCGAAGTCGGGAGAAGTCGGGTAGGTTGTTCCAGGATCCTTCGTAGTACGAGAACCGGATGTTGCCAGGCACTTCCAGCCCGCGCAGCAGGTACGAGGCCACGTCGCGAGCTTCTTCTTCGCTAAGGTTCAAGTTGGGCATACGGCCCGAAGGTCGCGTGTGTAGCGGGTCGCGCAGGAAGGTAGTCAGACTGGGCAAAGTGTACTTTTGCGTTAGATCGCCTAGCGGCGCCGAGGTGGCCAGTGGCGGCGTGTCGCCTTGTTTCGGCTGATGACATGCGACGCAACCGACCTGATGGAAAAGTTCTTCGCCTCGCGCGGCGGATTGCTCTAGGATCGCCAACTCGCGCGGAGCGCCCGTTGAGGCCAGGAAATGCACAAGCGCTTCGACCGTCCGTTCTTTCTCGGGCGCCGGCATGCCCGCCAGCAGGTCAGGCATGGTCGTGCCCGGCTTGACAGCCCGCGGCGCATTTAGGTACGCCCTTAGAAACTCGGGGCGTACACGCTCGCCAACGGCGTCTAGCACCGGCGCCTGCTTCGGCAGGATCGAAAGCTGCGCCGCGTCTTTCACCGTGTGACAGGCAACGCAGTTCAACTCGCCCAGCAGCAAACGCCCACCTGCTACGCGGTCGGCGGCCGTGTTGGCGTAAAATCGCTCAAAGCCAGGAACGATAGGATGTTGCAATACCGTGTCAGCCGCTCCCGCGGGCGCGGTCAGGCAAGCCGCCGCACATAGGATCATCGCCGCAAGGGGCGGAAGCAAATTCCAACGCATAGGTGACTCCGACAGGCGGGAATAAAATGTGGGGGAGCGGCCGCGCTGGGCCCCCTGGAGCGGCCGGGGATAGGGCAAAGAGCGGGTATTATCTCAATCAACCTGGCGTTCGCTGTCAACTAGAGAAACTACGGCGGCGGCGAGTGAGGTGCTTTTCTCGCGCGGGTGTAGGGGGCATAATCGACTGCCAGGGTTCGGCCGGTGGCTGGTCGGACGTCGTTGATGTGGCTGCGCACGTCGCTGCGCGGTGGAGCGCAAGGCCGCACTACTTTTCACCCACGGAGGATGAATGATGTCTTGTGCACTCTTGCTGGCGATGACGCTTTCGATGGGCGAAGTTCAGGACGCCGCCTATCGACCTGCCAAGCAGAGCACTCCGGTGCAACTGGTGGGCTTACGCGCCAGTCGGGCGGACCGCGTCTTCAGCGGATCATGCAGAGGACGCACCACGGTCTATTACCGCGGCGGTTATAGCTGCGCTCCGCGAAGCTATGTCACGTGCGGAACCTGCTATAGCCCGGTTTCTGGAGGGGCATGTGGCGCTGCGTGTCCGAGTTACGGCGCCGGCTATGCTCCGGCGTGCGGCGCCACCGGATGCGGGCCTGCCGGGTGCGTTCCTGGTTATGGTGGTTATTCACCGTCAACGCCCGTCGGAAAGCCAGCGTCTCCAACGCCGGCGGCTGTACCGCAAGGGCCGGCTTCCCCTTCGGATCAAACGCCGCTGCCGCCCCCTGCGTAGTGCGGGCGGTAGCGTTAGACATTCGCCGCGGGACATAGAAGCATAGCCAGGTCGGTTCCCTTCTTGTTCCCTGGGGCCGCCGGGGAACAAGAAATGTCGGCGCAGAGCCAATCAAGGAGCAAGCTCGCATGTCGGTGGAGCAAGCCTTGTGGCGAGCCGTGCATGCAAACCCGCGCGATGTGGCGCCGCGGCTCATCTATGCCGACTGGCTGGAAGAACAAGGCGACGAACGCGGCGAGTTTATCCGCGTGCAGTGCGAGTTGGTTGCAGGCATAGAAGACGACCCGCGCGCCGCGGCGCTTCGCCAACGCGAGCAAACGCTGTCGCGCACGCATCGCGAAGCCTGGAGCGCGGCGCTGCGGCAGTTCGGAGCGGTGGGCTTTTACCAGGGCATCCCCTCGCAGCTTTATCTGCCGGCCGATCGGCTGCTCCAGCTCGTGCAGATCAAGCTGACGCTTCATTCCAACAAGCTGCGCGAAGCGGGAGGGCGCCGGCTGGCATCTTGCCGCTGGGCCAAGAGCATTGCCGCGCTTAATCTGTTCCGCTGCCAGGTAGGCGACCGCGGGATCAGCGCTTTGGCCAAATCCATGACTCTGGCGCAACTTCATTCTCTGGATGTGGACGCTAGCGATGTGCGCGCAGCGGGTGTGGCGAGCCTTGTCAAAGCCCCTTGGTTCAAGCAACTGCGCCGGCTGTACTTATCGGGCAACGTTATTGGTGACGACGGGGTGAAGGCTCTCGTCGAGTCGGGCCAAGCCGTCAATTTACGCTGCTTGGCGTTAGCGAATTGCGGGCTCACCGAGAAGGGCATCCACGCTCTTGCCGATTGGCCAGTTTTGGCGAACGTGCGGTCGCTTAGCCAAGGCGGCAACCGCCTCACCGACGCCGGAGCGGAAGCACTCGCCCATTCGCCTTACGTGGGGCAGTTGGAATCACTCAAACTCTACGGTTTTGATGGCGTGGGCGTGCGCGGCCGCGATGCGCTATTCGTTCGCCTGGGCGACCGGGTAGAAATGAACAGCTCGGCGGGGTTGCTGAACTGAGTCGACCTAAGAAAAGCCAAGCCACGGATGAACAAGGATGCAAACGACAGGAAGAACGCCGGAAGGTGGTACGTGGAGCCTGCCGCCGTCGCTCTTCGGTTCTCTCCTGAGTTCATTCGTGGCTTGTGTTTGTGAGATTCCGCCCCGATGCCTCTGGGAGGAAAAGCCAGCTTCCCAGCGCTAGGAGCCTTTCACTTGGTCCAGCACTTCTTGGAGACGTGGCTTGGCAGGCGCGCCCGAGAGTTTTTGGACGACTTCGCCGTTTTTGAACACTAACAGCGTAGGCAAAGCCATAATCCCGTACTTAAGAGCTACGTCCTGGTTCTCGTCCACATTCACTTTGCCAACCTTGATCGATCCAGCATTTTCCTGGGCTACCTGCTCGATAATGGGCAAGAGTTGACGGCAGGGGGCGCACCACGGCGCCCAGAAGTCTACCAGCACCGGCAGCGAGGACTGCAACACTTCGCTTTCGAAATTTGCGTCGGTAAACTCGGCAACATTGGCCATGAATAATAGCTCCTCAAGTAGATCCGTGAGACAGTGGATGCGGGCGTCGCTTGTGGAGGCCCACCGTTCAGGGCGCCAAGCCGAGCCCGGCCCCCAACCGTTACGTGGTAAATCTCGTCGTCGCAAAGAGTCGCGACGAAGACGAGATAACGCGTTTCATTCAGGTCTGGAATTGTAAAGAGCGTTTTTCGCAAGTGTCAACCAAACCGGCAACGCGGCTTGGGGAGAAGATGTAAATGTTTGAAGTATTTGAACATACGGCCGATCTGGGGCTGCGCATTACAGCACCCGACCTAGAGGGACTCTTCGCCGAGGCGGGGCGCGGCCTAGCTTCGTTGATTGTCGCGAACCTGGAGGAGGTCCGGCCGCTCCAAGTAAGGGAAATCACGATTGCGGGGAAGGAAACCGACTATTTGCTCTTCGACTGGCTTACCGAGCTTCTTTACATCTTCGACACGGAACGTCTTTTGCTCGTGGATTTTCAAATACAAATCGACGATCAAGGGTTGCGAGCCACGTGCCGAGGCGAGTCGATCGACGCCACGCGCCACCAAATGGACCGTGAAGTGAAAGCCATCACCTACCACGGCTTGCGCGTTGAACCAACCGATCAAGGATGGCAGGCGGAAGTGATTGTCGATATTTAACCCTACGCAACCCTTTCCTCTCTGCCTTTTGACCTTCGTTCTCCACCCGTTGCCGCCATGTCGAACAAAGGCCCCTATACCGGACCCCTGGAGAAAGTCAACGATTACTGCTGGCGGATTCCCAAGTCGTACCGCGAGGGAATGCGCGTCGACGGTTTGATCTTTGCCGACGAGCAGCTCTTGGAGCACATCCGCGCCGATCAAGCGCCAGAGCAGGTGGCCAACGTGGCCTTCTTGCCTGGCATTCAGTACGCCAGTTTGGCCATGCCCGACATTCACTGGGGCTACGGCTTTTGCATTGGCGGCGTCGCGGCGACAGATCCCACAGAAGGTGGTGTCATTTCTCCAGGCGGGGTCGGGTATGACATCAACTGTCTCTCGGGCGATACCCCCGTGCTCCACGCTCACGGGTACACGCGGCGTATTGGCGAAATGGCTGAAGTTTGGCGAGAAGAAACGCTCGCCTGTTTTGACCTACAGAGGTCGCGCAAAACGGCCGCACAACCGTATCGCTGGTTCGGGCAGAAACCAAAGAAGCCCGTTTTGCGAATGACAACCGTCGCGGGCGATACCGTTCGCGCCACTGCGGACCATCCCTTCTGGACACCCGCGGGAATGATCGAGCTGGGGCGCCTCCAGCCGGGCGATCGCATCGCAATGGCGCCGTTTGAAGGTGTCGAGTATGAGCCGCCTACCGACGCGGTTCTTGTGTCGGAACAAACAGTGTGTAAGCAGATGTCGGCGTTAGGCGTTGGCGCCAGCGATGCCGCGCGCACGCAGGTGTTGAACTACCTGCGGAAACGGGGGCTGTTGCCGCTCCGCTACTCTTCGCCCGCCATGCCGTATCTGTGCAAGCTGGTGGGCGCGGCGCTGGGCATGGGAAAGTTAAACTTTGCGACGCATGGCCAGGGAGTCGTCACGTTTTACGGAGAAGCGGAAGATTTGGAACGCATGCGGGCCGACCTTGCGGCGATCGGTGTAACTCCATCGCGCATTCGCGCCCGGCAACGCGCACACGCTGCAACTTCCCAAACGGACAATGCCGCCTTTGCGCGTTGGGAGCACTTCCATGTGATGAACCGCGCCTTTGCGGTCCTGCTCGCTTGCTTGGGCGTTCCCCAAGGGGATAAGGCCCGGCAAGATTACGAGGCGCCGGCCTGGTTGTTTGACGCTCCGCGGTGGCAGCAACGATTGTTCCTGGCGGCTTTGTTCGGCGCTAAGTTGACTGTGGTTTCAACCCTTGGGGGCTGTGGTGCGGTGTTCACTGCGCCAGCGTTGGTGCTGACCAAACGCGAGCCTTTCGTCGCCAGCGGCCGCCGATTCCTCGAACAGATTCGCACATTGCTGCAACCCTTTGGCGTCGAAACGCAAACTGTCGCCGAACGCCAGACGCCAACCACCGCCCACCGCGAACGTGCTGTTCAGTTGCGTTTGATTTTCAGCTCCAAGGCGGAAAGCTTGCTTCACCTGTGGAGCCGCATTGGGTTAGAGTACAACGCCAAACGCCAGGGGCGGGCAGCGCTGGCAGTGCAATATCTCAAACACAAACGCCGTCATGCGGTCCAACGCGAAGAGACGCAGCAACTGTCGCAAGTTTACCGCAAGCGGGATGCTTTCCGGGCGGCGGCTGGCTATAGCCTGGCAAACGCGAACGACAATTCTCCACACGCTGCTTGCTCGCGCGAGGAAGGTTGCGCGACGGTTCATCTTGCCGTTGAACGCTTCCCGACCTTCTCGCAGTTCTGCCGGCAGCGAGCCGTGGGGGATCTGCAAAGCGGCATGGTGTGGGAAGAGATCGAATCGATCGAGCCAGTGGAGGATTACGATGAACTGGTATACGACTTCACCGTGAATCACCCCGACCACAACTTTGTCGCGGGCGGGTTTGTGGTCTCAAACTGCGGCGTGCGACTGGTGCGCTCCAACATCCACTACCAGGACATCAAGCCGCACATGGAAGTGGTTATGGACCAGCTTTTCCGCCACGTGCCGGCAGGGGTGGGTAAGGGCGGCGTGCATCGCTACAAGGGCAAGGAGCTGAAACGCCTGATGCGGGAAGGACCACGGGCGTTAATCAAAGACGGCATGGCCACCGAGGGAGACATCGCCCACACCGAAGCCCATGGCTGCCTGGAACGCGCCGAACCGGATCTGGTCAGCGAACGAGCGTTGGCGCGCGGCGAAGATCAGGTTGGCACCCTTGGGTCGGGCAATCACTTCCTGGAGGTGCAGATTGTTGAAGCGATCTACGACGAAGAGGCCGCCCGCGTCATGGGCCTGGAAAAAGACATGGTCTGTGTGATGATCCACTCCGGCTCGCGCGGGTTGGGCTACCAGGTGTGCGATGATGCTCTCAAGAAACTTCGCGGCGTGCCGGAGAAATACGGCATTTACCTGCCCGACCGACAACTGGCCTGCGCCCCGATTGAGAGCAAGGAAGGGCAGGAATACATCGGCGCCATGTGCGCGGCCGCTAACTTTGCCTGGTGCAACCGCCAGGTGCTTATGCATCTGGCTCGGACAGCGTTCGAAAAGGCGCTTGGCAAATCGTGGCAGTCGTTGCAAATGAATCTGGTGTACGATGTGGCCCACAACATCGCTAAGTACGAGACACACACCACCGGCGGCAAAGAACGCAAAGTCTGGGTCCATCGGAAGGGCGCCACGCGGGCCTTCCCGCCGTATCACCCCGAGACGCCTGACCTCTACAAGCAAATCGGCCAGCCGGTAATCATCCCCGGCGATATGGGCCGAGCTAGCTTCGTCTTAGTTGGTCAACCGGGCAGTATGGAGCAGAGCTTTGGCACCACATGCCACGGGGCCGGCCGGGCGCTAAGCCGTACCGCTGCTGTGAAAGCCGCTCAAGGCCGCAAGATTGAAGAAGAACTTCGCGCCCGCGGAGTCATCGCCCTCGCCCACAGTTGGCGCGGCCTGGCCGAAGAGCAACCCGAAGCCTACAAAGACGTCAACCTGGTCGTCGACGTAGTCCACCAAGCCAACTTGGCCAAGAAAGTAGCCCGCATGAAACCCATTGGCGTAGTGAAGGGGTAAACGGCCGCAACTTCCTAACAGCGATAGGCTCTCTCCCCTACGTCTGGGCAAGCCAGCCGTGGCGCCGGCGCGTAGCCAAGCTGAGCAAGCACAATCATCTGAGCCAGGTGATTTTTCACTGGCGCCATCAGCCCGCCGTTGGAGGCCTATTGGGGGCTTTTCGGCGGGCCTTTTGGTTTTCTTCCTGGGTTAGTGTCTCGAAGCCAGATACGATGTCGAGGAGTTCTTCCGTGATTGCTTGCTGACGCGCCTGATGGTAGTCGACCGACAGGCGGGAGAGGTGGTTCTGAATATTCTTCTCGGCAGCCTGCATCGATGCGAGGCGACTGGCGTTCTCGCTCGCCAGCGACTCGGCGAACGCGCGATACAGAGCGACAAAGAGGTGCTGGCGGATGAGCGCCGAAAACAGCCGCCGCCAGTCCATTGTGAACATAGGCTGCGAACGCGAAGGCCACTTCCTCTCGGCCAAACTTGCCAGCCAGTCGCGATCTACTGGCAAGAGTTGCAACTTGCCCGGTGTGGAGCCGGCGGAGGCGTTCGGCCAATGGTGCACCAGAAGAAACTGGTCGAGTCCCTTTTGGAAACGAAGCTCCTCGACTTTAAGCAGTACGTCATTAACGGCCGGGGTAATGCCAGAGACGGTGCTTGGCACGCGGAATCGGTCGCTAACCGCGCAGCCCGCATCTTCCAACCGTCCTTCGACCCTTGCGCCAACAACAAGGACCGTGCGGTCTTCCGCGCGTTCGGTATAGGTTTGGATTTGCTCCAGAGCGAACGTGGCTACCTGCTCGTTGAACGAGCCGCACATCCCCTGGTCCGAACCGAACACAACGAACCCCCAGCGTCTGCCAGGCGGAGCCTCCACCGCAACCTCGCGGGGCCGCTGTTGTAAAAGAACTTGCAACCCCGCTTCGATGGTGCGGTGGTACTCGGCGAGGGATTCGACCGCGCGTTCGCATTGGCGGATGTTTGCGGCGGCGAGGGCCTTCATCACGCGGACCACGGAGTACAGATCCTCCGCGCTCTCGATTCGCCGGCGCATCAACTCCAGCGTTTGGGCCATCGGTCGTCACCTGTTCGCCTGAATTGCGTTTCGAATCACTCGCAGAAGGTCCGCGCGGTCCTCCTTCGTCAACCGAGCTCCGGCTTCCATGCGCTCGCAGAGCGCCGGCAACTCGCGGGTTACCGCTTTGCGGATGGCCCGCTCCACTTGGGCCACTTGGTCTAGAGGAACGGCATTTAGGAGCCCGTCGATGGCGGCCAGGAGGGCCGCGACCTGCTCCGCAACGGGCAACGGCTCGTACTGAGGCTGCTGGAAAACCTCGCGCACTCGGCGTCCCCGCTCCAGCGTGACGACGGTTTCTTCATCAAGCCGGGTTCCGAAGCGGGCGAAGACCTCTAGTTCCTCGAACTGGGCGTAGGATAGCCGCAGCTCTCCGGCGACTGCGCGATAGCAAGGCAACTGGGCCTTGCCGCCGACGCGCGACACCGACCGGCCGACGTCCACAGCCGGCAGAATCCCCTTACGGAACAATTCGGGCGAGAGGATGATCTGCCCGTCGGTGATGGAG